>NZ_FMTK01000032.1:0-53620 GCF_900100025.1 Pseudomonas sp. NFACC56-3 | reverse complement strand
CGTATATCGGACTCAGGGAAAAAGAAGGGACGCCGCTGCCTGTCTAAGCGAGGTGACCCAGAGGCCCGTCGATTGATGCATAACGCCGCGATGTCGGCGAGGCGCACAGCGGCATGGAAGGGTTTTTATGAGGCACTAAGGGCCCGGGGACTCAGCACAACCGAAGCATTAGTAGCACTGGCCCGCAAGCTTGCCCGAGTGGTATTCGCCCTGCTGAAGAATCAGAGCGAATATTTACCGAAAGGCATTTAGGGGGTAGCCCTGCACCATAGAATCTCCCACAGGGGGTGGGGCTGCTCGCAACATTTGTGAACAGTGGCAATCTTCTGTGGGAGCGAGCTTGCTCGCGATGGCGGCAGCCCAGACACCCCCCGGCCTCAAGGTGTAGCGGTGATTCAGGCCCTGAACTGGCTGGGCGCCACGCCGCTCCAGCGCACGAAGGCATGGCGGAAGCTGGCGGTTTCGCTGAAGCCCAGTCGTTCGGCGATTCGATAGATCGGCAATTGGTCCTCGCAGAGCATCTGCTTGGCCCGCTCGAAGCGCAGTTCGTCCAGCAGCTCCTGGTAGCTGCAGCCCAGGTCCTTGAGGTGGCGGCGCAAGGTGCGCGCCGAGCAGTTCATCTGTTCGGCCAGGCCCTCCAGGCCGGGGGCGGCGTCCAGTTGGGTGTCGAGCAACTGGCGGATCCGTCCCAGCCAGGCTTGGCGTCCGGTGAATTCGGTGTTCTGCCGGCGACAGCGTTCGGCCATGGCGTGATGGGTGATGGGGTCGGCCAGGGGCAAGGGTTGGTCGAGCCAGTGACGGTCGAAGGCGAAAGCGTTATCGATGCTGTCGAAGCGCACCGGGCAGTCGAAGAGCGAGGTGTAGCGCGCCTGGTAGTCGGGCGCCGGGTGTTCGAAGCGCGCGGCGTGCAACGGCAATGCATGGCCGAGGAGGTCGTTGCAGATCACCTTTAGCGAAACCATGCAGAACTCGGCGTTGAACACCGCCAGGGCCGGGTTCTCCCGATAATCGTTGGCGCTGAACCAGATGTGCTCGCCATCGTCGTCCAGATTCAGCTCGAAGAGTGTTCCCAACAGCGCCGGGTAGCGCAGTGCCAGGCGCAAAGCGTCACCTAAGGTGGCACTGGTGAGCAGGGCATAGCCGAGCATGCCGTAGGACGAAACGTGCATGCGCAGGCCCAATTCCAGGCCGATGTCGCGCTTGAGGGCCACGGCGTTGGCGCAGACCTGCATCTCCTGGTTGGTGGTGATGCGCGTATCGGCCCGGCTCAGGTCCGCCGCGCTGATGCCGCTGCCGGCCAGCAAGGCATCGCTGGGCAAGCCTTCGTTTTTAAAGGTGCTCAGTACCAGTGAGACGGCGTTGAGGGTGGTGAGGTGGGAATGCAGCATGTTCGTTTCCAGCCTTGGGGAGGCTGGAGGTCGAGCAAATTGCATGCCGCGGGTGTGGTACAGCGATTGTGGCGAGGGCATCTATCGGTGGCGAGTGGGCATCAACGTTAGAGCAGCAATCCATCAATCGGCCTGCACCGAATAAACCGGTCCCCAAGTTGAATGGCCAGTGGATTTTTTAGCCAGTACTTTTAAAGGGCGGTAGGTCAGTTGTTTGAGCACCTCGGCCATCTTAGGAAAACCGTAATCTGCAGCATTTAACACCTGCAAAACCTGATCAACCTCGGCGATCAGTTTTACCAGCCTGACTTGCTGAAGCTCACAGCGCATTTGGCTCTGCTGAGTTTGCCGGCAGCTTCCCTCCTTATACTCAAAACTCGGTGGATCAGCAAAGAAGCCATCGATCAGTACCACCTCGCCTGCCGCTACATCAAATGAGGCAAAGTCCTTGGACAAATGAGCAGATACCGTCCTGCCTTCAACATCGCGTTGTTGGATAGTTTTTCGCCAGCCTGCGGGAGACGTTTGGCGCTGTACCTCGTAAGAGTATTTGCCAGTGCTCACGCACTCGCCATTGACAACACGAACTGCAGTACAACGCTCCTCTTGGACCGTATCGGTCGTGTAACTGGCATCCTCCCATCGCTCGCCACGGTCATACTCAGCGAAGCTCTTGGGCGAGAGGGTGATATAGCCCAAGCTTGAAGCCCGAATACCATGGTCACCTGGGGGTTCATAGGCGCTTGTCCTCGGTACGTCATAGCTGACGCCGCTGATTGTATAGTGGCCAGGATCTATCAAATAAATCTTGTACAGTGTCCGGCCAAATACAACTTGAAAATAAGAACCTTGCGGAGAGCCGATGGCGGTTTTCTGAGTATCGTAGCCGACTTTAAACTGGGCAGTGGAATCCTGTGTGTTCGTCCATTCGGTGACGGCCGAACGCAATTTTAGAAACTCCATTGTTGAATCGTTGTTTTGGAAGTCTGTGTTCAAGCTATCCAGGCTTGCGGTGGGTACCACTAATACCACCTTGCCCGTCGACTTGGCGTCAGCGAAAAGTTGGTCTTCGCGCTTCTGGAGCTCAATAGCTTCGGCGTCCGGCCCCGCGTCTTGCATTATATCGGTTTGGTCAATAGGTTGAATGGGGGCGATGGGGGCACACCCCGCCAACAACGAAATGCTGGCCGCCATGACAGCAACCGGGCTTAGGGAGCGCAATAGGGAGATCATGTTCAGCAGCATCCTGCGGCTTTAGTCAATGCGGTGCACTGAGTGGAGGATAGTTTTGGGCTATTGAAGGCGCGAGCGTGGCGTATCCATTCGGCGCCGACGCTAGAAAAGTCGAAGGCTAAAGCCGGGTAGGCATTAATGATTTCCATAAAAACAATTCCATTTGAATAGTTTCTTCCAAGGTGACCAAGTGCCCAGGTTTATTTTCGTGATTCGCTACGAGTCATGGTCAGCCCCGAGAGGCACTTCACGTTTTTTAGTTGGTACCTATAAAGCAAGGGCCAAAAAAATAAAGCAATAGTGTGTCTGGGCTATTGCCTTGCCTGCTGCCGATGTGTGTCAGCAGCGCCGCCATGAGGATCGGCGTAATTATGCCCATTTATCGCCGCAGTTTTTAGATCGGACGGGCACTGCTTTAAGCCGATAAGCAGCACCCGGTTCAGCCAATTGCTCAGCGCTGAGGGTGACTCAGCGGCATAGGCCTTCCAACTCGAAGGCCGCCCAGGTTAATGCTGAGCCAGTGTCAGGACAATTCGCCACACAGGTCCAGCTCAACCAGCCGCCGCACCTCTTCCACCGGCAACCCTGCGCCGATCAATGCCTGCAGCTTGCCGAACGCTGCCTCGCGGGTCATGCCGCCGCCGGACAGCACGCCGACGCCACGCAAGCGACTGCCGGCTTCGTACACGTCCAGCTCAACGCCACCTTCATGGCATTGGGTCACCGCCACGACCACCACGCCGCTGTCCCGCGCTCGCTCGAGGCTGGCGAGGAAGGCCGGGTTGTCGCTCGGCCCGGTGCCGCTGCCGTAGCATTCCAGCACCAGGCCCTGGATACCGCTGCCCAGCAGGCCATCGAGGATCTGCGCACTGATGCCGGGAAACAGCGGCAGCGCCGCGATGTTCGCCAGTCGCTTGGGCTGGTTGTAGTTCAACTGCGCAGGCAGGGTCGGCGCCGGGGTGCCGCCGCCCTGGCGTTCCAGGCGCTTGAACGGGTGGCGACCGAAGCTGCGCACCTTCGCGCAACGGGTCGGCGCCAGCAGCTCACCGTGGAAGTACAAGTGCACGCCCGGCGCCAGGCCTTGGCCGAGGGCGACCAGGGCACCGCTGAGGTTTTCCCAGGCGTCGCTGTCGGCCACGCCGGCGGGCAGCATTGAGCCGGTGAAGCAGACCCGCGCATGCAGGCCCAGCAGTTGGAAGCTCATCGCCGCCGCGCTGTAGGCCAGGGTGTCGGTGCCGTGCAGGATCAGTACGCTGTCGCAGCCCTGCATGTCCACGGCATCGACCACCGCTTCGCGCAGTTGCTGCCAATAGGCCGGGGTCATGTTGGCGCTGTCGATCAACGGCGACATTTCCCGGAAGCGCCATTGCGGCACGACGAGTTCGGGTTGGCTGTGCAGGTAATCGCGCATCCGCGCTTCGAAACCGGATGCCGGGGCCAGGCCGTGGGCGCTGGCCTGCATGCCGATGGTGCCGCCGGTGTAGAGCACCATGACGTGCTGGGCGGCAGGGTAGGTCGAGGAATTCATGGTTGTTCTCCGAGGACGAAAACGGCAGCTTTACTTCGCTGCCACAACATAAGGCCGAGCATGACGCCGACCCTACGCTGTGTCACGCCGGGCGCAGGGGATGCGCCCGGTTTTTTACAATCGGCCTGCCGATCAGCGTTGCGCTGCGGCCACGCCAGCAGTCGCGGCGTCGGGCTTGGCAACCGGTGCCGACGGGGTGGCTGGCCACGCCTTGCGGTCCAGGTCCAGGTCCGGGAACTTGCTGGAGTCGAACACGGGCACCTTGATGCCGGCCGAACGCTGGTCATCGTAGTCACGCAGGATGCGCATGCCGACCTTGAACAGCAGGAACAGCGCGATCAGGTTCACGAACGCCAGCAGGGTCATGGTGATGTCGGCGAACGCGAACACGGTGCCGAGGTTCTCGATGGCGCCCCAGAAAATCAGAACCAGGACCAGCGCGCGGTAGCCCATCAGGACCTTGCGATTGTCACCGATCATGAAGCGCAGGTTGTTCTCGCCCAGGTAGTAGTTGTAGAGGATCGAGGTGAACACGAACAACGACAGGGCCACGGAGATGAATATCCGGCCCCAGTCACCCACGACGGCTGCCAGGGAGTTCTGGGTCAGGGCAATGCCGTCGCCTTCGAAGCCCGGGGTGTAGAAGCCCGACAGCAGGATCAGCAGCGCGGTGCAGGTGCAGATCACGAAGGTGTCCAGGAACACGCTGAATGCCTGGACCACGCCCTGGGCGACCGGGTGCTCGACCGACGCGACGGCAGCGACGTTAGGCGCACTGCCCAGGCCGGCTTCGTTGGCGAACACGCCACGCTTGACGCCCATGACGATGGCGCTGCCGATCAGGCCGCCGAACGCCTGGTCCAGACCGAAGGCGCTCTTGACGATGGTTGCCAGCATGCCCGGTACATGTTCGAACTGCAGCACGATCACGTAGAGGGTTACGGCGATATACGCCAGGGTCTTGACCGGTACCAGCAGGTCGGCAACCTTGGCGATGCGCTTGATGCCGCCGATGAATACCAGGCCCAGCAGCACCGCCAGGCCGAGGCCGGTGTAGGTGGTGTCGAAGCCGAAAGCGTTGTTCAGGGAATGGGTCACCGCGTGGGCTTGCAGGCCGTTGAAGGCGAAGCCGAAGGTGACCAGCAGCAGGAACGCCATGATCATGCCCAACCAGCGTTTCTGCAGGCCGTGCTGGATGTAATAGGACGGGCCGCCACGGTACTGGCCTTCGGAGTCGCAGCGCTTGTAGAGCTGGCCGAGTGAGCACTCGAAGAAGCTGCTGGACATACCGACCAGGGCAGTTACCCACATCCAGAACACCGCACCAGGGCCGCCGAGGGTCACGGCGATGCCGACACCGGCGATGTTGCCCGCGCCGACACGACCGGCCAGGCTGAGCATCAGGGCCTGGAAGGAACTGAGCTGGTCAGTGCTGCTTTTCAGGCTTTCACGGAACACCGTGAACATGTGGAAGAAGTGACGGAACTGGACGAAACGCGAGCGGATCGTGAAGTAGCCACCGAGCCCGACAATGAGCACGATCAGCACTTTCCCTGATAGGAAGTCGTTGATGACTTCGAGCATGAGTATTCCTCGCTGTTTTTTGTTTAAGCAAATGCTGGCCCTTTGGAAACATCGCGTTACACCGGTCGGCGCGCGGCCCGACAGATGAGGCGAAGTTTCGTCCCGGTCCATTTTCGCGGGTTTGTTATTAGTTCGGTTTTCGCATGTTTAAGGGTCTCGTTGCGGACGACCGCTCATGCGAAGAGGGGCGGCACTATACCTATCAGTGCGGTGCCCGTCTGCACAGTTGTGGTGCGTCCGACGAAACGGACCCTTTGGAACACCTGGCCTTACGGTCAGGTTCTTGTGGGGGCGAGCCTGCTCGCGTTGGTTGGCGACACGGTTTACAACGGGCAGCGTGTCGTCGTTTATCGCGAGCAGGTTCCTTCCCACAGATTCGGTCATCCCTGGCTGCTATCCATTAAAAAAAGGGCTTGGGGAAGATCCCCAAGCCCTCAAAAAGGTGAGAGGTGTCTAGTCCCTCGACCTGGTGAGCGGTGGCCGTGTCGATCACGCTTTGAGCGGGACCAGACGCGGAGCAATCATGTTTTCCGGGCGCAGGATGTCGTCGAGCATGGCGTCGTCGAGCAAGCCTTCTTCGCGCACCAGTTCCAGCACGCCGCGGCCACTTTCCAGGGCAACACGGGCAATGCGGGTGGCGTTTTCATAGCCGATGTACGGGTTCAGGGCGGTGACCAGGCCGATCGAGTGCTCGACCAGTTCGCGGCAGCGCGCTTCGTTGGCGGTGATGCCGACGATGCAGTGCTCGCGCAGCATGTCCATGGCCCGTTGCAGCAGGCGGATCGAGTCGAAGATCTTGAAGGCGATCAGCGGCTCCATCACGTTCAGTTGCAGTTGGCCGCCTTCGGCCGCGATGGTCAGGGCCAGGTCGTTGCCGATGATTTGGAATGCCACCTGGTTGACCGCTTCCGGGATCACCGGGTTGACCTTGCCGGGCATGATCGAGCTGCCTGGCTGGCGGGCCGGCAGGTTGATTTCGTTGATGCCGGTGCGTGGGCCGCTGGACAGCAGGCGCAGGTCGTTGCAGATCTTCGACAGCTTGACCGCGGTGCGCTTGAGCATGCCGGAGAACAGCACGAAGGCGCCCATGTCGGAGGTGGCTTCGATCAGGTCGGCGGCCGGCACCAGCGGCTGGCCGCTGATGGTCGCCAGGCGCTGCACGGCCAGGGCCTGGTAGCGCGGGTCGGCGTTGATGCCGGTGCCGATGGCGGTGCCGCCCAGGTTCACTTCGGTGAGCAGTTCAGGCGCCAGGGTTTTCAGGCGTGCCAGGTCTTCGCTCAGGGTGGTGGCGAAGGCGCGGAATTCCTGGCCGAGGGTCATCGGCACGGCATCCTGCAGCTGGGTGCGGCCCATTTTCAGGACGTGGCTGAACTCTTCGCCCTTGGCGGCGAACGCCTGGATCAGGCTGTCGAGGCTGGCCAGCAACGCATCGTGACCCAGCAGCAGACCCAGGCGGATCGCGGTCGGGTAGGCGTCGTTGGTGGACTGCGCCATGTTCACGTCGTTGTTGGGGTGCAGGTACTGGTACTCGCCTTTCTGGTGACCCATGGCCTCCAGCGCGATGTTGGCGATGACTTCGTTGGCATTCATATTGGTCGACGTGCCGGCGCCGCCCTGGATCATGTCCACCACGAACTCTTCGTGGAAGTCGCCGCGGATCAATCGTGCACAGGCTTCGCTGATGGCGGCGTGCTTGGCTTCGCTGAGCTGCCCCAGTTCGCGGTTGGCGTCAGCGGCGGCCTGTTTGACCATTGCCAGACCGACCACCAGCTTGGGGTAATGCGAGATCGGGACGCCGGAGAGACGGAAGTTGTTTACCGCTCGTAGGGTCTGGATGCCGTAATACGCTTGCGCTGGTACTTCGAGTACGCCAAGCAGGTCTTTTTCTGTGCGGAATGATGCAGCGGAGGACATGACGGAAATCATCTCGATAAGGACCCGGTCTGAGCCGGAACGCTGTGGATCCTAGGCTTTGGGGAAAAATAGGGCCAATGCTGTTAAACACTGGCCTATGCATATTCGGCATAATGCTGGTGTGACGCCGACGGTGCGGCGAACGTGTGACCTGTTTTGGTGCGTGTAGGGGAGGACGTGATGAATCTTGAAAGCAAGTGGCTCGAGGACTTCAGTGCACTGGCCGCGACCCGCAGTTTCTCCCAGGCGGCCGAACGGCGTTTCGTGACGCAACCGGCATTCAGCCGGCGAATTCGCAGCCTTGAGGCCGCGCTGGGGCTGACCCTGGTCAACCGCTCCCGTACGCCCGTCGAGCTCACGGCGGCGGGGCAGTTGTTCCTGGTGACGGCGCGTACGGTGGTGGAGCAATTGGGCGAAGTGCTGCGCCATTTGCATCACCTGGAAGGCGGGCAGGGCAAAGTCATCCAGGTGGCCGCCGCCCACTCCCTGGCGCTGGGCTTCTTCCCACGCTGGATCGCGCAACTGCGCAACGAAGGGATGAACATTGCCACGCGGCTGGTGGCGACCAACGTCGGCGACGCTGTCCACGCCCTGCGTGAAGGTGGCTGCGATTTGATGCTGGCCTTCTACGATCCGGATTCGGCCATGCAGATGGACCCGGAGATCTTTCCGTCGCTGCATCTGGGCCAGACCGAAATGCTCCCAGTGTGCGCCGCCGATGCCAATGGCAACCCACTGTTCGACCTTGAAGGCGAGTCCAGCGTGCCGCTGCTGGCCTACAGCGCCGGAGCGTTCCTGGGGCGTTCGGTCAACCAGTTGTTGCGCCAGCGGGCGCTGCGGTTCACCACGATCTACGAGACGGCCATGGCCGACAGCCTGAAAAGCATGGCCCTGGAAGGCCTGGGCATCGCCTGGGTGCCGCACCTGAGCGTACGCGCCGAACTGGCCCGGGGCGAACTGGTGATCTGCGGTGGCACGCAATGGCACGTGCCCCTGGAGATCCGCCTGTACCGCTGCGCCCTGGTGCGCAAGGCCAATGTGCGGTTGCTGTGGCGCAAGCTCGAGGGCGGTGCGGCGCAGGGCGCCATCGGATCCTGACAATAACGGAAACCCCTCCGGTGGGAGCGGGCTTGCTCGCGAATGCGGAGTGTCAGTCGCCACCTACATGACTGACACCCCGCATTCGCGAGCAAGCCCGCTCCCACAGGGGATTTATGCTGTTCCCTCGCTGACCTGCGAGTCAATAAAACCGCCACTTCACCCCAAATGACAGATGGTCGGCGAAAGTGCGTTTAACGCACCATTTTCGGTATACTGCCCGGCCTTCGGTCGGTTCGCCCGGCCATCATTCGTACAACAAGCCACGCCGGTTTCCTGCGTGGCTTGTTGTTTTTTGACGCGCCTGCGGGCGCCCAGAGAGAAGAGGCACGACGATGAGTGCACTGGTTGGCGTGATCATGGGCTCCAAGTCCGATTGGTCCACCCTTAGCCACACCGCCGATATGCTGGAAAAGCTCGGCATCCCTTACGAGGTGAAAGTGGTCTCCGCCCACCGTACCCCGGACCTGCTGTTCCAGTACGCCGAAGAGGCCGAGGCACGTGGCATCGAGGTGATCATCGCCGGTGCCGGTGGCGCGGCCCACCTGCCGGGCATGTGCGCGGCCAAGACCCACCTGCCGGTGCTGGGCGTGCCGGTCCAGTCGTCGATGCTCTCGGGCGTCGACTCGTTGCTGTCGATCGTGCAGATGCCCGCCGGTATCCCGGTCGCGACCCTGGCCATCGGCAAGGCCGGCGCGATCAACGCGGCCCTGCTGTCGGCGAGCATCCTGGGCGCCAAGCATCCACAGTTTCATACCGTGCTGAAAAAATTCCGCGCTGAGCAGACAGACAGCGTCCTGGACAATCCAGACCCACGCATTGCCTGAGGTTGTTGACGAATGAAGATCGGTGTAATCGGTGGCGGCCAGTTGGGTCGCATGTTGGCCCTGGCAGGTACACCGCTGGGGATGAACTTCGCTTTCCTGGACCCGGCGCCTGACGCCTGTGCCGCGGCGCTGGGTGAACACCTGCGGGCCGACTACGGCGACCAGGATCACCTGCGTCAATTGGCCGATGAAGTCGATCTGGTGACCTTCGAATTCGAAAGCGTCCCGGCCGAAACCGTGGCCTTCCTGTCCCAGTTCGTCCCGGTCTACCCGAGCGCCGAAGCCTTGCGGATCGCCCGTGACCGCTGGTTCGAAAAGAACATGTTCAAGGACCTGGGCATCCCCACGCCGGCCTTCGCCGACATTCAGTCCCAGGCCGACCTGGACGCCGCTGTCGCCGCCATCGGCCTGCCCGCCGTGCTCAAGACCCGTACCCTGGGTTACGACGGCAAGGGCCAGAAAGTCCTGCGCAAGCCTGAAGACGTGGTCGGTACGTTTGCCGAGCTTGGCAGCGTGGCCTGCCTGCTGGAAGGTTTCGTGCCGTTCACCGGGGAAGTCTCGCTGATCGCCGTGCGTGCCCGCGATGGTGAAATCCGCTTTTATCCGCTGGTGCACAACACCCACAAGGACGGCATCCTCAAGCTGTCCGTCGCCAGCACCGATCATCCGTTGCAGGCCCTGGCCGAGGACTACTCCAGCCGGGTGCTCAAGCAACTGGACTATGTCGGCGTGATGGCGTTCGAGTTCTTCGAAGTGGACGGCGGCCTCAAGGCCAACGAAATCGCACCGCGGGTACACAACTCCGGGCACTGGACCACCGAAGGCGCCGAGTGCAGCCAGTTTGAAAACCACCTGCGGGCGGTGGCCGGGCTGCCACTGGGGTCGACCGCCAAGGTCGGTGAAAGCGCGATGCTCAATTTCATCGGCAAGGTTCCGGACAGCGACAAGGTCCTGGCGATTGCCGACTGCCATTTGCATCACTACGGCAAGGCGTTCAAGGTCGGGCGCAAGGTCGGTCACGCCAACCTGCGCTGCGCTGACCGGGCCACGCTGGCCCAGCAGATCATCAAGGTCGAGACGCTGATCGCCGAACAATAATCTGGAACGGCGGTGGAACCATTCGTCGGCTAATCTTTCTCATGGCTAAGTGCCAAAGCCTGACCGGGCTTTGGCTTAGCGACTCAATGAGAGAGGAAATGCCATGGGAATCATCGGAACCATCTTTATCGGCTTGATCGTTGGCCTGCTGGCGCGCTTCCTGAAACCGGGCGATGACAGCATGGGCTGGATCATGACCATCCTGCTCGGTATCGGCGGTTCGTTGGCAGCCACTTACGGCGGCCAGGCCCTGGGCATCTACCAGGCCGGCCAAGGCGCAGGTTTCATCGGCGCCCTGGTGGGCGCGATCGTGTTGCTGGTGATCTACGGCCTGATCAAAAGAAACTGATCCAAATGCAGCAAGGCCCTCTCCGCGTGGCGAGCAGAGGGGGCTAGAATGCTCGGCGTTTCACTTTACATTCATTGCCGAGCCCTTTCATGCGCCGTCTAGTATTGACCCTTCTTCTGCTGGGCAGTGGCCTGGCCCATGCCGCCGAGCTGCCGGAAACCGACTGGCTCGAATTGATGCCCAAGTCGGACCAGAAAGCCCTCGAGGCCATGCCCGAGATCGACCACAACTCCCCGGAAGCCAACGGCACCTTCACCGAAAAAGGCGGCCTGAAACAAAGCAAGGGCTTGCCGGCGGTGATGTATTCGACCAAGACCGTGGCGGCGATGAACGACAAGCACATTCGCATCGGCGGTTACCCGGTGCCGCTGGAAACCGACGCCAAGGGCCGCAGCACGCTGTTTTTCCTGGTGCCCTACCCTGGCGCCTGCATCCACGTCCCGCCACCGCCGCCTAACCAACTGGTGCTGGTGCGCTATCCCAAGGGCCTGAAGCTGGACGACATCTACACGCCGCTCTGGGTGACGGGCACGCTGAAGATCGAAAAGGTCGACAACGACCTGGCGAGCGCGGCGTATGCGCTGGACGCGGACAAGGTGAGGGTGGTGCAGGAGGCGGATTTGTAGGTGCCAGTAAATTTGGCGTAGATCCACTGTGGGAGCGAGCCTGCTCGCGATAGCGGTCTATCAGTCAATGCAGATGTTGACTGTCAGTCCGCTATCGCGAGCAAGCTCGCTCCCACAGTGGTTTTTGTGGTGGGGGTTAGAGCGGCTTGCTGCAGATGCTCACGCCAAGGGTATGGCTGGCCTGCGGCAACAACGTCACCACGTCGTCCATCACATTCGCCGTCTCGATGCACAACATGCGCTGCCAGCCATCGTCGGCCATGTCGCTGAAGGCCTTGGCGCGTTCGGTCCAGGGGTTCCAGATCACCGCCGTGCGCGAACCGCTGCTGGTCAGTACGATCCGTCGTTCCCAGTGCGGGTCGATGATGCTCAGCGTCGGCGGGGTATCGAGGTAGATGCGGTCGGTCTCGCTGGCAAATGTCAGGTCGCCGGCCTGGGTGTGGGTATTCCAGTCGTCCAGGGTCTCGATGTAGTTCAAGCCATCCACCCCTTCGACCCGTACGTTGCGCACATCGCTCACGGCGAAGTAGCTATGCAGCGCCTGGCTGAGGCTGACGGTTTCGCTGCCACGGTTATGGCTGGTGAGGCGAATGTGCAGTTGCTCGTCCATCACGATGGTCAGCGTCAGGTCTACCTGGTGAGGCCAGCCCGAGAGGCCGTTTTCAGGGTAGGGCAGCACGAATTCCACCTTGAGGCTCTCGCCTTCGGTTTCGATGCCCTTCAATTCCCAATCCATCGCCCGCACCAGGCCGTGGGCCGTGGCGGGGTCGTTGCTCACGCGCATGGCCTGTACGCTGTCGGGGTTGCGCGTCAGGTTGCCGAACCACGGCCAGCACACCGGCACGCCCGCGCGGATGCTCTTGCCGGCCTTGAACGTGGCCTGGTCGTTGAGCCAGATCAGTGGCGGCTGGCCGTCCACTTGATAACTGAGGATGTGCGCGCCTTGCTGGGCCACCAGCAACTCGGCCTGACCGTGACGGATGCGCCAGGCGTTCAGTTCATCCAGTTTGACCGCTTCGACGTTGGGCGTAGGCATGTTGCAAATCTCGCTCGGGAACAGGGACTGCAATGGACCGCAAAACGGCCGCCGTGTTTAACGGGCGCGCGGCGGAACCGAGCGGGTACGACCGCTGCCGTCGATGGCGACAAAGACAAAGACCGCCTCGGTCACCTTGCGCCATTCACTGGACAGCGGGTCGTCGCTCCAGACTTCAACCATCATCTGGATCGAGCTGCGGCCGATTTCCAGCGCCTGGGTATAAAAGGAAAGCTGCGCACCCACCGCCACCGGCACCAGGAACGCCATGCGATCGATCGCCACGGTGGCCACGCGTCCGCCGGCCACTTTGCTGGCCATGGCGGTGCCGGCCAAGTCCATCTGGGACACCAGCCAGCCACCGAAAATATCGCCGAAGCCGTTGGTCTCGCGAGGGAGCGCGGTGATTTGCAAGGCCAGGTCGCCTTGCGGAATGGGATCTTCTTGTTCGAGCTCTATCATGCCGGGGGGCCTCTGACCCGTAACGCTGTCTGGTACTTCAGGTGAATAGCCGTCTTTGAAAAAAACGATTCAGCCCGAACATACTGCGTTCGTCACGTTTTTCGTAAAGGCGTGCCAAAGGGAAACTCTGCGAAACCGGCTGGTTCTGGTACTACGCCACCAACGACGTTTTCGCACAGCAACCCCTTACAGAGTACTGCAAGGTTGCGAGTATATCGGGCGATAGACGTCGAGACGACCACTCGGTTCTGATTTCGACTATCAAATACGCGCCTCTATGTGCTTTTTCGAACAATTTGCTATCGTGCCGGACCTGCCCAGGCCCCAACCCGTATTGCCAGGGTTGCAGAATCGACTATAAGAGAAGCCCTTGCCATGACCACTGCGCCTTCGAGCACGGCGACGCCCGCACAACCAGCACGTCCACTGACCCGCAACGATTACAAGACCCTGTCGCTTTCAGCTTTGGGCGGAGCGCTGGAGTTCTACGATTTCATCATCTTCGTGTTCTTTGCCACCGTGGTCGGCAAATTGTTCTTCCCTGCCGAAATGCCCGAGTGGCTGCGCCTGATGCAGACCTTCGGCATTTTTGCCGCCGGTTACCTGGCCCGGCCGCTGGGCGGGATCATCATGGCCCACTTCGGCGACCTGCTGGGGCGCAAGAAAATGTTCACCCTGAGTATTTTCATGATGGCGGTGCCGACCCTGATCATGGGCCTGTTGCCCACCTATGCGCAGATCGGCATGTGGGCGCCCATCCTGCTGTTGCTGATGCGGGTGATCCAGGGCGCGGCCATCGGCGGGGAAGTGCCGGGGGCCTGGGTCTTCGTTTCCGAACACGTTCCGGCGCGCCACATCGGCTATGCCTGCGGCACCCTGACCTGCGGCCTGACGGCGGGGATTCTGTTGGGTTCGCTGGTCGCCACGGCCATCAACAGCCTTTATACGCCGGTGGAAGTGGCGGATTACGCCTGGCGGATCCCGTTCCTGCTGGGCGGTGTGTTCGGGCTGTTTTCGGTGTACCTGCGCCGCTGGCTCCACGAAACCCCGGTGTTTGCCGAACTGCAACTGCGCAAGGCCCTGGCCGAGGAAATACCGCTGCGGGCCGTGCTGCGCGATCACCGCGGCGCCATCGCGATTTCGATGCTGCTGACCTGGCTGCTGTCGGCCGGCATCATCGTGATCATCCTGATGACCCCGACGGTGTTGCAGACCGTTTACCACTTCAGCCCGACCACCGCGTTGCAGGCCAACAGCCTGGCGATCGTGTTCCTGAGCTTTGGTTGCATCGGCTCCGGCGTGCTGGCCGACCGTTTTGGCGCCGGGCGGGTATTTGTCTTTGGTAGCGGGTTGCTGCTGATCACCTCTTGGACCTTTTATCACAGCCTGTTCGACCATCCCGACTGGCTATTCCCGCTCTATGCGCTGAGCGGCCTGCTGGTGGGCACCATCGGCGCGGTGCCTTACGTCATGGTCAAGGCGTTCCCGGCCGTGGTGCGCTTCAGCGGCCTGTCGTTCTCCTACAACCTGGCCTACGCGATCTTCGGCGGCCTTACCCCGATGATCGTGACCTTGCTGTTGAAAGAGAGCCCGATGGGGCCGGCGTATTACGTGGCGATCATTTGCGGGATAGGGATTGTGGTGGGCGGTTATCTCTGGAAGAAGGGGCGCTAGGTCCGAATCTTTCGCTGACTGCACGGGCTTCATCGCGAGCAAGCTCGCTCCCACAGAGGGCTGCGTTCACCGCAAATCCCCTGTGGGAGCGAGCTTGCTCGCGATTGGGGCGGCATGAATCATCCTGTAAAACTCAATGCTGGCCTTTCATCCAATTGTCATATTTCAGCCATAGAGTGTTCACACGGCTTACCAATACTTGGCCGACTTAACACACCTATCTGCTAGGAGTAAGGCATGAAACTGAAGCGTTTGATGGCGGCAATGACTTTTGTCGCTGCTGGCGTCGCGACTGCCAACGCGGTTGCCGCTGTTGACCCTGCGATCCCGAGCTACACCAAGACCACTGGTGTGTCGGGTAACCTCTCCAGCGTCGGCTCCGATACCCTGGCCAACCTGATGACCTTGTGGGCCGAGAACTACAAGAAAGAATACCCGAACGTAAACATCCAGATTCAGGCCGCCGGTTCCTCCACCGCGCCGCCCGCGCTCACCGAAGGCACCGCCAACCTGGGCCCGATGAGCCGCAAGATGAAAGACAACGAACTGCAGGCCTTCGAACAGAAGTACGGCTACAAGCCAACCGCTATTCCGGTTGCCGTGGACGCCCTGGCCGTATTCGTGCACAAGGACAACCCGATCAAGCACCTGACCATGGCTCAGGTCGACGCCATTTTCTCCTCGACTCGCCTGTGCGGCGCCAAGGCTGACGTCAAGACCTGGGGCGACCTGGGCGTGACCGGCGACCTGGCCAACAAGCCGGTCCAACTGTTCGGTCGTAACTCGGTGTCCGGCACCTACGGCTACTTCAAGGAAGAAGCCTTGTGCAAAGGCGACTACAAGCCAAACGTCAACGAACAGCCGGGTTCGGCTTCGGTTGTGCAGTCGATCAGCAGCTCGCTTAACGGCATCGGTTACTCGGGTATCGGCTACAAGACCGCCAGCGTGAAAACCGTTGCCCTGGCCAAGAAAGAAGGCGGCGAGTTCGTTGAAGACACCGAAGAAAACGCCCTGAACGGCAAGTACCCGCTGTCGCGTTTCCTCTACGTCTACGTCAACAAGGCGCCGAACAAGCCTCTGGCCCCGCTGGAAGCCGAGTTCGTGAAGCTGATCCTGTCCAAGCAAGGCCAGGAAGTCGTGGTCAAGGACGGCTACATCCCGGTACCTGCCAAAGTCGCCGCCAAGGCACTGGCTGACCTGGGTCTGCAGGAAGGCGGCAACGTCGCCAAGCAGTAATACCTGAGCCCGGGCCAACACCCGGGCTCTCTGTGGGAGCGGGCTTGCTCGCGAATGCGGTGGATCAGTCGGCATCCATGTCGAATGGGCTGGCCCCTTCGCGAGCAAGCTTGCTCCCACAGACACGAATTTTCTGTCCGCTGCCGCTTCTAGCTGGCGGCGGATTTGTTGCGTCACTTCACTGTCATCTTTCTGTCATACAGGATCGCTAGGGTGTGCGCATGAATGATCTGGCCAACTCCACAATGACTACGACTTCCCCTCCCAAGCGCATTGACTTCAATACGCCTGAGTTGCAACGCAAGCGTCGCATCCGCGCGCTCAAGGATCGCCTGACCCGCTGGTACGTGCTGGTCGGTGGCCTCGCCGTCCTGGCGGCCATTACGCTGATTTTCTTCTTCCTGGCCTACGTGGTGCTGCCCCTGTTCCAGGGCGCGGACCTGACCGCCAAGGACTTGATCACCCCGGCCTGGATGCAAGACGCCGGCAAACCGCTGATGATCTCCATCGAAGAACAGAACCAGGTCGCCATGCGGGTTTCCGACAAGGGCCAGGCGCTGTTTTTCGACGTCAGCAGTGGCGCCGAACTGCGCCGTGTCGACCTGCCGATCCCGGCCGGCGCCAGCGTGACCGCCATTGGCGAGGACCAGCCCGGCAGCCCATTGGTGGCGATCGGTCTGTCCAACGGCCAGGCCTTGGTGTTCCGCCACACTTATAAGGTCACCTACCCGGACGGCAAGAAAACCATCTCGCCCGCCGTTGAATATCCTTACGGCGAAACGCCGATCGCCTTGAACGAACAGGGCGCGGCCCTGGAGCATGTCAGCCTCAACGCCACGGATTCGACCCTGCTGTTGGCCGGCTCCAGCGGCGCCCAGCTGCAAGTGCTGTCGCTCACCAGCGAAGAAAACATGATGACCGGTGAAGTCACCAGCGAGCAGACGCGTATCGACCTGCCGCAGATGACCGAGCCGGTGAAGAACATCTTCGTCGACCCGCGCCAGCAATGGCTGTATGTAGTCAACGGACGTGCCCAGGCCGATGTGTTCAGCCTGCGGGACAAGAGCCTCAACGGCCGTTACAAACTGCTGGAAAACGCCGATGCCCAAGTCACCGCCGCCACCCAGTTGGTGGGCGGGATCTCGCTGATCATCGGCGACTCCAAGGGCGGCCTGGCCCAGTGGTTCATGGCCCGGGATCCGGACGGTGAGCTGCGTTTCAAACAGATTCGTACCTTCCAGATGAGCAGCGCGCCTATCGTCGAGATCAGCGCCGAAGAGCGTCGCAAAGGCTTCGTGGCGCTCGACGCTGCCGGCAAGCTGGGTGTGTTCCACAGCACCGCCCACCGCACCCTGCTGGTGGACCAGGTGGTCGACGGCCAGGGCCTGTTCGGCATGTCGCCACGGGCCAACCGCCTGATCGTCGAACAGGGCGGCAAGCTGCAACCGTTGACGCTGGACAACCCGCACCCGGAAGTGTCGTGGAGCGCGTTGTGGAGCAAGGTCTGGTACGAAAACTACGACGAACCTAAATATGTCTGGCAATCGACCGCCGCCAACACCGACTTCGAACCCAAGCTGAGCCTCTCGCCGCTGACCTTCGGTACCCTGAAGGCGGCGTTCTACGCGATGTTGCTGGCCGCGCCGCTGGCGGTTGCCGCAGCGATCTACACCGCCTACTTCATGGCCCCGGGCATGCGTCGCAAGGTCAAGCCGGTGATCGAGTTGATGGAGGCGATGCCGACGGTGATCCTCGGTTTCTTCGCCGGCCTGTTCCTGGCGCCGTATGTCGAAGGGCACCTGCCGGGTATCTTCAGCCTGCTGATGTTGCTGCCGATCGGCATCCTGATCACCGGTTTCGCCTTCAGCCGCCTGCCGGAATCCATTCGCTTGAGAGTGCCGGACGGCTGGGAAAGCGCCTTGCTGATCCCGGTCATCCTGTTCGTGGGCTGGCTCTCGCTGTACATGAGCCCGTACATGGAAACCTGGTTCTTTGGCGGCGACATGCGCATGTGGATCTCCCATGACCTGGGCATCACCTACGACCAGCGCAACGCCCTGGTGGTGGGCCTGGCGATGGGCTTCGCGGTGATCCCGAACATCTATTCCATCGCCGAAGACGCCGTGTTCAGCGTGCCGCGCGGTCTGACCCTGGGCTCCCTGGCCCTTGGCGCCACGCCGTGGCAGACCATGACCCGCGTGGTGATCCTCACTGCCAGCCCGGGCATCTTCTCGGCGCTGATGATCGGCATGGGCCGTGCGGTGGGCGAGACCATGATCGTGCTGATGGCCACCGGTAACACGCCGGTCATGGAAATGAACCTGTTCGAAGGCCTGCGCACCCTGGCGGCCAACGTGGCGGTGGAGATGCCCGAGTCGGAAGTCGGCGGCAGCCATTACCGCGTGCTGTTCCTGTCGGCCCTGGTGTTGCTGTTGTTCACCTTCGTCATGAACACCCTCGCCGAGCTGATCCGTCAGCGTCTGCGCAAGAAATATTCGTCGCTTTAAGAAAGGTAGAAGTCTGTGAAACAGAACTCCCTGAAAGGATGGTTCAAGAGCGGCGCCCCCGGCGTCTGGATCAGCGGTGGCGCGGTGTCCATCGCGGTCATCATGACCATTGGCCTGCTGGCGGTGATCGCTGTGCGCGGCCTGGGCCACTTCTGGCCGGCGGACCTGATCCACGCCAACTACAACGTGCCGGGCATGCCTGCGCACCTGGTGGTCGGCGAAGTGGTGCAGAAAGAAGAAGTACCCCGCGAGCGCCTGAAAAGCGCCGGCCTGCCGGTGCCGGACGAAGGCCCCGAATTCATGACCCGCGAACTGATCAAGGTCGGCAACCGAGACCTGAACGGCTCTGACTTCACCTGGATCGTCGGCGATTGGCTGACCAACCAGACCACGCCGCCGGAACTGATGGCCATCGAGCGTCGTGAGTGGGGCAACTTCTACGGTTACCTGGTCAACGTCAAGGAAGGCGGCAAGGTCATCGCCGAGGGCGAAGCGGCCTGGCCGCAACTGCAGGCTCGTGTACAGCGGGTCAACCAGTTGGCCGCCGAACTCAAGACCCTGGAAAAAGTCGACATCGGCGCCATCAACGCCGGCCTGGAGCGTATCCGCCTGCACGGTCGCAAGCTGGAGCTGGACGGCAAACTCGATGCTTCGGCCCAGGCCGATCTGGAAAGCGAGCGCGCCGAACTCAACGCCCGCTACAAGGACATCGAAGCGCGCCTGGCCGACCTGCACGCGCAGTTCAACCGTGACAGCCTGACGGCCCGCGATGCCAACGGCAAGGAAGTGGAGATCGAAATCGGCAAAGTGGTGCACGCCTACCAGCCAAACGGCATGGGCACGTTCACCAAGCTGGGTTTCTACTTCAGCAAGGTCTGGGAATTCCTCAGCGACGACCCCCGTGAAGCCAACACCGAAGGCGGTATCTTCCCGGCGATTTTCGGCACCGTGATGATGACCCTGATCATGGCGATGATCGTGACGCCGTTCGGCGTGCTGGCGGCGGTCTACCTGCGTGAATACGCCCGCCAGGGCCCGATGACCCGTCTGATTCGCATCGCGGTGAACAACCTCGCGGGCGTTCCAGCCATTGTTTACGGCGTGTTCGGTCTGGGCTTCTTCGTCTACGTGCTGGGTGGTTCGGTCGACCGCTTGTTCTTCCCCGAGGCCTTGCCGGCGCCGACCTTCGGCACCCCGGGCCTGCTCTGGGCGTCGCTGACCCTGGCGCTGCTGGCGGTGCCGGTGGTGATTGTGGCCACCGAAGAAGGCCTGGCGCGGATCCCGCGTACCGTGCGCGAAGGCTCCCTGGCCCTCGGCGCGACCAAGGCCGAGACCCTGTGGAAAATCGTCCTGCCCATGGCCAGCCCGGCGATGATGACCGGCATGATCCTCGCTGTGGCCCGTGCCGCGGGCGAAGTGGCCCCGTTGATGCTGGTGGGCGTGGTGAAACTGGCCCCGTCGCTGCCGCTGGACGGCAACTACCCGTACCTGCACCTGGACCAGAAGATCATGCACCTGGGCTTCCATATCTATGACGTCGGTTTCCAGAGCCCGAACGTCGAAGCGGCGCGACCGCTGGTCTATGCCACGGCGCTGCTGCTGGTGCTGGTGATCGCCACGCTCAACCTGTCGGCCGTGTGGATCCGTAACCACCTGCGCGAGAAGTACAAGGCACTGGATAGTTGATTTTCATGTGGGAGCGGGCTTGCCCGCGAAGACGGCGGCACATTCTGTAGAGATGCAAGCCGAGACACCGCTTTCGCGAGCAAGCCCGCTCCCACCAGATACACAGATTGGCATGGCCGTTCAGTGGCCAACCGAACCGAATTTGTTAGCACAGGGAGCCTCCCATGCAACACGAAGCACATACACACGGCATCAACATGTCGGCCCTGGGCCGCGACAAGCAGAGCCTGGATCTGGCGCAGGAAACCGTCGCCATCGAAGTACCCGGCCTGAGCCTGTTCTACGGCGAGAAGCAGGCGCTGTATGACGTCAGCCTGAATATCCCGAAACAGCGCGTCACCGCGTTCATCGGTCCGTCGGGCTGCGGCAAGTCCACCTTGCTGCGCACCTTCAACCGCATGAACGACCTGGTGGACGGCTGCCGCGTCGAAGGTGAAATCAACCTCTACGGCAACAACATCTACCGCAAGGGCGAAGACGTGGCCGAGCTGCGCCGTCGCGTCGGCATGGTGTTCCAGAAACCGAACCCGTTCCCGAAAACCATCTACGAGAACGTGGTCTACGGCTTGCGCATCCAGGGCATCAACAAGAAGCGCATCCTCGACGAAGCCGTGGAATGGGCCCTCAAGGGCGCAGCGCTGTGGGATGAGGTCAAGGACCGTCTGCATGAATCGGCCCTCGGCCTGTCCGGCGGCCAGCAGCAACGTCTGGTGATCGCCCGCACCATTGCCGTGGAACCGGAAGTGCTGCTGCTCGACGAACCCTGCTCGGCCCTCGACCCGATCTCGACGCTGAAAGTCGAAGAGCTGATCTACGAGCTCAAGTCCAAGTTCACCATCGTCATCGTGACCCACAACATGCAACAGGCGGCGCGGGTTTCCGACTACACCGCGTTCATGTACATGGGCAAACTGGTGGAATTCGGCGATACCGATACGCTGTTCACCAATCCGGCGAAGAAGCAGACCGAAGACTACATCACCGGTCGTTACGGCTAGTCGAGGCGCGCACTGCGTTATCAGGATCAACATTTAACTGCTTGAAGCTTGCAGCTTGAAGCTTGCAACTTTCGCGGAGCGAACAAGATGATTTCGAAGGAAGGCCTTACTCACCATATTTCCGCACAGTTCAACGCCGAGCTGGAGGAAGTGCGCAGTCACCTGCTGGCCATGGGCGGGCTGGTGGAAAAGCAGGTCAACGACGCGGTGACCGCACTGATCGAGGCCGACTCCGGCCTGGCCCAACAGGTGCGCGAAATCGATGACCAGATCAACCAGATGGAACGCAACATCGACGAGGAGTGCCTGCGTATCCTGGCCCGTCGTCAGCCGGCTGCGTCCGACCTGCGCCTGATCATCAGCATTTCCAAGTCGGTGATCGACCTTGAGCGGATCGGCGACGAAGCCACCAAGATCGCCCGTCGTGCCATTCAGTTGTGCGAAGAAGGTGAGGCGCCGCGCGGCTACGTCGAGGTTCGCCACATCGGCGACCAAGTGCGCAACATGGTCCGCGACGCACTGGACGCCTTCGCCCGCTTCGACGCCGACCTGGCATTGTCGGTGGCCCAGTACGACAAGATCATCGACCGCGAATACAAGACCGCCCTGCGTGAGCTGGCGACCTACATGATGGAAGACCCACGCTCCATTTCCCGGGTGTTGAGCATTATCTGGGTGCTGCGTTCTCTGGAACGTATCGGCGATCATGCACGCAACATCTCGGAACTTGTCATCTACCTGGTGCGCGGCACCGATGTGCGCCATTTGGGGCTCAAGCGGATGAAGGAAGAAGTTCAGGGCACCCCGTCCGAAACCGCTAATGTTCCGGGCGAAACTGACGATAAGTAAGATTGCCAAGAAAAGCGCCCGGCCTTCTGGTCGGGCTTTTTTTTGGATTTTTTTTAATCCAAAGCAGCACCCCGCGAACGAAAAGTCCCGGCGTGACTGACGGTTTTTTTTGGCAATATGCCATCAGTAAAAGCGGTATGCTTGCCGGGATTTTTTAGAGGTGTATCTGGATGAGTAAGGTCAGTGTGTTGGTCGTGGACGATGCTTCGTTCATTCGTGACCTGGTGAAGAAGTGCCTGCGCAACTACTTCCCGGGCGTGCGTATCGAAGACGCGGTGAACGGCAAGAAAGCCCAGGCCCTGCTGGCTCGCGAGGCATTCGACCTGGTGCTGTGCGATTGGGAAATGCCGGAAATGTCCGGTCTCGAACTGCTGACCTGGTGCCGCCAGCAGGACACCCTCAAGGGCATGCCCTTCGTGATGGTCACCAGCCGCGGCGACAAGGAAAACGTGGTCCAGGCGATCCAGGCCGGCGTTTCCGGCTACGTCAGCAAGCCGTTCACCAACGAACAGTTGCTGACCAAGGTCAAGCAGGCCCTGCACAAGGTCGGCAAGCTCGACACGCTGATGAACAGTGCCCCGACCAAGATGAACTCGGCGTTCGGTAATGATTCCCTCAGCGCCCTGACGGGCAATAAGGCGCCGGTTGCGGCTGTTGCTTCGGCGCCTGCGGCGAATCCGTTGGCCAAGCCGGCCGCCGCTCCCGCAGCCGCTGCTGCCCCGGCCCGTGGGCTGCTCAACAGCCCACCGGTCAAGGCGCCGGTAGCCGCCGCTTCGACGCCCAACCGTGGCCAAGGCCAGTTGCGCCTGTCTAGCGGCACCCAGCAATGCGTGATCAAAGCCCTGAGCCTCAAGGAAGCGCTGCTGGTGGTCAAGCGCACCGACACCCTGCCACAAGTGCTCGAAAGCGCAGTGCTGGACATGGAGCAGGGCGACAACGCCGAAACTGCCCGTCTCAACGGCTACCTGCACGCCATCGTCGCCCATGAGCAGACCCCCGACAGCGAATGGCTGCAACTGACGTTCCGCTTCGTCGACAAAGACCCGCAGAAACTCGATTACATCTCCCGCCTGATCGCCCGCGGCACCGCTCAGAAACACTTCGTGCCGGGCGCCTGATTCGGCGGCGCCTTCGAGTCCGCTATCGCGAGCAAGCTCGCTCCCACAGGGGATCTTCAGTGTTCACTGGATCGAGTGTGGGAGCGAGCTTGCTCGCGATGGGGCCATAAGATCCAACACCGATCGCTGATCCCATTTTGAAACATCCGTCGACTACGCTGGTCCATCCCAGCTGCTAGGCTGCTGTGCAGGCCTTCATCTTCGACAGAACCTTTGCCCATGCTCGTGCCCCTGCTGTTTGCCTGTGGTCTTGTCCTGGCCTCCACCTCGGCCGTGGCCATGACGATCTACAAATCCACCGATGCCAATGGCGTGGTGTCCTATAGCGACCGCCCCAGCAAGGGCGCCCAGGTGTTCGTGTTCCGCGACCGGATGGTCGAGCGCCTGGAGCGGCAGGTGTTCCTGGATATCAAGAAACAGAACGGCGCGGACGCGGTGTTCGTGCGCAACGATCTGTATGCACCGGTGGAGATCGAGTTGAGTTTCGCCGGGTTGCGCAACGTCAGCGGAGCGCCGAGCCGGCCGATTCGTCGGGTGCTGCCGGCGCGCAGCAACCTGCGCCTGGCGCTGCTTACGGCCACCCGGCCCGGCAGGCCGCTGGTGTATACCCCAAGGTTCGAATATTCCCTGGGCGACCCTGCAGGCGCCGCCGAGGCCTATCGGTACCCGCTGCCTTGGCGCGGCGGGCCGTTCCGGCTGAGCCAGGGGGCCAACGGCCAATACAGCCATTACGGCCCGAAGAACCGCTACGCCATGGACATCGCCATGCCCGTGGGCACGCCGATCATCGCCGCGCGGGGTGGCGTGGTCATCAAGACCGAAAACGAGCAGACCGGCCGCGGGGACGATCCCGCGGGCAACTTCGTGCGAGTGCTGCACGATGACGGCACCATGGGTGTCTACCTGCACCTGCAGAAGGGCTCGGTGAGCGTACGGGAAGGGCAGCGGGTCGGGGTGGGCACGCCGCTGGCGTTGTCGGGCAATACCGGCAACAGCTCAGGCCCGCACCTGCATTTCGTGGTGCAGCGCAACACCGGGTTGGGGCTGGTGTCGATTCCCTACCAGTTCAATCAGCCCGTGGGCGACTTGCCCAACTTTGCGTTGGGCAAGCAGTAGCCTCTGCACAAGCGAAGGCGCTTTGTGGCGAGGGAGCTTGCTCCCGCTCGGCTGCGAAGCAGTCGTCGCTTTAGGGCCGCTTCGCGACCCCACGGGAGCAAGCTCCCTCGCCACAGGGGCTGGCTGTTCCAGGCCGAAATGCGCTCCCCTGTGAGAGCGAGCTTGCTCGCGAAGGCAGCACCGCCGACCTTCAGTCAACGACTCAATCGAGCATCAACACCTTCGCCAGGATGATCTTCGGCCCTTTCATCTTCTTGATGATGATCCGCAGGCCTTCGACTTCCAGCACTTCTTCCTCTTCCGGCACGCGCTTGAGGGTTTCATAGACCAGGCCGGCCAGGGTTTCGGCTTCGATGTGGTCCAGGTCGATCCCCAGCAGGCGCTCGACCTTGAACAGTGGTGTGTCGCCACGTACCAGCAGCTTGCCCGGCTGGTAGGCCAGGATGCCGCGTTCGGCCTTGCGGTGTTCGTCCTGGATGTCGCCCACCAGCACTTCCAGCACGTCTTCCATGGTCAGGTAGCCGATGATGTTGCCGTCGGCTTCCTCGACCAAGGCGAAGTGCGAGCCGCCCTTGCGGAACTGCTCCAGCAACTGCGACAGCGGCATGTGCCGTGACACTCGCTCCAGCGGCCGGGTCAGTTCGGCCAGGTTGAACGACTCGGGAATGTGATCCAGGGCCGCCAGTTCCAGCAGCAGGTCCTTGATGTGCAGCAGGCCGACGAACTCCTGGCGCTCGCTGTCGTACACCGGATAACGGCTGAACTTGTGGCGACGGAACATCGCCAGGATTTCCTTGAGCGGCGCGTTGAACTCCAGCGTCACCAGGTCTTCCCGGGAATTGGCCCAGTCCACCACTTCCAGCTCGCCCATCTCCACGGCCGAGGCCAGCACGCGCATGCCCTGGTCGCTGGGGTCCTGGCCACGGCTGGAGTGCAGGATCAGTTTCAGTTCTTCGCGGCTGTAATGGTGTTCATGGTGCGGGCCCGGCTCACCCTGGCCGGCGATGCGCAAGATGGCGTTGGCACTGGCGTTGAGCAGGTAGATCGCCGGGTACATGGCCCAGTAGAACAGGTACAGCGGCACGGCGGTCCACAGCGACAGCAGCTCGGGTTTGCGAATGGCCCAGGATTTGGGCGCCAGTTCACCGACCACGATGTGCAGGTACGAAATGATGAAGAATGCGGTGAAGAACGACACGCCCTTGATCACTTCCGGCGACTGTACGCCGACCGCGCCCAGCAACGGCTCGAGGATGTGGGCGAACGCCGGCTCGCCGACCCAGCCCAGTCCCAGGGACGCCAGGGTGATACCCAGTTGGCACGCAGACAGGTAAGCGTCGAGCTGGCTGTGGACGGTGCGCAGGATGTGCCCGCGCCAGCCGTTCTGCTCGGCAATGGCTTCGACCCGGGTCGAGCGCAGCTTGACCATGGCGAATTCGGCCGCAACGAAAAAGCCGTTGAGCAAAACCAGGATCAGAGCGAAAAGAATCATGCCGAATTCGGCGAAGAGTGTGACGAGGGACAAGCCAGGGGAAGGGTCCATGATGGGGTTTTGCGGGTTCCGAATAGTCGTGGGAATTGGAAAATGGGCGCCCGAAAAGGCAGGCGCAAGTCAGTCAATGTAGCGGCTGACTCGGCGATTGCCTAGGGGGCGTGCTCAATCAGCGGGGCGGTCGAGGCGTGCGCGAACCACCTGGGCCGGGGCGAAATGGCAGGTAAAGGTGCTGCCATGGCCGGGCACGCTGCTGATTTCCATGCGGGCGCGATGGCGCAGCAGGACGTGTTTGACGATGGCCAGGCCCAGCCCGGTGCCCCCCGTGTTGGAGTTGCGGCTGGAGTCGACGCGGTAGAAGCGTTCGGTCAGGCGCGGCAGGTGCTTGCTGTCGATACCGATGCCCGAATCGCGCACGCTCAGGTGCGCGCCTTGCTCATCGCCCCACCAGCGCACATGGATCCGGCCTTGCTCCGGTGTGTACTTGACCGCGTTGAACACCAGGTTGGAAAACGCACTGCGCAGTTCCGCCTCACTGCCTTTGAGCTGCACGACCGGGTCGGCTTCCAGGGTAATGGTCTGCTGCTTGGGGCCGGACAGTTCCTGCGCATCTTCGGCAATGGTTTGCAGCAGGTCGTCGATGGGCACTGGCTGGTTGTCCGATGGGTAGTCGGTGGCTTCCAGTTTCGCCAGCAGCAACAAGTCGTTGAGCAGGGTCTGCATGCGCCCGCTTTGCTGGTGCATCTGCTGCAAGGCCCGGGTCCAGCGCGGGTTCACCTCCTCGACGTTGTCGAGCAGGGTTTCCAGGTAACCGCAGATCACCGTCAACGGCGTGCGCAGTTCGTGGGAAACGTTGGCGATGAAATCCTTGCGCATCTGTTCCAGCTGATGGATACGCGTGACATCGCGCACCAGCATCAAGTGCTCGTTGTTGCCGTAGCGGGTGATGTACAACTGGATGCGTAACCGATCGTTGGTGGGCGAAGGGATTTCCAGCGGCTCGGCGTAGTTGGCTTGCTCGAAATATTCCTTGAAGCGTGGATGACGCACCAGGTTGGTCACTGGCTGGCCGCTGTCCTGGGGCGTCTTGAGGCCCAGCAGGGTCTCGGCGGCGCGGTTCCACCACTCCAGGTTGCCGTCGCTGTCGAGCATGATCACCGCGTCTTTCAGCGCGGCGGTGGACTCCTGGACCCGGTCGATCACCGCCTGCAGGCGTCCGCGAACGCGCTGGTCGCGCCGTTGCAGGTGGTAGATGCTGTCGAACACCTCACCCCACAGGCCATACCCGTCGGGCGGGGCTTCATCGGGTTGGTGCAGGCGCAGCCATTCATGCAGGCGCAGCAATTGCTTGAGGGTCCAGGCCAGGTAAAGCCCCAGCCCGGCGGCCAGGCTCCAGCCGTAGTAACCGCTGATCAGGCCGATCAGCAAACAACCGGTCACCAGCAACAACATGTGGCGAATCAGGGTGCCATGCCAGTTTTGATTCACGTGACGCGCGTCCTTGTCAGCTTGTCGGGCGGTAAGGGCTCGGATCAGGCCTTGGTCGAAAAACGATAACCGGTGCCGCGCACGGTTTGTACCAGATTTTCATAAGCATCGCCGAGGGCCTTGCGCAGGCGCCGGATGTGCACGTCCACGGTGCGTTCCTCGACGTAGACGTTGCCGCCCCAGACCTGGTCCAACAATTGGCCGCGGGTGTAGGCACGTTCCTGGTGAGTCATGAAGAATTGCAGCAGGCGGTATTCGGTCGGCCCCATCTCGGCGGGTTTGCCATCGATGGTCACGCGGTGACTGATCGGGTCGAGCAGCAGGCCACCGACTTCGATCGGCGCTTCGCCATCGGTCGGCCCGGCGCGGCGCAGCACGGCTTTCAGGCGCGCCACCAGTTCCCGTGGGGAAAATGGCTTGGTGATGTAGTCGTCGGCACCGACTTCCAGGCCCTGGATCTTGTTGTCCTCTTCGCCCTTGGCGGTGAGCATGATGATCGGGATATCCCCGGTCAGCTCGTCGCGCTTGAGGCGTCGCGCCAGTTCAATGCCTGACGTGCCGGGAAGCATCCAGTCCAGCAGGATCAGGTCGGGCTTGCGGTCGACGATGATGGCATGGGCCTGTTGAGAGTTTTCTGCTTCCATGCAGTCATAGCCGGCCATCTCCAACGCAACGGCGATCATCTCGCGGATGGGTGCCTCGTCGTCGACGATCAGAATGCTCCTGCCAACCATGGGGTAATCCTCTTGTCATTTAACTGTCTTGCGCCGCATTAGATAACGGAATTATTGCAGTCGTGTGACAGTTATTTCCTGACCGGCAGCAAGGGGGATCCTGGACTAAGCTTTTCAGTCCGAATCCTGACAACCACAAAAGAAGGTTTCCATGACTTACTTCACCCAATCCATCAAGGTACTGGCAGTCACGGTTGCCCTGGCGCTGCCGACCTGGGCGTTCGCGGCTGAACCGGCGATGGAAAAAGACGGCATGTTCACCGATCACAAAGGCATGACGCTGTATACGTTTGCCAAAGACTCGGGCGGCAAGTCGATGTGCAAGGACAAATGCGCCGCCAACTGGCCGCCGCTCAAGGCTGAAAGTGGCGACAAATCCATGGGCGAATGGACGGTGATCAACCGTGACGACGGTACGAAGCAGTGGGCCTACAATGGCAAGCCGCTGTACACCTTCGTCGTGGACAAGAAGGCGGGGGACATGACCGGTGACGGTAAAATGGACGGCGCCTGGAAGGTCGCCAAGCCCAACTGACCGCCCCGAAACGCTTTTGTGGCGAGGGAGCTTGCTCCCGCTGGGCTGCGAAGCGGCCCCAAAATCTTGCGGTCGCTGCGCAACCGAGCGGGAGCAAGCTCCCTCGCCACAAAGCCTTTCATGAGCCAAGGTTCAGTGTTGGGTCAGCGGCCTCAGCGCAACGCGTAATCCAGCACAATCCCCACGAAAATCGCCAACCCGGCCCAGTGGTTGTGCAGGAACGCCTCGAAGCAACGCATCCGGTCCCTGCCACGGGTGGACCAGAACTCCCAGGCGAAGCACGCGGCAGCGGCCACCAGCCCCAGGTGGAACCAGCCACCCAGCTGGAATTTCGACCCGGCCAGCAGCAGGCAGCCCAAGGCCAGGCCTTGCAGCGTCAGGATGATCACCCGGTCAGCGTCGCCAAACAGGATCGCCGTGGATTTCACGCCGATGCGCAAGTCATCGTCCCGGTCGGTCATTGCGTAATAGGTGTCGTAGCCCACCGTCCATAGCAGGTTGGCGATGTACAGCAACCACGCGGCCGCCGGCAGGTGCCCGGTTTCGGCAGTGAACGCCATCGGCATGCCCCAGGAGAACGCCGCGCCCAGCACCACTTGCGGGTAGTAGGTATAGCGCTTCATGAACGGGTAGCTGAACGCCAGCGCCAGACCCCCGAAGGACAACAGGATGGTCGGTGCATTGGTGCACAGCACCAGCAGGAAGCTCACGCTCATCAGCACGGCGAAGAACACCAGCGCTTCTTTCGAACTGATCTTGCCGCTCACCAGCGGGCGCTGCTCGGTGCGTTTGACGTGGCCGTCGACCTTGCGGTCGGCCCAGTCATTGATCACACAGCCGCCGGCGCGGGTCAGCACCACGCCGAGGACGAAAATCACCACGTTGGCGATGGACGGCGAGCCTTCACCGGCAATCCACAACGCCCACAGCGTCGGCCACAACAGCAGGTAGATGCCGATGGGCTTGTCCATACGGGTCAGTTGCACGAAGTCCCACGCCCGTGGATTCAGGCGATTCAAGGATTTGAGCAGTTGCACGTACATCAAGCATTCTCCGAATAGGCGCGGGCGACGGTCCACAAGCGTGGCAGGAAGATTTCCGCCACCAGCACGCTCAACGCACCGCGATCGAAACGTGACCGGCGACCCCACAGCCCGCTGGCGCGGACGTCTTGCGGCAACCCGGCCTCGGGGTAATGGCAAACCTCGATGGCCCGGCGCTGGAACGCCTGGTCGCAAAACAGCAATTCGCCCAGGGAGCGGCTGCCCAGTTCGTCCATTTGCAACCCGTCACCCTGCAAGGCGCTGCGCGCCGCCACACTGCGGGCGAACACCCAGGGCTGGTCACGGCCGCGCAGATACACTTCGCGTACCCAGCCTTCGCTGCCCTCGGCCAGGTCCAGGGCGGTACATTCGTCGGCGCGCAACGGCTGCCAGCCTTCGAACAGCGGCGTCACGCTGAAATGGCCGTCCGACAGGCGCGTGAGGCGCCGGGTCAGGGAGCCTTCGTCGAATAGCCAATCGAGTACACCCGCATCGGGGCGGGGCGACAGCAGGTGCTGGGGCAGCCATTGGAGTGTAGGAAATATCGAATTTGTATGCGGCACAGAGGTCTTGAATGGCAGCAAATGAGGCCGCGAGCTTACCATGTCGGTCGCGGGTTTTGACGGGCCCGGCCGGCTGCCCTGCTGATCGTGCTTGCATCTGTCGCGACCGATCAGTACAAAACGGCCCTGAGCCGGAAAATACCGGCCAAGGCCTGACATCTTGAGGAAGTATTGGAATGAAGAAGTGGCAATGTATTGTCTGCGGCCTGATCTACAACGAAGCTGACGGCTGGCCTGACGATGGCATCGCGCCCGGCACCCGCTGGGAAGACGTACCGGCAGACTGGCTGTGCCCGGACTGTGGCGTCGGCAAAATGGATTTCGAAATGATCGAAATCAACTGATCGTTTCATCAAATGGAGAGCAGCATGAGCGCACCTGTCATCATCGTCGGTACAGGCCTGGCCGGTTATAACCTGGCCCGGGAGTTTCGCAAGCTCGACAGCGAAACCCCGTTGCTGCTGATCACTGCGGACGACGGTCGCTCGTATTCCAAGCCGATGCTCTCCACAGGCTTTGGCAAGAACAAAGACGCCGACGGCCTGAGCATGGCCGAGCCGGGGGCCATGGCCGAGCAACTCAAGGCCGAAGTGCGCACCCATACCCGCATCAGCGGCATCGATCCGGGCCACAAACGGCTGTGGATCGGCGAAGAGGCGGTGAACTACCGCGACCTGATCCTGGCCTGGGGCGCCGAAACCGTGCGCGTGCCGGTACAGGGCGATGGGGCGGACTTGATCTTCCCCATCAACGACCTGGAAGACTACGCACGCTTCAGGGCCGCGGCGGCCGGCAAGCGCCGGGTGTTGCTGCTGGGGGCCGGCCTGATTGGCTGCGAGTTCGCCAACGACCTGAGCCTGGGTGGCTACGAAGTACAACTGGTGGCGCCGTGCGAGCAAGTCATGCCGACGCTGCTGCACCCGGCCGCCGCGGCAGCGGTCCAGGCCGGGCTGGAAAGCCTCGGTGCGCGCTTCCACTTGGGCCCTGTGCTCAACCGCTTGCAGAAGGTCGCCGACGGTCTGGAGGCGCATCTGTCCGACGGCCAGGTGATCGCCTGCGACCTGGTGGTCTCGGCCATCGGCCTGCGTCCCCGTATCGACCTGGCAGCCGCGGCCGGCCTGGTGGTCAACCGCGGCGTCGTGGTCGACCGTCACCTGAAGACCTCTCACGCCAATATCTACGCCCTGGGCGACTGCGCCGAGGTCGACGGCTTGAACCTGCTGTATGTCATGCCGCTGATGAGCTGCGCCCGGGCCCTGGCCCAAACCCTGGCCGGCAACCCGACTGCCGTCAGCTACGGTCCCATGCCGATTACCGTAAAAACCCCGGTGTGCCCCTTGGTGGTGTCGCCGCCACCGCGAGGCCGCGAGGGCGTGTGGAGCATCGAAGGGCAGGGGGCGGACATCAAGGCGCTGTGCCGCGACGCTCAAGGCCACCTGTTGGGCTACGCCCTGACAGGCACGGCGGTGATGGAGAAACTGGCGCTGAACAAGGAGCTTCCAGCCCTGCTGGCGTAAATACTGGTCGTTCTGTCGCAAAAACCCTACTTTTGGTCCCACAAAGGTCGCCCGGACACTGGCGCCGTTTTCGGCACCGTGCCATCCTCACTCCCGTCTGCCGCAGAGTAGAGCCTGCGGCGCCTTAGGGGCTGTTCCAAAGAGAGCAGCACGGACATAACAACAAAAAAACCGTCAAAGGGGCTTCATTCATGCGTAAACCAGAACTCGCCGCCGCTATCGCGGAAAAAGCAGACCTCACCAAAGAACAAGCCAACCGCGTTCTCAACGCCGTCCTGGAAGAAATCACCGGCGCCCTGCACCGCAAGGACAGCGTTACCCTGGTGGGCTTCGGCACTTTCCTGCAACGCCACCGCGGCGCCCGCACTGGCAAAAACCCACAGACCGGTGAACCGGTGAAGATCAAGGCCAGCAACACCGTTGCCTTCAAACCGGGCAAGTCCTTGAAAGAAAGCGTCAACCCATAATTGCTACGAGTACCTCGGCCGGGGGGGAAAGGAAGCGGCAATCAAAAGGGCATATCGATGAATCGGTATGCCCTTTTTTGTGCGGGGTTGCTGGCTGTGGCCAGGCATCCAATGTAGGGAGCTTGCTCGCGATAGCGGTGGGTCAGCTTGCTTCAATGGTGTCGGTACTGTCGTCATCGCGAGCAAGCTCGCTCCCACACTTGTTCGTCGCTATGTATGCCATCAGGCTTGACGCAGTTCCAATGTGGGAGCGGGCTTGCTCGCGATGACGTCCGCCTAGTCAACGGAAGTCTTCGGCTGCGCCAAGACCTTCAAGGCCGCCTTGCGCGCTTCGATCGGCAATTCGCCCAGCTTTTCCACCGCCGCATAAAAGGCAACCCAATCACCGCCCTCCCGCCTGAACAGCGCCGCAAACGCCGGCACCCACTGGTCGTACAGCCCGAACGGCAATAGTCGCGCATTGTTCAGTGGCGCGTAGACCCAGGCGTCGTAGCGTTTGTCGCCCGCCCACTGGGTGTCGCGCATCTGCACATAGTCGGCACGCAGGCGCTCGAATTCCGCCGCTTTGCGGTGGCGCATCTGTTCGGCTGTCAGGGGCTGGGCGTAGAGGGTTTCCAGGCGCTGGCGGGTGTCGAGGATCAGTTGGATGAACTGGTCGCGCTGGCGCACCTGCTGGTCGTTGCCCGGCGCCAGCCCACGACTGGCACGCCATTGCCGGGTGCCTTCCTGTTCAACGAAGGTGGCGAAGGATTCATTGAATTCGGTGTCGTCCTTTACATAAAACCGCTGGTGCGCCAGTTCATGAAAGATCAGCGTCGCCAGGCGTTCGTCGCCCCAGTGCATCATCGAACTCAGGATCGGATCGTTGAACCAGCCCAGCGTCGAATAGGCCTCTACACCGCCAATCTCCACGTCCATGCCCTGCAAGCGCTGCAACGCGGCCTCGCCACGGGCGGCGCCCTGGCTGTAATAACCGCGATAAGCCACGCAACCGGCAATGGGGAAACAATGATTGCGCGGCGCCAGGGAAAATTCTGGCGTGGCAAAGACATTCCAGACGACGAACGGCCGGCCTATATCCGCATACAGGCGATAGCTTCGATTGTCCGGTAAATGCAGGTGATCGCTGGCAAACGCCCGTGCCTCGCGCGCCTTGGCCAGATGTGCCCTGAGTTGGGTATCGCGGGCGGGGTCGGCGATGACTTGGTCGATAGGCTCTCGGGCCTGCAACAACCGCAACTGCCCGCCGACGAGCTGGCTGTAGTAACCGGCGCTACTGCAACCGTTCAGTAACAAAAGCAGGAGGCCTGGAAACAAAATCTGGAAAACACGGTCGAGTAACCGACGGCTTGAACGCGGCCTGATCAATTGGAATCACCCTGGGAAGTCTGCCTCCAAGACTATCTCGCTTGCCTGGAGCTTCGCTATGCGCGTGTTGATGCTGACGAGTGGCCTGTTGCTGCTGACCGGTTGCGCCGGTTTGCCTGATCCTGATCCCTCCCAAGCGTGGATCGACCTGGGAAACCAGCAGGACACCGCGCTACAAGCGCTGGAAGTCGATGACAAGATGTCCATTGACCGGCGTTATTTCGAAGTGCAACCCGGCAGCCATGAGCTGACGGTGCGTTATCAATTTGCCGTCGAGCCCGGCAACATCGGCCCGGATGCCGAGCCGCTGTGGCGCGATTGCCGGTTGAACCTGAAATTCAAGGACTTCAATGCCGGCCAACGTTACCAACTACAGGCCGGCAGCATTGGTTTCCGACCGTGGGCCAAGCTTTACGATCAGCAGCGCAAAGTAGTGGGGCAGGGTACACCGGCGGGCTGCCAGCAGAGTTGATCGGCGTTATGCTCAAGACCTGATTATTCAGGAAGCTCATCATGCGCCTTCACATTGCTGTTACTGGCCTTCGCTGCCATGGGCGGTTGCACAGCGACCCCGCTGCCATCGGTCGATCCGAACATGGCCTGGGTCGATTTCGCGACGCCTACGCCGGGTGGCAAGGTACTGATGGCTGAAAAGCTGGATGGCCAGCGGCTGCGAGACGGGCGCTTCTTCCAGGTTTCGCCGGGTAGCCATGAATTGGAAGTGCGCTTCGACTTCGAGGTATTTGGTGGCGGTGGGCTGGGTTTGATGAGCGAGCCGCAAGAACGACTGTGTTATCTGACCGTGCGATACGATCATTTCAAGGCCGGCCAACGCTATCGCCTGGAGGCGCGTAACCTGGCATACACCCCAAGCGCCCGACTTTATGACGCCAAGCGAGAAGTCGTTGCCGAAGACCGACAAGCCCGCTGCATGCCATAGGGCCTCTTAGCGGTCGTTCTTCTGGTAGATGATTTTCTTCGTGCCGTTTTCGCAAGTGCCCACCACCATGTTCTGGTCGTGGACTTCATCATTCGTGACGATTTCCAGCGTGTAGGACGAGACGTTATTGGCCTGGATCTTCGCTTCGATTTCCGCTTTCAGATCTTCACAGGGTTTCGGTTCGGCAAGGGCTGATGCCGCGAATGCGCAACCGATGACCACCAGGGCTGATCGTTTCATGTTCGAATTCCTCATGGCAGCGCGCACCGCCTGTGCGCTGAAACTGCGGGCTTCATTCGACCATAATTGCGCCAGGGTAAACAGCTCGACCGCATTCAATAAAATCGCAGCCTTCGCCAGCGTCGGCAAAGGCTGCGATCCTTTCATGCGTCAGCTCACCAGCGTCGCATCCAGGGTGATGTTGGCGTTCAGCACCTTGGAAACCGGACACCCTTCCTTGGCCTTCTTGCTCAGCTCATCGAATTGCGCCTGGCTGGCACCGGGGATTTTCGCCTTGAGCACCAGCTTGACCGCCGTGATCGCAAAACCGCCATCGACCTGGTCCAGGGTCACTTCGGCGTTGGTGTCGATGCTGTCGGCCTTGAGCCCGGCATCGCCGAGGATCATCGAAAAGGCCATGGAAAAGCAGCCGGCATGGGCCGCGCCGATCAACTCCTCGGGGTTGGTCCCCTTGCCGCCTTCGAATCGTGCCTTGAAGCCATAGGGCGCTTCGCGCAACACACCGGTTTCCGTGGAGATGGAGCCGATGCCGGTTTTCAGGTCACCTTCCCAATGAGCTGATGCTTTCTTGATGATAGCCATGTCTGCCTCCTGAAGATTCGGCGCGAAAGCCGCGCCTGGGTGTTTTTTTACTGTCTGGGTTGTGAGGATAGACCGCCCGTAAAAGTTCACCCTGTCGATTAGCCGACGAATTTAGTAGGAAATTTCGTCGCTGCTATTGAAACTCGGGTATATGCCCACATTGCATGGAACACACCTATAGAAACGGCAGGCTTTTGCCCGTAGGAAAAGCCCGGAACGCCGTTGGAGATCCCGGCCCATGAAACAGCTGTCCGACGTGAAATTCTCAACCCTCGACCTGGTGCCTGTCCGCGCCGATGGCAATGCCGCCCAGTCCTTGCGCAACTCGCTGGACCTGGCGCAGCACGTGGAAAAATACGGCTACACCCGTTTCTGGGTGGCCGAACACCACAACATGGATGGTATCGCCAGTTCGGCGACGGCGGTGCTGCTGGGTTATCTGGCGGGGGGCACTTCGACCATTCGCGTCGGCTCCGGCGGCGTCATGCTGCCCAATCACGCGCCGTTGATCATTGCCGAACAGTTCGGCACGCTGGAAAGCCTCTACCCGGGTCGAATCGATTTGGGGCTGGGACGTGCGCCAGGTTCCGACCAGATGACCGCGCGGGCGTTGCGTCGCGAGCGTTCCGGCAGTGCGGACGATTTCCCCGAGGACGTGGCCGAACTGATGCGCTATCTCGGCCCGCGTACCCCGGATCAACGCATCATTGCCATGCCCGGCACCGGGACCAACGTGCCGGTATGGCTGCTGGGGTCGAGCCTGTTCAGTGCGCAATTGGCCGGTGAGCGAGGTTTGCCCTACGCATTCGCCTCCCATTTCGCACCGCGCTTCATGCACGAGGCGATTCGCATCTACCGTAACCACTTCAAACCGTCGGCGGTGCTCGACAAGCCTTATGTGATGCTCGGCGTGCCGCTGGTCGCGGCGGATACCGATGAACAGGCCGAATACCTGGCAACGTCGGTGTACCAGCGGATCCTGGCGCTGATGCGGGGCCAGAGCCTGGTGCAGCGTCCGCCGGTGGAAACCATGAACGGTCTGTGGTTGCCCCATGAGAAAGAGGCGGTTGGCGATTTCCTGGGCCTGGCCATGGTCGGCGGCCCGCAGAGGATTCGCGCCAAGCTGCAAGTATTGATCGAGCAAACCCAGGCCGATGAGCTGATTTTCACCAGTGACCTGTACGAACACGCCGATCGCTTGCACTCCTACGAGTTGCTGGCGCAGGTCATGAAAGGCTGAATGACGTCCATGAAAAAGCCGACGCAATGCGTCGGCTTTGATGTTCGAAAGAATCACTTTTTATAGATGATTTCTTTCGCACCGCCCTCACAGGTGCCGACGACTTTTCCGTCAGCATTTGCGCCTTTATCGACGATTTCCAGCGAGTAGCCTGGCACGCCCTTGGCGTCCAGCTTCGCTGCGATCTCGCTTTTCAGCTCTTCGCAGGGCTTACCGGCCGCAAACGCACCACCGGCAAGGCTCAGCAAACCCAGGGCCACCATCAACTTTTTCATCGCTCGCACTCCTTGGTCGGATCAAATAGGGCAGGTCTTGGAAAAACGTAATGCGCAGACCATAGCGCATCGCCACTCCCTATGGCACTCCGCCAGCGTGCAAGTTCCAACGAACCTCAGCTATTGGCTATCCGGAACCCGACTTTGATGGTCACTTGAAAGTGCGCGGCCCGGCCATTTTCGATGTGGCCGCGGGTTTCCGTCACTTCGAACCATTCCAGATGCTTGAGGCTTTTGCTGGCTTCGGCCAAGGCGTTGTTGATGGCGTCTTCAATGCTGGTGGGAGACGAGCCGACCAGCTCGACTTTCTTGTAAGTGTGATGATCACTCATGGGGATTCTCCTCGGTTGTGTTTAACAGCCTAGCAGCGATTTTTCGCCTTACGTGTGTCGTCGTTCGCGCGCTGAAGTTCAGATTTACTGCACTTTCAGAAACGACCGGAGTCCCAATTCACACACGCCACTCAACCACTGCAGGAGAGAGCCACCATGGCCAGCAATTCGTTACGCAAAGCCTCGTTGCAAAGCATGGAAGCGGAGATCGAGAGTCTGCTCAAGTCGTTGGAAAGCCTGAAGGACGACGCATCGGACGAGTCGCGTAAGACCCTCAAGTCGCTCAAGGCCAATGCCGAGAACGCGCTGAAACATTCTCGTCATCTGCTCAGCGATGCCTATGAAGAGGTCAAGGTGAAAACCCGTGAAACCGGGATCGCCACACGCGACTACGCCCAGGAACACCCATGGACCACCGCCGGTGTCGCAGTCGGTGCGCTGGGTCTGCTGGCTGCTTACCTGCTGTGCAAGCGCGGTGACTGAGTCGGTTGGCTCAGCTCATGCCTGAGCCACTGGGCCAATTGCCGAGCGCGCCCGTCTGCGGCGCGCTTGGGCAGCCACAACGCCAGTCGCGCCGCGGTTTCATCGAAGCCCCACGGCGCGACCAGGCGACCGGCGCGTACGTCCTCAGCCACCAACGGCTCGGGCGCGATCGCCACGCCTAACCCCGCCACGGCGGCCTCCAGCAAATAATACAAATGCTCGAATCCTTGCCCGAACTTCAGTGCCTGGGGTTCCAGGGCGTTTTGTCGTGCCCAGGTCGGCCAGGCCTGGGGGCGGGACGTGGTGTGCAGCAACGGCTCGTCCAGCAACGCGCTGGCCGGTGCGGCTTGCAGGCGCGCGAATCCGGCGTAGTGGGGGCTCATCACGGGGCCGATCCGCTCGCTCACCAGTTCGTACACATGCATGTCGGCCGGCCATGGCGGCTCGGCGAATACCAGCAAGGCATCCAGCCCCGGTCGCCTGGGGTCCAGGTCGCCTTCGCCGGCGGACAGGTGCAGGCGCAAATCCGGCAGGTCGGCGTTGAGCCTGCCCAGGCGGGGAATGAACCAGCGCGCCAGCAGGCTTCCCGAGCAGCCCAGGACAAACGGGGCATCTGCCGTGCTTTGCATCAGCTCCGCGCAAACACCGCGCAACCGCTCGAACGCATCGGCGCTGACGTCCCGCAGGCGCATGCCGGCATCTGTGAGTTTAAGGCCGCGCCCGTCCTTGATGAACAAGCTGACGCCCAAATGCTCTTCCAGCACTTTCAGCTGTCGACTCACGGCCCCATGGGTGACATGCAGCTGTTCGGCCGCCTGGCTTACGCTGTTCAGGCGGGCGGTAGCCTCGAAGGCGCGCAGGGCGTTGAGAGGAGGAAGATCGTGGCTCATTTTATCTGTGAGTTTTCCTGACAGGTTGCGGCGATCTTATCGGTTTTCACTGGGGGATGTCAGGGGTAGAGTGAACCTCATCGTCTTTCAACGCATTTGCCTGGAGCGCCCGATGACCCAGCCTACGACCCCTTTCAACCTGCGCAGCGGCCCCGACGCCAACGGCCTGTTCGGTGCATTCGGCGGCCGCTATGTGGCCGAGACCTTGATGCCGCTGATCCTTGATCTGGCCCGTGAATATGAAGTGGCGAAGGAGGATCCGGCCTTCATTGAGGAATTGGCCTACTTCCAGCGTGACTACGTCGGTCGCCCGAGCCCGCTCTATTTCGCCGAGCGCCTGACCGAATACTGCGGCGGCGCCAAGATCTACCTCAAGCGTGAAGAGCTGAACCACACCGGCGCGCACAAGATCAACAACTGCATCGGCCAGATCCTACTGGCGCGGCGCATGGGCAAAAAACGCATCATCGCCGAGACTGGCGCTGGCATGCACGGCGTGGCCACCGCCACCGTGGCCGCGCGTTTCGGTCTGGATTGCGTGATCTACATGGGCACCACCGACATCGAACGCCAGCAGGCCAACGTGTTTCGCATGAAGCTGCTGGGCGCCGAAGTGATCCCGGTGGTCGCCGGTACCGGCACCCTGAAGGACGCCATGAACGAGGCCCTGCGCGACTGGGTCACCAACGTCGACAGCACGTTCTACCTGATCGGCACCGTGGCAGGCCCGCATCCGTATCCGGCCATGGTGCGCGACTTCCAGGCCGTGATCGGCAAGGAAACCCGCGATCAACTGCAAGCCCAGGAAGGTCGCCTGCCGGATAGCCTGGTGGCGTGCATCGGCGGCGGCTCCAACGCCATGGGCCTGTTCCACCCGTTCCTGGACGACAAGAGTGTCGAGATCATCGGCGTCGAAGCCGCCGGTTATGGCATCGAGACCGGTAAGCATGCGGCGAGCCTGAACGGCGGCGTTCCGGGGGTACTGCACGGCAACCGCACCTTCCTGTTGCAGGACGACGACGGCCAGATCATCGATGCCCATTCGATTTCCGCAGGTCTCGACTACCCCGGTATCGGCCCGGAACATGCCTGGTTGCACGACATCGGTCGCGTCCAGTACACCTCGGTGACCGACGCCGAAGCCCTGGAAGCCTTTCACAAATGCTGTCGCCTGGAAGGGATCATTCCTGCACTGGAAAGCGCCCATGCCCTGGCTGAAGTGTTCAAGCGCGCACCCAACCTGCCGAAAGATCACCTGATGGTGGTCAACCTGTCCGGCCGTGGCGACAAAGACATGCAAACCGTGATGCACCACATGGAACAGTCCCAGCAGGAGAAACACTGATGAGCCGCCTGCAAACCCGTTTTGCCGAACTCAAGGAACAGAACCGCGCCGCCCTGGTCACTTTCGTCACGGCCGGCGACCCGAACTACGACACGTCGCTGGCGATTCTCAAGGGGCTGCCGGCGGCCGGTGCCGACGTGATCGAGTTGGGCATGCCGTTCACCGACCCGATGGCCGACGGCCCGGCGATCCAGTTGGCGAATATTCGTGCCTTGGGCGCCCAGCAGAACCTGGCGAAAACCCTGCAGATGGTCCGCGAGTTCCGTAAGGACAATACCGAGACGCCGCTGGTGCTGATGGGCTACTTCAACCCGATCCACCGTTATGGCGTGCAACGTTTCATTGGCGAAGCGCTGGATTGCGGTGTCGATGGCCTGATCGTTGTGGACATGCCGCCCGAGCACAACAGCGAACTGTGCGAACCGGCCCAGGCGGCTGGCCTGGACTTCATCCGCCTGACGACCCCGACCACCGATGATGCGCGTTTGCCGACGGTGCTCAACGGCAGTTCGGGTTTTGTGTACTACGTGTCGGTGGCGGGCGTGACCGGTGCCGGTGCCGCGACGCTGGAGCATGTGGAAGAAGCCGTGGCGCGCCTGCGTCGCCATACCGATCTGCCCATCAGCATTGGTTTTGGCATCCGCACGCCGGAGCAGGCTGCCGCCATCGCACGATTGGCCGATGGGGTGGTGGTGGGCTCGGCGCTGATCGACCATATCGCCAGCGCCGAAACATCGGAACAGGCAATTGATGGGGTGTTGAGCTTGTGTGCCGCCCTGGCCGATGGTGTGCGCAAGGCGCGTCTCAGCTGATTTGATCCAGCTGACAGCCACGAAAAAAGGGTTCAGAACGGGGTTCTGAACCCTTTTTTATTCCACTGGAGCAGTCTTGACGCTGCCTTTTGCAGGGTCAAGGCAACTCCAACCCGCCCCCGGCCTTGTGCAGCTTGCGCAAATGCTCGCCAATTTCTTTCACATTGGCCTCGCTCGCCGCAATTTCAGCCGCGCGGCTCGGTTCGAGCAACGCCCGGACTTCCTTGTCCAGGTCGCCTGTCAGCGTTTGCAGTTGTTTCTGCCGTAAGCTGCTTTCCGATTCCAAGCGTTGCCACTCGCTGGGTTGCGGCAAGCCGTAGCCGCTGCTGCCCAACAGTTCGGCCGGGCGGCTCAGGAAGCCGCTGTTGGCGAGGATCTGCTGCAGCGTCGCATTGGCCCGTTCCATACCGCCGTTCTGCAATTCACGGGCGCCGAGGTAGCGCTGTTTGACTTCATCCTGCGCCAACAACAATTGCCGGCGATAACTGGCCTGTTCCAGCAGCAACAACGCCGCGCTGGTGCGCAAGTCGGCCTGTTCGAACCAGACCCGGCGTTCGGCGGCGTCCAGGGCCAGCCAGTCTTCCACCGTTTGCTGCTTGATCGGCAAATACTTCTTCAGCACCTCGAACATCGCCTGGTATCGCTCGCGGAATGAGTCGAAGCGGTAGCCCAGCCGCAAGGCTTCCTTGGGATCATCCAGCACGCTGGTATCCGCCAGGCCCCGGCCCTTGAGCACCTCCAGCAGGCCGTTGGGCATGATGCTGTCCAGGCCCTTGAGTTGCTCGTTATTGCTGCCGCTGCGCAACAGTTTCAAGCTCTCCACGGCGCAGTTATTGGACAGGAAGTAATAGTTGCCGTCGTAGCTCCAGTGCATTTCGGCGGCGTGCTCGACCGTTTCCTCGATCTCGGTGCGCGACAGGTTCAGCGGCACCGATGCCAGGCTGCGCAGTTCGGTCTTGGTGTATTCGTCGATCACCTGGGCCAACGGCAATACAAACAGGCGCGACGGGTATTTGCCGACCAGCCCGTCCCAGCTCGACAACTGCACATCGCCCACGAAGGCGCGGTATGACAGTACCAGGTGTTGGTCCAGATCCAATCGGCAGTCCGGGCCACGTGGGCGGCCCGGTGCGCAGATCACCAGCCGGAGCATGCTGTGGCCCCAGCGGCTCACCCAGTTCTGATTGGCCTCGGCCAGCAGGTAATCGATGGCATAGACCCGTTCCGGATCGACCTTGCCCAGCGGTGTCTTGGCGAAATCGTTTCCAGCGTTGAGGAAGGCGAACGATTGGGCGCAGGTGTCCTTGGCGGCGGGGGCCCAACCAAAGTGTTCCTGGTAATAGCGATACAGGGCGGGGCGTCGGCAGGCATAGCTGGAGTCCAGGAGAAAGTACTCCATGTTGACCGCGACGAACTCCTTGGGGCTGCTCGTTTCATAGAGATCCGGGCTGCGGGCGACCTGGCGGTTGTGCTGTTCCCGTTCACCGCGACGACCGACGTATTGTGGCCAGCCGGCGAGGTCCAACAAGCGAGGATCATCGCTGAGGGTGAAACGGCGGTCGTTCTGGCCCCGGCATTCATCGGGAAGACCAATCAACCCGGCGCTGCTGTGGCGTCGAGTGCAACGCTGGATCAGTGCGCGTTCGGTCTCTGGCCATAGACGCGAGCGGTCATAGATGTGGGTCAGTTCGTGCAGGACCGTGGCGAGCATTTCCCGGCGCACGGTGCCGTGGGGGCGATGGGTCTTTTGTGTCGCGGCGCTGCCGTCGACAAGGCTGTCGAGCAGGTTGCTATTGAGGTCCAGTTGCGACACCAGCGAGGCCTGGCCGTAGGCATTGGCGGGCATCTGGTCGGTCCAGCCGACATCGATGCGCCGGTCCAGCCGCTCGATGAAGCGCGGCGGCAGGGCCTGCATGGCTTCGTCGAGCAGCGCCTGGCTGGCCTGCTGTTGCGCCGGGCTCAGGCCTTCGACGTTGAGGTGCAATCGCAGGCCGGCCTGGGCCATGCTGCCCGTGAGCAGCAAGACCCCGGCCACCAGCCAGGCGGCGAACCGCCTCACAATGCGAGGATGGCTTCGGCGAGAACCTGGTCACTGGCGTCGCGGGCTTCCGGCACGCGGGTGCGCAAGGTGTCGAAGGCGGCCTCGAGGTGAGCGCCACGAATTTCACCATTGCTGGCGACAAAACTGGCCGCATCGTCATGGGCTTCGCGGACGATTTTCGAATCACGGATGGACGTGGTGGTGTCGGAAGTGAAATCGATCGTGCGCTGGGAAGCGCGAACGATGATGTTACTGGTGGCTACCAGGGTATGTGCCTGGGCCACATCGGCCAACACCAGCAGGCCTAAGGCGGCAGCAATCAGCGGGCTACGCATGGAACGACTCCGGAAAAATAAGGATAGCTATTGGACGAGAATTGCCTGCGCCAGTTCAAGGTCGCTGACGTGAAGTTTTGGCTGGGTCCGGCGCAGGTAATCCAAGGCCGATTCCAGTTGTGCACCTCGCAGTTGCCCGTCGCTGGCGACGAATGCCGCAGCGTCATCGTGAGCGGCGACGATCAGTTTATGGTCGAAGGGCGCGGAGGTCACCATGCTCGTGGCATAGCCGCTGACCACCACTTGCTGGGTGGACACATCGAAGGCATGGGCCGGAACAGACCAGCAAAAAACGATGAAGAAAGACGCGATGAACAGATCTGAGTAGAAACGCATGGGACTCGACGGTTGATGGCGAGTTTGAAGGCTAGCGCAAACCCGCGGGCCAGAGCCAGCACTGAAACATCGGAACACCATTTGGCGCCCGATGTTTCATGTTGCATCAGATTACCAGGATGGCTTGGGCCAATTGCGCATCGGTGGCGTTGAGCTGCGGTGCCTGCTGGCGGATGTAATCCAGGGCACTTTCCAGTTTTACGCCACGGATGGCGCCTTCGCTGGCGACGAAGCTGGCGGCGTCATCACGGGCGGCTTGAACGATCTTGTTGTCACGCAGGGATGAGGTTGCATCGGAGGTCGCGTCGGAGGTGGCCTTGAGTGCTCCGACGATGGAGTCGGTGGTGACGATGAAGCTGCTGGCGTTGGAGTGGGCGGCTACGGCCAGCAGGGCAACCGCGCTGAGCAGGCGAAGACGGATCATGATGAAACTCCTTGAATGATGAGGTGATGCCGGTGCGTGTAGCTGGAAGAAGAGACGCATGTTCGACTCGCTTCGCCACGTTCGGCTCGATATTAGGACAGGAACGCGTTGGCTGACAGCCCTTGCGACAGTCATTGCCTGCTGGGCTCGGCTTACTGTACTGGTGTGTTTTATAAATTCTTTAAACTGTTATGTCTCCAAGGCTTTCGTTCAAACTGGGCCCGGAAACGACAAGACCCGTCGCGGTTACCCGCGACGGGTCTTGTGTGTTCAATTCGGTGCTGGCGGTGGACCCGGTGGGTCAGGGCCAGCGACGCTGAGTTAGCGCCAGAACGGCTTGCTCAGCTCTTCGTAGCGTTGTGCTTCGCTGATACCGGCATCAGCCAGCAGGCGCGAATCCAGACGAGCCAGTTGGTGACGGCTGGCGATGCGGCGCTGCCACAACATCAGGTTGGCGATAACGCGAAGAGGCAGGGAAGCCTGGTTTTTTGCAGCTTTGTCTTCGAAAAACAGCTCGGAACTGAGTGTACGTTCCATGGTTGACATCCTTCCGCTTGTGGCGGGATTAGGTAGTGGTTTGACTGGTGCCCATGATCCTCTCGTTTGGCCAGGCTCTCTAGATACAGTTCACCTGTATTGTGAGAGACCAGTTAACTGTTAAAGAGTGGTGTACTGGTCGATATTGAGGCAACTGTACCTATATGCACTATATTTGTGCGTTTTTGCACATTGGTGGTTGTTTCATGGGAAAAGACTGTAAGAAAACACCGGTACAGCAGTACAGTTTTTGTAGGGTAAGGCTCGAATGACGGTCTTCAACCAAAACTGTATTTGCGATAACGGTGATCCAGCTGTATCAGACGGCCAACATGCGTCCGGTTTCTTCGAGGTTCAGGTGCCAACTCAGTGCATCGCGCAGGATATGCGGGGTATGTCCGCCCAAGGCGCACGCGGCGTCGAAATATTCATTCAAGGCCTGGTGGTAGGTGGGGTGCACGCAATTGTCGATGATCACTCGCGCGCGCTCCCTTGGCGCCAGGCCCCGCAGGTCGGCCAGGCCGATCTCGGTCACCAGGATGTCGACGTCATGTTCGGTATGGTCCACATGGCTGACCATCGGCACGACGCTGGAAATGGCCCCACCCTTGGCAATCGACTTGGTAACGAAAATCGCCAGGTGAGCATTGCGGGCGAAATCCCCTGAGCCGCCGATGCCATTCATCATCCGCGTGCCGCAGACATGGGTGGAATTGACGTTGCCGTACAAGTCGAACTCCAGCGCGGTGTTGATAGCGATGATGCCTAGGCGACGTACAACCTCGGGATGGTTGGAGATTTCCTGTGGGCGCAGGACCAGTTTGTCCTTGTACCTTTCCAGGTTTCCAAACACATCGGCATTACGTCGACCCGACAGCGTGATCGAGCTGCCGGAGGCGAAACTCAGCTTGCCGGCGTCGATCAGGTCAAATGTCGAGTCCTGCAAAACCTCGGAATACATGGTCAGGTCTTCGAACGGGGAATCGATCAGCCCGCACATCACGGCATTGGCGATGTTGCCGATCCCGGCCTGCAACGGCCCGAGCTTGTTGGTCATGCGTCCGGCCGAAACCTCCTGCTTGAAGAAGTCGATCAGGTGTTCGGCAATGGCCTGGGTGTCGCTGTCCGGTAGCGCGACGGTCGAAGGCGAGTCGCCTTGGTTGGTAATGACAATGGCGGCGATTTTTTCCGGTGGGATCACAATGGCGGTGTTGCCAATACGGTCGTCGACTTTCACCAGGGGGATGGGTGTACGAGTGGGGCGATAGGTCGGGATATAGATGTCGTGCAGCCCTTCCAGATTCGGGTTGTGAGCCAGATTGATCTCGACGATCACTTGGCGGGCGAAAATGGCGAAGCTGGCTGAGTTACCCACCGATGTGGTGGGTACGATATGTCCTTGCTCGGTAATGGCCACGGCTTCGATCACGGCAATATCGGGCAGTTTGAGCTGGCCGTTGCGCAGTTGCTCGACAGTTTCCGAGAGATGCTGATCGATGAACATCACCTCGCCTGCGTTGATCGCCTTGCGCAGCGTGCTGTCGACCTGGAACGGCATGCGGCGCGCCAGTACACCGGCTTCGGTGAGCTCCTTGTCGAGGTCATTGCCCAGGCTTGCACCGGTCATCAGGCTGATCTTCAACGGGGTGATCTTGGCGCGTTCAGCCAGGGCGTGGGGCACTGCTTTCGCTTCTCCGGCGCGGGTAAAGCCGCTCATGCCGACGGTCATGCCGTCCTGAATCAACAAGGCTGCGTCGGCAGCGCTCATCACCTTATTCAATAACGAAGGCAAGCGGATGCGATCACGGTACATAGGTGGTTATCTCGGGCTGGAAAGCAAGATGCGCAGTCTAGTGAATTAGCGCTGTGCCCGACCCGCTACAAAGGTCGCATTTCAGGCGTCTATTACGGGCGTTTCGGACAAAACATCATTACCGGATCGGTAATACTTTGCCTTGATACAAATCAAAACGCCCCGACAGGTCGGGGCGTCTTGGGTAAAGCGGCGAGGGTTATTCCACCGCTTTGACCATGTCTTCGATGACCTTCTTGGCGTCACCGAACACCATCATGGTCTTGTCGAGATAGAACAGCTCGTTGTCCAGGCCCGCATAGCCGCTGGCCATCGAGCGTTTGTTGACGATGATGGTCTTGGCCTTGAACGCTTCGAGGATCGGCATGCCGGCAATCGGCGATTTCGGATCGTTCTTCGCCGCGGGGTTGACCACGTCGTTGGCGCCCAGCACCAGCACCACGTCGGCCTGGCCGAACTCGGAGTTGATGTCTTCCATTTCGAACACCTGGTCGTAAGGCACTTCGGCTTCGGCCAGCAGGACGTTCATGTGCCCAGGCATGCGACCGGCCACCGGGTGGATCGCGTATTTGACGGTCACGCCGTGGTGGGTCAGCTTCTCGGTCAGTTCTTTCAGCGCGTGCTGCGCCCGGGCCACCGCCAGGCCATAGCCCGGCACGATGATCACGGTATCGGCGTTGGTCAGCAGGAAGGTGGCGTCGTCAGCCGAGCCGGATTTCACCGGACGGGCTTCTTTGGAGCCTGCCGGGCCAGCAGCATCCGCGGTGTTGCCGAAACCGCCGAGCAGCACGTTGAAGAACGAACGGTTCATCGCCTTGCACATGATGTACGAGAGGATCGCACCGCTCGAGCCCACCAGCGAACCGGCAATGATCAGCATCGAGTTGTTCAGCGAGAAGCCGATGCCCGCTGCGGCCCAACCGGAATAACTGTTGAGCATCGACACCACCACCGGCATGTCCGCACCGCCGATCGGGATGATGATCAGCACGCCCAGGACAAAGGCCAGGGCCAGCATCAAGGCGAACGCGCCGAGGTTGCCGGTGAACATGAAGGTCAGGCCCAGGCCCAGCGTCGCCAGGCCCAGGATCAGGTTGAGCTTGTGCTGGCCACCAAACTGTACTGGTGCGCCCTGGAACAGGCGGAACTTGTACTTGCCCGAAAGCTTGCCGAACGCGATTACCGAACCGGAGAAGGTGATTGCACCAATGGCTGCGCCGAGGAACAGCTCCAGACGGTTGCCGGTTGGAATCGAATCGCCCAGTTGCTTGACGATACCCAGGGACTGCGGCTCGACGACAGCCGCGATGGCAATGAACACCGCCGCCAGGCCGATCATGCTGTGCATGAACGCCACCAGTTCCGGCATCTTGGTCATTTCGACGCGCTTGGCCATGATCGAGCCGGCGGTACCGCCGACCAGCAGGCCGACGATCACGTAGCCGATGCCGGCAGTCGCCAGTTCGGCCCCCAGTTTGTAGATAAGACCCACAGTGGTCAGCACCGCCAGCGCCATGCCGAGCATGCCGAACAGGTTGCCTCGGCGCGAGGTGGTGGGGTGCGACAGGCCTTTGAGGGCCTGGATGAAGCAGATCGACGCGATCAGGTAGAGCGTCGTTACCAGGTTCATGCTCATTACTTGGGCGCCTCTTCTTTTACGACTTTCGGGGCTTTTTTCTTGAACATCTCAAGCATGCGGCGCGTCACGAGGAAGCCACCGAAGACGTTCACCGCGGCCAGGGCCACGGCGAGGGTGCCCATGGTCTTGCCCAGAGGGGTCACGGTCAGGGCGGCGGCGAGCATGGCGCCGACGATCACGATCGCCGAAATGGCGTTGGTCACCGCCATCAACGGTGTGTGCAGCGCGGGCGTTACGTTCCAGACCACGTGGTAACCGACATAAATCGCCAGCACGAAGATGATCAGGTTGTAGATACCGGGGGAGATAAGCTCTTCCATTGTCTGAATCCCTGCTTAGGCGTTTTTGCGGATGACTTGGCCGTCGCGGCACATCAGGCACGCGGCGACGATGTCGTCTTCCAGGTTCACGTCGAACTGACCTTCCTTGGTGAAGACCAGCTTCAGGAAGTCCAGCAGGTTACGGGCATACAGCGCCGAAGCGTCGGCCGCGACTTCGCCGGCCAGGTTGGTCGGACCGCAAATGGTCACGCCATTCTCGACCACGACCTGATCGGCCACGGTCAGCGGGCAGTTACCACCTTGGGCTGCCGCGAGGTCGATGACCACCGAGCCGGGTTTCATCTGTGCGACGGTTTCGGCACTCAGCAATGTCGGTGCCTTGCGGCCCGGGATCAATGCGGTGGTGATGACGATGTCAGCCTGTTTGGCGCGCTCGTGCACGGCTTGGGCCTGGCGCTGCATCCAGCTGGCCGGCATCGGCCGGGCGTAACCGCCGACGCCGACGGCGCACTCACGCTCTTCGTCGGTCTCGTAAGGCACATCGACGAACTTCGCGCCGAGGGACTCGATTTGCTCCTTGACCGCCGGACGCACATCCGAAGCCTCGATCACCGCGCCCAGACGCTTGGCCGTGGCAATCGCCTGCAACCCGGCCACGCCCGCGCCGAGAATCAGCACGCGTGCCGCTTTCACGGTACCTGCGGCTGTCATCAGCATCGGCATGAAGCGCGGATAGTAATGGGCGGCCAGCAATACGGCTTTGTAACCGGCGATGTTCGCTTGGGACGACAGCACATCCAGGCTCTGGGCTCGGGAGGTACGTGGCGCCGCCTCAAGGGCGAAAGCGGTAATACCGCACTCGGCCAGCTTGGCGATGGTTTCGTTGTTGAACGGATTGAGCATGCCCACCAGAACGGTACCGCTCTTGATCAGCGTCAGTTCGCTGTCGCTGGGGGTCACCACCTTGAGGATCAGCTCGGCCCCGAATGCATCACTGGCGCTGCCAATGGTTGCGCCCGCTGCCTCATAGGCACTGTCGATAACGCTGGCCTTGATACCGGCGCCGCTTTGAACAGTGACTTTATGGCCTTGGCCGATCAACTTCTTGATGGTTTCCGGGGTAGCAGCAACCCGTGTTTCACCCGTTTGGGTTTCGAGGGGAACACCAATGTGCACGTCAAATCTCCTGCGTGATCTTATTGAGTAAACCCAGGCACTTCGGATGGTGCGGCTGGGGCGGCCGATCAGCACGATCCCGCCAAACCAGGCGGGGCGCGGCATTTTGCAGGCGAAAATTCAGCCCTTCAAGGGATTATGACGGGTGACGGAAAATTAACTACAAGTCACCCTGTGACCGAATGTCGCAATTATCGAACGGCAGCCCTTGTGGGCCGTGCTTTCCAAGGATTCAGGTTCAAATTGACAATTTTTCCCATCGGCCAGATGAATAAGCGCTGATGCATTGCGCGATATGGCTCCAGGCCATGTATTTAGACGCTTTGGAGACTACTGCACGGGTTCGGTAACAGATTGACTGAATGCGACATAAACTTATATCTGTAGCGTCCTCTGTTAGTTTACTACCTAAGTCTATTTTGGTTTTTTTCTTAATAATCAATAAGATAGCAGTTGGCTTGTTTCACGAGCCAGTCACGAAAAGCCCGAAGGGAGGCGGATTCGACCTTTCGCTCTGGAATCATCAGGTAATAGGCCTTGATGCTCGACAGCGCGTTACGGTTGGCCACCACCAGTCGTTTCTCTGCCAGTTCGCGTTGAATCAAAAAGGGCGGAATCAGCGCGATACCCATGTCGTGCATGGCCGCTTGGGCGAGCATGGAGAATAGTTCATAACGCGGCCCTGTCAGGTCTCGCGCAATATTCAGGTTCTGGGCGTTGAACCATTGGCGCCACGCATATGGGCGAGTGGTCTGCTGAAGCAAGGGCAGTTCGGCGATCTCCTCTGGTGTCAGGCCGTTGCGACCGTTTAGCAAGGCGGGGCTGCATACCGGCATCGGGTTTTCGCCCATCAGCTTGTGGGATTCGGTACCGGACCAGTCCGCATCGCCAAAATAGATGGCGGCGTCAAACTCTGTATCGGCAAAGAGAAAGGGACGTGTGCGGTTAGTCAGGTTGACAGTGACTTCCGGGTGCTGCTGCTGGAAATCCTTGAGGCGTGGCAGCAGCCATTGGGTGCCGAAGGTCGGAACCACGGCCAGTTCGATCACGTTCGCACCGGTGTGCCCCATCACTGAAAGTGTGTCGCGCTCGACGGCATCCAGTTGGGTGGCAACGCGCCGGCTGTAGGAAAGACCTGCTTCGGTCAGTTTGACGCCGCGGCGCGAGCGTCGGAAAAGCTCCACGCTGAGGAAATCCTCCAGGCTGGCGATCTGTCGGCAGATTGCGCCTTGGGTGAGAGAAAGCTCCTGCGCTGCCTTGGTGAAGCTTTCATGGCGCGCGGCAGCCTCGAAACTGACCAGGGCGGCGGTGCTGGGGATTTTACGGCGCATGTACGTAACTCTCACTCAATGCCTATACAAACGGGGTTTGTAGCGTTTACGGAGTGAGAAATTAGCACAGGTTAGTGCGTAATCCTCGTTTGCCCTTGTAGGAAACCGCGCCTAGGATCAATCCACGATTTTCATTTAATTGGCGAGGACTCTTTCATGGCCGGTAAAGCGAGCTTCAACTGGATCGATCCGTTGTTGCTGGATCAGCAGCTCACCGAAGAAGAACGCATGATCCGCGACACTGCCGAGCAATTCGCCCAGCAGAAGCTCGCACCGCGAGTGCTGGAAGCGTTCCGTCACGAGAAAACCGATCCGGCGATTTTCCGCGAGATGGGTGAAGTCGGCCTGCTGGGGGCTACCATTCCTGAACAGTACGGCGGCAGCGGGTTGAACTACGTCAGCTATGGCCTGATCGCTCGTGAAGTAGAGCGGGTCGATTCCGGCTATCGCTCGATGATGAGCGTGCAGTCCTCGCTGGTCATGGTGCCCATCAACGAATTTGGGACTGAGGCACAGAAACAGAAGTATTTGCCGAAGCTGGCGTCCGGTGAATGGATCGGCTGCTTTGGTCTGACTGAGCCGAACCATGGTTCCGACCCGGGTGCGATGATCACTCGTGCGCGCAAAGTGGAAGGCGGCTACAGCCTGACGGGCAGCAAGATGTGGATCACCAACAGCCCGATCGCTGACGTATTTGTCGTCTGGGGCAAGGACGACGCCGGTGACATCCGCGGCTTCGTTCTCGAAAAAGGCTGGAAGGGGCTGAGTGCGCCGGCCATTCATGGCAAGGTGGGGCTGCGCGCCTCGATCACTGGCGAAATCGTCATGGACAACGTATTCGTTCCGGAGGAGAACATCTTCCCGGATGTTCGTGGCCTGAAGGGTCCGTTTACTTGTCTGAACTCGGCGCGCTACGGCATCTCCTGGGGCGCCTTGGGGGCGGCTGAATTCTGCTGGCATACCGCTCGCCAGTACACGCTGGACCGCCAGCAGTTTGGTCGCCCGCTCGCTGCGAATCAGTTGATCCAGAAGAAACTGGCCGATATGCAGACTGAAATCACGCTGGCCCTGCAGGGATGCCTGCGTCTGGGGCGTATGAAAGACGAAGGCACGGCGGCGGTCGAGATTACCTCGATCATGAAGCGCAACTCCTGCGGCAAGTCCCTGGATATTGCCCGCATGGCGCGGGACATGCTGGGCGGTAACGGTATCTCCGATGAGTTCGGCATCGCCCGTCATCTGGTGAACCTGGAAGTCGTGAACACCTATGAAGGCACGCACGATGTGCATGCGCTGATTTTGGGGCGTGCGCAAACCGGTATCCAGGCGTTCTACTAACAGGAGAACGGTCATGGGCGCGCTTTCGCATCTGCGGGTATTGGATTTATCGAGGGTATTGGCCGGGCCGTGGGCCGGACAGATCCTGGCGGACCTGGGGGCTGATGTCATCAAGGTCGAGCGTCCCGGCAATGGTGACGATACGCGCGCCTGGGGGCCGCCCTTCCTGAAGGATGCCCGAGGCGAGAACACGACCGAAGCCGCTTATTATCTTTCAGCCAATCGCAACAAGCAGTCGGTGACCATCGACTTCACGCGGCCAGAGGGGCAGCGGCTGGTACGAGAGCTGGCGGCCAAGTCCGATATCCTGATCGAGAACTTCAAGGTGGGCGGCCTGGCGGCGTATGGCTTGGATTATGACTCGCTAAAGGCGATCAATCCGCAATTGATCTATTGCTCGATAACCGGGTTTGGCCAGACCGGCCCTTACGCCAAGCGTGCCGGGTATGACTTCATGATCCAGGGGCTGGGGGGCTTGATGAGCCTGACCGGTCGCCCTGAAGGCGATGAGGGCGCGGGGCCGGTGAAGGTAGGGGTTGCGTTGACGGACATCCTCACGGGGCTGTATTCGACCGCTGCCATTCTGGCGGCGTTGGCCCATCGTGATCATGCCGGCGGCGGGCAGCACATCGATATGGCCTTGCTGGATGTTCAAGTGGCTTGCCTGGCCAACCAGGCGATGAACTACCTGACCACGGGCAATGCGCCGAAGCGGCTGGGTAATGCCCATCCGAACATCGTGCCTTATCAGGATTTTCCTACGGCTGATGGCGATTTCATCCTGACGGTGGGTAATGACGGTCAGTTCCGAAAGTTCGCTGAGGTTGCCGGTCAACCGCAGTGGGCGGATGATCCGCGTTTTGCCACTAACAAGGTGCGGGTGGCGAACCGGGCGGTGTTGATTCCGTTGATTCGCCAGGCGACGGTGTTCAAGACCACCGCTGAATGGGTGACTCAGTTGGAGCAGGCGGGTGTGCCGTGTGGACCTATCAACGACTTGGCCCAGGTGTTTGCCGATCCCCAGGTACAGGCACGTGGGTTGGCGATGGAACTGCCTCACCTGCTGGCCGGTAAAGTGCCGCAGGTGGCCAGTCCGATTCGACTGTCCGAGACGCCGGTGGAGTATCGCCATGCACCTCCTTTATTAGGAGAGCATACGTTGGAGGTGCTGCAGCGAGTGTTGGGGTTGGACGAAGCTGCGGTGATGGCGTTCAGAGAGGCTGGGGTGCTGTGAGTCTTCTCTTCTCTAATTATAGAGGCGCGGGCAAAAGCGACAGGTTGACCGGTGCTGCGCAACTTATTGATAGAAAAGCGAAATTAAGGGTTGACGGCAGATTCTGGACGTCTATAATTCGCCCCACTTCCGGCGCAGTCGAAACGTAAAACTCCTTGAGATTCAACGAGTTAAGTAGGTTTCGAAGGTGCAGGGCTTCAGTTCATCGAAGTCCGGAAGGAGCAGGTAGAGCAATGTTGTTTGGCTCTATATGCGGTTCGATCTTCTCGGTCGAAAGCGGTGAAAAAGAGGTGTTGACAGCAGCGAGTAACGCTGTAGAATTCGCCTCCCGCTAACGAGAGATCGGAAGCGCAAGTGGTTGAAGTTGTTGAGGTTTCCGAAGCGAAACTTTGAAAATTTCTGAAAATAACCGCTTGACAGATACACGGGGCGCTGTAGAATGCGCGCCTCGGTTGAGACGAA
>NZ_FMTK01000040.1:0-4825 GCF_900100025.1 Pseudomonas sp. NFACC56-3 | reverse complement strand
GGTGTTGTTGAAAGCGACCTTGCCCGCCTCGCTGGCGATGTCGCCCACCACGTTGCCGTTGTTGCGCAACTCGAAGTCGCCACCGTTGAGGGCCAGGCCGTCGGCGGTGATGTTGCCGTTGGCATCCTGGGTGGTCTTGCCATCGACATTGAGGAACACGTTGCCGCTGGTGGCCAGTCCTTCGTTGATCGCCAAGTCACCTTGGGTGCCGATGCTGACGTCGCCAGTGTTGTTCACGCCGGTGAGGGTTGTCTTCGTGCCATCGGCATGGGTCGCGGTCAGCGAACCCACCTTGAGGTCTGTGCTGTTGTTGAACTGGACCTTGCCCGCCGCGCTGGCGATATCGCCAATCACGTTGCCGGTATTGCCCAGCGCGTAATTGCCGCCCAGCAGCACCAGGCCGCTGGCATCCAGCTTGGCCCCGGCGTCGCCGGACTGGGTGGTGTTGCCCGCCACTTCCAAAGTGATGATGTCGTCGGCACGGGTCTGGCCCTGGCTGGTATCGTCCCGTGGACCATTTTCTATGGTGATGCCTTTTACCAACGTCAGGTCGTGATCGGTTTTCAAGGTGACCGCCTCATCGGAGGTAATCCCCACGGTGCCGTCCACGGTCCCCACCGTCAGGTTGCCGTTGCCGGCAAATGCCAGGCTGCCGACATCGGCGGCGATGACACCCACGTCATGCCCGCCCTTGCCCAACTGGAAGTCACCTTCGCCGCGCAAGGCCAATTCGTCTGCGGTAATGGTCGCGCCAGTGCTCTGAGTCGCACCTTTGCCCGCGTCGACGCTCAACGTCAGCCCTTTGCCGGTGGTGCCGTCTTCGTCGGTGCCTTCGGGATCCTTGAGCATCAGATCGCCCAGCAAGTCCAGGACGCCGTTGGCGACTAGGGCCAGATCGTCCTTGAACGTCGCACCTTCATCGTCGACAGTGATGTTGCGCGTCTTGTCGTTGCCGATGACGACCTTGTCGAAGCCATCCTGGATGTTGGCCAGGTCAGCGCCGGACAGCACCAACGGATCGTCAGGCCCGGTCACCTCCGGGTCATCGCTGCCGCCCAGGTGGATGTCCAGGCCATCGGTCTTCTGCTGCAGGGTGAGACTGCCGTTACCGGAAACGCTCGCGGCGAGATCGATTTCGTCGGCGGTCAGGTTCGTATCGCCCTGGGTGATCAGGGCCTGGCCGACGGTGAGGGTGTCCGCGACAAGCTTCAGGTCGCCGGTCTGGGTCATGCCGGCGACCGGCACGCCTTGCGGGTTTGTCGGGGTCTGGCTATCGGGAATGGTTACAACGCCGACGGTCAGGTCATCGACATCGGCAAAGCTGACCGTGCCAGTGTCGCTGGCGATGGTGTTGACGTCGTTGGCCGCGTTGTCGAGATCATGGGTGGCGCCATCGCCCAGCAGCACCAGGCCATCGGCGACAATGGCGCCGCCGGCGGTCTGGTCGACCTTGCCACCGTTGCTCTGCAACACCAGGACGGGGGCCGGCTTGGTGTCATCGTTACCGGTGCCCGGGGCGTCGGCCACGGTCAGTTGGTCGTTGATGTGGATATTGCCGGTGCCGGCATTGAGGACGAGGTTGTCGTTGATGCGGGTCGCTTCGATGATGTTGATGTCACCGGTCATGTCCGCGCCGCCGATGTTGACGGAGGTGAACCCGTCGCCCAGTGCGCTGATGTCGGTGCCGGTCAGTTCCAACGAACCGGGGGCGTCGCCTGTGCTGCCGCCCACTGCGATGTTTTTGCTCGGCGTGTTGGTCTCAAGGGTGATGTTCCCATTGCCGGTGACACTGCCGACGCCGCCGTTGAAGTTGATGTCGTCCGCCTTGATGGCCAGGTTGTTGTCGGTGCTGTTGAGGCTGCCGTTGAACGTGATGGAACTGCCTTGCAGGCCCTTGCTGCCCGAGGTTTCGGTCTTGATATTGTCAACGTACAGCGAGCCACCGACCTGCTTGCCGGCGGTCTGGTCGAAACTGCCCGAGACGAACACGAATTTGTACGTGCCGGCCCTGTCAGCCGTTGCCGTGTGGCTTTGCCAATTCACCGCGCCCGTGCCGTTGCCCGTTTCATTCAAGATGATTTGGTATTCGCCGGTATTGACGTTCAACAGGTAGCCGAAGACATCGTAGGTATCGCCGCCCGCGACCGGTTTGTAATCGAAGCTGACTTTTTCTCCGGCGGCCAGGGAGACCGTGCCCTCGCTCACGACCGAAGGGCCGCGCATGATGCAGCCGGCGGGTGCGTTGAGGCAGTTGGAGGTATTCTCGGTCCCCAGCAGCAGCGCGGCGCCGCCGTCCTTGCCTTGGCCAGCGGCGGCGACCGGAGTGAGGGGTTTGTAATTCATGTTGCCCTGGTCGCCAGGGGAAACGCTCGGCGCATTGCCGTTCGTTGGCGAGGTCGTCGGCAACGTCGGGTCATTTGGCGAGACCACGCCATCCACCACGGTGACGCCCGTGAAGAACTGGTCGATGGACGTCTTCCACCCGACCAGGCCATTTTCGAAGTCGGCGTTCAGGAATTGTGAAGTGCCCAGCTCAACCGCACCGGTGTACACCTGCTCGCCGCGGGTGAAGACTTTTGCGCCGTTGATAAACGTCTTGCCGGCGCCACTGGTGGTCGCATACAGAGCGCCCAGCGCGCTGTTACCGCCGACCATGTCGCTGAAGATGATCGAGCCCGAACCGGCATCGACGCGCAGTTGGCGGTTGTTGGCCACCGCATCGGAGTCCACCACGCCGGCAAACACGACATTGCCGCCGTTGCTCTTCAAACTGACGTCGGTGTTGAGCGCGATTTTGCCGTTGAGAATCAACGCCAGGCTGTTGCCATTGCCTGCGCCGCTGGCATCGATGTCACCGTTGAGGAAGATATTGCCGAAGACATAACGGCCTGTTGCGCCGTCGTCGTGCCCCGACTGCAACGTCAGCGTCCGATCACCGCTGATGCCCTGCGGGGTGTAGTCGCCGTCCCAGTGAATGGTGTTGTCGGCCTTGATTGCCACATCGGTACCGCCGGCCAGAGCAGTGTCGATCGCGTTGAAACCGACCGTGGCAGCTTGTCCGTTGGCGCCGCCCGTCAGCCCTCCATTACCCGGCCCCACGGTGACACTGTCCGGGTCGAGCAACCACAAGCCACCCTTGCCGTTCTTGGCCGAAGCATCGGCGGCTTTGCTCACCGCCAGCTTGGCACCGCTGGTCTCGATCTTGCCGCCGTCGCCGCCCTTGGCACCGCCGGTGGCTTTCAGCGTGCCATCCACCCGCGTCACGCTGCCCGGCTTCTTGGTATCCGACCAGGCCACCACGGTACCGCCCTTGCCGTTGTCGGTCGCCGATGCATCGAGCACGGCACCGGCGGCAACGGTGGTCTGGCTGGCCTGTTTGATCGCCGGGTCCTTGCCTTGCCAGCTACCGCCCACATATATCTCGCCGCCGCCCTTGGCGCCGGTGGCGTCGAGTTCAGCGCCGCCGTTGATCGCGATACGGTCGCCGGTCACGACAATCTTGCCGCCCTTGCCGGTATCGGAGGACACATCGATACGCCCGGCGACTTGCACACCGCCCTGATCCCCCATCAGCGTCACCACGCCGTTTTCACCGATATCCAGGGAACGGGCTTCGATCAAACCGGTGTTGTTGATGACGGTGCTCGCCAGGGTTTCCGCCGCACGGGCGGTCAGCAGGATACGGCCGGCATCGGCACGAATGGCGCCGCCGTTTTCGATCAACGCTTGAAGCGCACCTTCTTTCACTTCCAACTGCACCGGCCCACCCAGGTCGAGCGTCACGACACTGCCGGCGCCCAGCAGCACATTGCCCTTGTTCGCGGTGATGTTGCCTTCGTTGACGATTTTCGCGGCGATCAGGGCAATGGTGCCGCCTTGCGCGGCATTGATGTTGCCCTGGTTGACCACCGAGGCGGCGCTGTTGCCACTGAAACGGTAGTTGCCCGCGAGAAAGTCTTCCGTGGTCATGTTGAGCGTGGACGCGACCAGGCCGCCTACATCAACCTGTGCACTGGGTGTAAACAGGACGCCGTTGGGGTTGACCAAAAATACCTGGCCGTTGGCTTTCAGCGCGCCCTGAATCACTGACACATCCGAGCCCAACACGCGGTTCAATGCGACAGACGCCGCGCCCGGCTGGACGAACTGGACGGTGTTGCCTTTGCCGACGGAGAAGCTTTGCCAGTCAATCGCGAGCTTATCGCTGCCCTGATGAATGGCCATGTTGTTGCCATTCTGATGAATGCTGCCATTACCCGCCACGATATTGCCGCCCGACGGTAAGGCTCCCGCCGTGGCAACCGAAGCGAAGACCCCGCCACCCACGCCGATGACCAGGCTGAGGGATCTGCGGCTTTTGTCTTTGCCTTGGCTTTTGACCAACTCTGATGCCACCTGCCACGCGCCCAACACAGCATTCCAGACTACTCGGTAAGCTCGGTTCATTTTTGTTCACTCATCCTTAATACGGCTGGCCGCGCCACGATGATCAGGCGGTTCGCAATCAAACAATCAAATGGAAAACCGCATCCGGACGGATGACGGCTCGAAATCCCAAAGTGCTCCGTTCCATCATGTCTGCGGTAAGCGGGGTGATACCTTTGCTGGAGCACCCAGGGCTTTTGATTGAGGGGATTGAGTGAATTTTTTTTATCTGGAGGGTGTTCGACACTGGAATACCTGTGGGAGCGAGCTTGCTCGCGATGGCGGTACACCAGTCGCCATTGATGTCGCCTGACACGGCCCTATCGCGAGCAAGCTCGCTCCCACATGGAAATTGTGGCGAACGCAGCATTTGCGCACGCCCCGATCAAAACTGTGGGAG
>NZ_FMTK01000007.1:0-255109 GCF_900100025.1 Pseudomonas sp. NFACC56-3 | reverse complement strand
GGTGTGCGCGTTGGCGAATAAATTGGCGCGCATAGCCTGGGCCTTAGCGCACACCCATGGAATATATGAGGCAGGGCCAAGCGCACAGAACGCTTGACCCTGCGTTACCGAGCACCACCCACCTGGTTTTGCGATGCTGGATAACAGATGACGTAAACGGCCTACCGACCTGACAGAAAACCTGGGCTCCCACACGGCTCTAAAGCCGATCTACCCTAATCAGGACTGTCAGGCGCGATTTTCATCGCGGCGCGAATTTATCTTTTCGACGCCGAATAGATTGCGGCAAGCCAATCACGCATCCAAATTCAGTATTGCAGAAACTGAGAGGACCATAGATGTGGGAGCGAGCTTGCTCGCGATAGCGGTGGATCAGTTGGCACTGATGCTGGATGTGCCGACGTCTTCGCGAGCAAGCTCGCTCCCACAGTTTTTTATCCAGTATTCAGCGGTTGCAAATACTGATTTTTCCGCGGGTTTCCCAGGACCAATACGAAAGTCGCTATCCAACAGACGGAACAAACCCCAACCAAAAGCCCCTATGGACCGCCCCCGCAAATAGCACAAGCTCACGCCCATACAAGTCCCCAGCCGTGATCGCTACAGGGAAAGGACTCCGCACGCATACCTCGTACGCGTCACGTCGCGCTCAACCGAGTCCCGCCATGAACCTATCGAACCTCTTCAACAAAGCCCGAGCCCGCACACAAGGGGCGGTCAGCATGGCCTGCACGTTGAGCGAACTGGACCAGGCGCTGGCCAACGTACGCATCACACCGGTATTGATCGCCGGGTTTGTCTCCCCTCACCTGGACATCGACCGGGTCGCCGCCAAGGTCAAGCAGCGTTTTCCCCAAAGCGCCATCAGCCTGTGCACGACGTCGGGTGAGCTGTGCAACGGTGCAAACGCGCTGTATTGCCAGACCGGCGAGACCTGGGACCGGGTGGTGTTGCAGCTGTTCGACGCCAGTGTGATTGCGTCGGCCGAGGTGGTGATGGTGCCGCTGGAGTGCGAGGACATTCGCGGTGGCGGCAAGCGCCTGGCCATGCGTGAGCGAATCGCCCGATTGGTGAATAACATCAAGCAGGCGCAGGTGAGCACGCCCATTGACCATCGCGATACCTTGGCCTACGTGGTGTTCGATGGTCTTTCGGCTTCCGAATCGTTCTTTATGGAAGCGCTCTATGAATCAGGCCGTTTCCCCTGCCTGTTCGTCGGCGGCTCGGCCGGTGGGAAGGCGGATTTCAAGAAGACCTTGATCAGTGATGGGCAGCGCAGTTACCAGAACCATGCGCAGATTGTCTTTCTGAAAACCGCGGCGGATGTGCGCTTCGGGGTGTTCAAGAGCCAGAACTTCCAACCTGCCGGGCTGACATTCAGCGTGCTGACCGCATCAGTCGAAGACCGCACCATCGACCAGGTCATCGACAGCCGTGGAAACATCAAGAGCATGGTCCAGGCGCTGTGCGAGGCCTTCGAGTGCAGTGCCCAGACGCTGGAAAAGAAGCTGGCCGATTATTCATTCGCCATCCGCGTGGGTGATGAGCTGTTCGTCCGCTCCATTGCCCGCATCGACCATCAGCAGCAGATCATCCAGTTGTTCTGCGACGTGGCGCCCGGCGAAGAGTTGGTGATGGTCAAGCGCACGCCCCTGCGCGAGGCGACCCGGCTTGACTACGAGAAATTCCTCAAGGGTAAAGGTGGCCAGCCGGTGGCCGCCATTCTCAACGATTGCATCCTGCGCCGGCTCAACAACAGCAGCGACCTGGGCAGCATGGCCGGTATTTTCGGGGATGTGCCTCTGGCCGGCTTCTCGACGTTTGGTGAAATCCTCGGTTTGAACCTTAACCAGACGCTCACGGCGATTTTCTTCTTCAGGGTCACCAAGGGCGCCGGTTTTGTCGATGAGTACGTCGATCACTTCATCACCCACTACGGCGAGTTCAAGGCATTTTTCCTGCGTCGCCAGATCAAGAAGCTGGCGGGTCTGAATCATGTCGTGGTCAAGCAGATCATGGCGTTCAAGATGAATGACTTCAGCAGCGCCTTGGACACTCGCGGCCTGGACCAGACGATCCTGCCGGTGTTCGACGGCCTGACGGACCTGGGCCAGGTATTGGCGCAGGCCAGCCAGCAACAAGCGCTGATGGCGACACAAATCAAGCATTACTCCGGCGAACTGCACCTGTCGATGGATGACCTGACGGGCACCATCGACCGGCAAAACAGCGTCGCCGAGCAGGCCGGCACCACCGTCGAACAGCTTGCCACCCAAGCGGGTGAAGCGGTGGTCGGTGCCCGTGCGCTCGCCAGTTCGAGCTTGCGTATCCAGTCGATCGTACAGGTCATCCAGCAAATCGCCGGCCAGACCAACCTGTTGGCCCTCAACGCCGCCATCGAAGCAGCGCGGGCCGGTGAGATGGGCAGAGGCTTTGCGGTGGTGGCCGATGAGGTCCGCAAGCTTGCGGAAATCACCCGCCAGAATGCCGCGGAAATCGGCGTGGACATCGGCCTGCTCTCGACGGAGATCCAAGGCGTCGCCCAACAGATCGAAGACCAGTCCGTTGCCGTGAGCGCCCTGCGGGAAATGCTCGATGCCCTGGAAGACTCCAGCCGTACCACCGAAGGCACGGCACAACGCACGAAGGCCATCGCCGACACCTTGACCGGGCTGACCCACGCCAATGCGTGAGGCCGAGTCGCCCCGGCGGTGGATCGAAATTGAGTGATCAGCACAATCCCCCTTGTGGGAGTTTGTGGTTGTTCACAAGCTGCATTGCAGGGTCGCGGTGCTACAGACTTGCGGGCATCCCATCGCGGCGGCTCCTTTGACAGCGACTCCCCGAACCATAGCTCGCCCGCTTCCGCCGCGCACGCCGCCATGCATCAAGCCCGCTGATTATCCGGCAACACGCTAACCTATAAGACCCTGGCGTGCTTGTGACGCCTCCCACGCGCCATTAGATTAGCCAATGATCGATGGCCTCCAAAATAAGCAGAAGGGATAAGCATGGCGTTTACTGATCAGTCCACCCGCGTGCGCGACGGTGAAGAACTCGATGCCAACCTGATCGACCCGTACCTCAAGGCCCACATTCCCGGCCTGACCGGCCTGCCACGGATCAGCCAGTTTCCCGGTGGCGCATCGAACCTGACCTACCTGCTGGAATACCCCGAACAGGAATTCGTCCTGCGTCGGCCGCCGTTCGGCCACAAGGCCAAGTCCGCCCACGACATGGGCCGTGAGTTCCGCATCCTCAACCAATTGCGCGAAGCGTTCCCGTACTGCCCCAAAGCCTATGTGCACTGCACCGACGAGTCGGTGATGGGCGCCGAGTTCTATGTGATGGAACGGGTCAAGGGCATCATCCTGCGCTCCGACCTGCCGCCGGAACTGGGTTTCGACGCCGCCCGCACCGAAGCGCTGTGCAAGAGCTTCATCGACCGGCTCGTCGAACTGCACCGCGTCGACTACACCGCTTGCGGCCTGGCCGACCTGGGCAAGCCCGAAGGCTACGTGGCCCGGCAGATCCGTGGCTGGAGCGACCGCTACGAAAAAGCCCTGACCCCCGATGCGCCGAAATGGGAGGCGGTCAAGGCCTGGCTCAACGACAAGATGCCCGCCGACCACCCCACTTCGAGCATCGTCCACAACGACTACCGCTTCGACAACGTGATCCTCGACCCGGAGAACCCGATGCAGATCATCGGTGTGCTGGACTGGGAACTGACCACGATCGGCGATCCGTTGATGGACCTGGGCAACAGCCTCGCCTACTGGATCGAGGCGGACGACCCGGCGCCGGTGCAACTGATGCGCCGCCAGCCGAGCCACGCCCCCGGCATGCTGACCCGCCGCGAATTCGTCGATTACTACGCCGAACGCGCCGGGATCCGCATCGACAACTTCGACTTCTACTACACCTACGGCCTGTTCCGCCTGGCCGGGATCGTCCAGCAGATCTACTACCGCTTCTTCCACGGCCAGACCCAGGACAAACGCTTCGCGCAGTTCGTTCAGATGAACAAATTGCTGGAGCAGATGAGCCTGCAGGTCATCGGTAAATCCACGCTCTGAGCGCCCCATTACAAGGAAACAGCATGTCCAAGACCCAGTTGTTCGACCTCGACGGTAAAATCGCCTTCGTTTCCGGCGCCAGCCGCGGCATCGGCGAAGCCATCGCCAAACTGCTGGCCCAGCAAGGCGCCCATGTGATCGTGTCCAGCCGCAAGCTAGACGGTTGCCAGCACGTGGCCGATGCGATCATCGCCGCCGGCGGCAAGGCCACCGCCATCGCCTGCCACATCGGGGAAATGGAGCAGATCAGCCAGGTGTTCGCCGGTATCCGCGAACAGTTCGGGCGCCTGGACATCCTGGTGAACAACGCCGCCACCAACCCGCAGTTCTGCAACGTCCTGGACACCGACCTGGGTGCGTTCCAGAAAACCGTGGACGTGAACATCCGCGGCTATTTCTTCATGTCGGTGGAAGCCGGCAAGCTGATGCGCGAGAACGGCGGCGGCAGCATCATCAACGTGGCGTCGATCAACGGCATCTCGCCGGGGATCTTCCAGGGCATCTATTCGGTGACCAAGGCCGCAGTGATCAACATGACCAAGGTCTTCGCCAAGGAATGCGCGCAGTTCGGCATCCGTTGCAACGCCCTGCTGCCGGGCCTGACCGACACCAAGTTCGCCTCGGCGCTGGTCAAGAACGACGCCATCCTGAAAACCGCCCTGGCGCAGATCCCCCTCAAGCGCGTGGCCGACCCGAGCGAAATGGCCGGCGCGGTGCTGTACCTGGCCAGCGATGCGTCGAGCTACACCACGGGTGTGGCGTTGAATGTGGATGGTGGGTTCCTGTCCTGATAGCGAACGCCATGGCAAACCTGTGAGAACCCTGTGGGAGCGAGCTTGCTCGCGATGGCGGAGTGTCAGCCAAGATCTTTTTTCACTGACACTCCGCCATCGCGAGCAAGCTCGCTCTCACAAGGGGAACCTCTGCGATCGTGAAATGAATATTTATTCCAACATTTGCAATTAGCGAATATTTATTCCATAAAGAGCCTTCTGAAAATAACAATTCAAAGGGCTCTTCTCATGCGTGAACTCGGCATCGGTCTGATTGGCACCGGCTTCATGGGCCGTGCCCATGCCTTGGCGTTCCACAATGCCAAGGCGGTGTTCGACCTCCCCCTGAACCTGACACTCGCGGCCCTGGCCGACGCCGATCCACAGCGTGCCCGGCAGTGCGCCCAGAGTTGGGGGTTCGAGACGGCCCACAGCGACTGGCAACGGCTGATCGACGACCCGAAGGTTCACCTGATCGCCATCACCACACCCAACCACCTGCACTTCCCGATGGCCATGGCGGCGTTGGCGGCGGGCAAGCCGGTCTATTGTGAAAAGCCCCTGGCGGTGTCTCTGGAGCAGGCCGAGCAGATGCGCCAGGCGGCCAAGGCCGCGGGGGTGGTGACGCGGGTCGGCTACAACTACCAGCACAACCCGATCATCCAGCAGGCGCGGGACATGATCCAGCACGGCGAGCTGGGACAGATCATCAGTTTCCAGGGTGAGTTCAGCGAAGACTTCATGGCCGATCCCGCTTCGCCGTGGTCATGGCGTTGCGAAGCGACCCACGCCGGTGGCGCACTGGCCGACCTGGGCAGCCACTTGCTGGCCATGGCCCGGCACTTGTTGGGCGATGTCGAGGCCGTGTGCGCCGACAGCCAGACCGTGCATCACCAGCGCCCTGCCAGCGCCGGCAATGCCGAACAACGGGCCATCGCGGTGGACGACCATGTCCATGGGCTGCTGCGTTTCGCCAATGGCGCCCGAGGCACGGTGAGCAGCAGTTGGCTCAAGCATGGCTACAAGAACCACCTGAGTTTCGAGATCAGCGGCAGCCTCGGCACATTGGCGTTCGATCAGGAGCGGCTGAACGAATTGCGCCTGTGTCGCGCCGGCCAGCCAGGTTTCCAACGCTTGCTGGCCGGTCCGGACCTGCCCGGCTATGCCGCATTCAGCCCCGCCGCCGGACACCAGTTGGGCTACAACGAATTGAAGACGCTGGAGGTGCAGGAACTGATCATGGCCCTCGCCGGGGAAGGCGGCAGCGGCACGGACTTCGACGAGGCCTGGGAAGTGGAGCGGCTGGCTGCAGCGATACGCATCGCGGCGCGGGAGGAGCGTTGGGTCAAGGTCAGCGAGCTATAGCCGCTCACCTCAGCGAACACTTTTGTGGCGAGGGAGCTTGCTCCCGCTGGGTTGCGCAGCAACCCCAAAGAGACTGAATGCTGAATGCGACCAACCTGACACACCCGGGTGAATGGTTTTGGGGCCACTTCGTAGCCCAGCGGGAGCAAGCTCCCTCGCCACAAAAGCATGTTCCCCAAGGGTAGAGAGAGTCTGTCTGTAGTGGGGTATCCCCCTCCACCATTTTCTTATTTCCTTAACGACTAGAAAACTGTCAACTCTGACAGTAGATGCCCCCTCGGATTCGCGCCAGATTAGCTCCTTGCACACTCGCACAGAGCCTGGCGATGGATCAACCGGAACGCTTGAGCATCACCCCTCCTTCGTTGCCAAAGGGCGGCGGCGCGATCCAGAGCATCGGCAGCGGCTGGGGCGAAGTGGGTGCCACCGGCAAGGCATCCTTCGACTTGCCGCTGCCGATTTCTCCAGGACGCGGTTTCGCCCCTGCCCTGCGGCTCGGTTACGGCAGCAGCGTGGGCAACAGCCTGTTCGGAATCGGCTGGGTGCTGTCGCTGGGCTGCGTCGCACGGCGGATCAGCAAGGGGGTACCGGCCTACACCGACGACGATGTGATGTTGGGCCCCGACGGCACGGTGTGGATGCCGGAGCGCGATGATGACGGAGAAATCGTTCGCCGGCCCGTCGATACGTATCAAGGTCTGGACCTGGGCACGGTCTATCAGGTCGCGCGTTATTTTCCGCGCATCGAGGGTGCTTTCGAACGTATCGAACACTGGCGGTCAGCGGATGACTACCCAGGGTTCTGGTTGATTCACGGGGCCGATGGCACCCTGCATTTATACGGCTTCAACGCTTCGTCACGCAGCACCGACCTCGAAGACGCCCTGCGTGTCGGCGAGTGGCTGCTGGAAGAAAGCCTGAATGCCCATGGCGAACATATTCTCTATGAATACGCAGGCGAAGATCATGCGGGCATGCCCGCCGATACGCCGCGGGACTTTCGCGCCCAGTGTTACCTGAGCCGAGTGCGCTATGGCAATGCCGACGCGAACGCGCACCTTTATCACTGGGCACCGCCCCAACTCGAACGAGCGCAATGGCACTTCGACCTGATCTTCGATTATGGCGAACGCGACACCGGGTTGACGGACATCCCCGCCTACGAGCCGACGGATACGTGGCCGGTACGCAGCGACCCTTTCGCCACCTACGGCTATGGTTTCCTGCTGGGCAACCTGCGTCTGTGCCGGCAAGTGCTGATGTTCCACCATTTCGCTGAACTGGGCAGCGAACCACGGCTGGTGCAACGCTTGCTGCTGGAGTACCACACCACCGAGCTGGGCTACAACCTGCTGTCTGCCGCGCATCAGCAAGGCTACGACGAACAAGGGCACATCGAGTCGCGCCCACCGGTGGTGTTCAGCTACGCGGCGTTTTCGACCGAAGATAGCGGGTACCAGGAATTCGATGCCATGCCCGGCCTCAACGACGGCCAGCAATACCAATTGGTCGACCTGTATGGCGAGGGGATTCCCGGTGTGCTCTATCGCAGCGACAAGGCTTGGTACTACCGGGAGCCGCTGCGCGCGCAGGTGCCCCAAACGGCTGATGAGGTGAGCTACGACGCGTGGAAACGCTTGGACGCCATTCCGGTCATGGACAGCCGCAAATCGGTGCGCCAGTCATTGATGGACCTCACCGGCGATGGCCGGCTGGATTGGGTCATGGCGCAACCCGGCGTGAGTGGTTTTTTCACCCTCAACCCGGATCGCCACTGGTCGAAGTTCGTCACCTTTGGTGCCTTCCCCCTGGAGTTCTTCCATCCGCAAAGCCAACTGGCCGATCTGATGGGCGGCGGTTTGTCCGACCTGGCCTTGATCGGCCCACGCAGTGTGCGGTTGTATGCCAATCGTCGAGATGAAGGCTTCGCGGCGGGCAAGGATGTCGCGCATTTCGTCGAGACGGCCCCCGACGATCGCCTGCCCCTGTTGAGCCAGGCGCAGACCGAATTGGTGGCGTTCAGTGATGTGCTGGGCACCGGCCAGCAGCATCTGGTGCGCATTCGCCACAACGAAATCGTCTGCTGGCCCAACCGCGGCCACGGTCGTTTCGACCCAGGCTTCCAACTGGGGAACCTGCCTTACCCCTACAAGTCCTTCGATGCCTCGCGGGTGTTGCTTGCCGATCTGGACGGTTCCGGTGCCGCTGACCTGATCTACCTCACCAGCGAGCACATCGAAATCTTCATGAACCGCACCGGCATGGGGTTCGAGACCACCCCACAGATCCTGCCCTGGCCACCGGGCGTGCGTTATGACCGACTGTGCCAGGTCAGTGCCGCCGATTTGCAAGGCCTCGGCTGTTCCAGCCTGGTGCTGACGGTACCGCACATGAAGCCCCAACACTGGCGCTGCGACTTTGTCCAGGCCAAGCCCTATCTGCTGCACCGCACGAACAACAATATGGGCGCGGCGGGTGAAGTGATCTACCGCAGCTCGGCCCAGGAATGGCTCGATGAAAAACAGGCACTGCTGGCGGCGAACCTGAAAGTCGCCAGTTATGTACCGTTTCCGATGCCCCTCTCCGTCCGGCAGATCCAGCTGGATGAAATCACCGGCAATCAGTTGACCCAATGCTTTGAATACCGACAGGGGTTTTACGACGGGCAGGAACGCGAGTTCCGCGGTTTTGGCCTGGTGCTGCAAACCGACAGCGAAACCACCGGCGACGAACTGCGCCAAGCCGGCTTTACCGCGCCGGTGCTGCGCAAAAGCTGGTTCCATACCGGGCGCGCGCCCGACCTGCCGGGGCTGGACTACGACCGTTCAGACAGCGCGGCCCAGCCCCTGGGCACGGCCTTGCTGCTGGCTCCCCAAGGTGACACACCGGACGAGATCATCAGCAACGCCAATGACGAGACCCGCCACGACATGGCCTACGCCCTGGCCGGCGTGTTGCTGCGGGTCGAGGTATTCGGCCTCGACCCCGCCGACCCACTGCAGGCCCGGCCCTATTCGGTGCAGCAATCGCGCTATGCCGTGCGCCTGTGGCAAGGGCGGGACGACTACCAGCCATATTGCCGGATGCAACCGCTGGAACTGGAGTCCGTCGTCTATACCTACGAACGCCAGCCGGACGACCCGCTGTGCCAGCACCACATCAGCCTGGCCTGGGATCGTTATGGCGGGCTCACCCACGAAGTGACGGTCGACTATGCCCGGCGTAAAAGCGTCGACGACGCGCCGCCGTTCGACGACGCCCATGAACAAACCTGGTGGCGTGCCGCCCACGATGACGCGCAGCGTTTCTATTACCTGAATGAACAGCGTGCCCGGTTCATTCACCTGGACGAACCACAAGCCGTTCGCCTGGGCTTGCCTTACCTGTCCCGGGGCAACGTGATAGTGCTGTCGAAGACGGTGCTCAGGCCACAAGACATTTCCCATGAGGCGTTGTTCGACCGCCTCAATGCCCCGCCCGGCGGTGACTTCCAGCGGGTGCTGGCCCACTTGTCCGAACAGCGCTATCAACACGCCGGCCAGACCTTGCCGGCGGGCCAGGCCAGCTTCGAGGCCTTGGCCGACTACCTTGAATCCGCCGAACTGGATGAGACGGCGCTACAAGCGTATGCGTCAGTGCTCAGCCCCGAAGAGCTGGCGGACAAACTCCCTGGGCTCGGTTATCACCCCATGACCGCCGTGTTGCCGGCGGAACCGGACAGGGTGTTGTGGTCGACCCGCAAGGGATTCGTGACCTATGCCGGACTGGAGGGGTTCTACCGACTGATCAGCGCCCGGCCCACTGCAAGCCAGGGGCCGACAGACATTGCTTTCGATCCCTATTACTGCCTGCCCCTCAGCGTCACCACGGCTGACGGGTGCAACACCCGCGTGACCGAAGCCGACTACCGGTTCCTGCTGCCAAGACGCATCGTCGATCCGAACCAGAACATTCAGGAGGCCCGCTATGACGGTTTTGGCGAACTGTTGGCCAGCAGCTTCCATGGCACCGAACGCGGCATCGAGGTCGGTTTCGACCCGATAGACGAGTACCAGCCGGTTATCCGTTTGCCGTCCGCAGCCATTGCCGACCCCGACGCCGCCCTGCAAGGCGCGGCCAGCGCCTGTTTCCGCGATGCCTTCAGTTGGGTGCAGCGCCGTGAGCCGGTACACGCCGCCGTCTTGCAAGCCGACCGCTATCCGCAACCACCGGACAACCCCGAACGCAAGATCCGTATCGCAGTGCAGTGCTGGGATGGCTTTGGCCGCAGCCTACAGAGCAAACAGAAGGTCGAGCCGGGTACGGCCTATCAGATCGCGGAGGACGGCAGCCTGGTACTGGACGACGACCAACCAGTGAGCGCGCCGGCCGCCGAGCGGTGGCGAGTCAGCGAACGAGTCGAATACAACAACAAAGGTCTGGCGGTGCGCATCTACCGGCCGTACTTCGCCGACGGCTATCGCTACATCAACGATGAATCGTTTCGCCAATTCGGCCATTGCGACCAGCAGTTCTATGACCCACTGGGTAGACCGACCTTGACGGTCACGGCCATGGGGTATTGGCGGCGGCAGCGGTATTTAGGGTGGTATGGGATTGGCGAAGACGAGAATGACACCTTGTTTGACAGAGGGCTGAGCGATGAGTGAGTCCAATCCGTTATTGAGCTATCTCGTTGACGCTACCGAGGCACCTGCGGATGGGACGAAGGAAGAGAAAGTCGATTTCGTCACGGCAATGGAACGCCTCGATATCCAGTCGGTGTTTGATATTGTCCGGCAACCCAAGGGACTTTTTTGCCAACGCCTGGCCAAGTTCAGTGATGCCGACGGCGAACTGGCCTATGACAATGCCTTGTGCTACGCGGTGCAAATTGCCCGTTTGTACCGCGAAAAGCAGGTGACTTCCGACAGAGCGCGTCCCGCGTCCAAACGCACGGGGATTCGGGCCCTGGTGGATATCGGCCCCAGCTATCCCAACCTGTTCAAGGAGCGTTGGGACGAGTTCTGCAAAGTCGGTGCGCTGGCCGCGGTGGATTCTCCGGTGGCTTACCTGAGTGCCCTCTATCGCCTGGCAACGACGTCATTGGAGGAAGAGAACACGGGCGATGCGTCGAAGAAGATTCGTCTGGACGTTCGCCGACCCGATATCAAGACCTTGTTGATCGACCAGCAAGCGACCTTCAAGCCCCTGCCGATGCTGGACATTGCCAACACGGTCCTGAGTCAGGGAATTGAACGTTATCTGTCCGGTACGTCTTCCGCAGGGACGCCGCTTCACCGTTTGTTTGCCGCGAAGTATTACCCCTTCAGTTTTCCGTACACCCATGCTCATCACCAGTGCAAGTTGGGGTTGTCCCAGAAAAAACTGATGCTGGGTGAGATCAACTATTTAATCAGTCCACAACTGCCCGTCACGGGTGGCAACAATTATGGCCGAGGGCAGCAACACCCCACAGTCGCGCAACAGCTATTTGCAGGGTTGAGCGTCGAGCAATACGGCGTGTTGACTCGATCTACACCGTTCAGCACTTATTACATTTCGCATTCGCAACTGGTCGAAGGCTGGCAGGGACCAAGTATTTCCAACCTGAATCTATTTGAAGACCGCTCGACCAGTTACCTGTTGCCCCAGCAAGAGATGATCAAGCGTGCAGAACCCGAGGCGCATGAAATTGCGACTTCGGGAGGGTCCATGAGCACTCAGGTGACGCTTGCTTTCAGCAAATCTGGCGGGGCCGACAAAGACATCGTGTTGAGCTTTGGCGTTCGCCGGGTCACAGAAAACGTAAATTATGCGATCAACCGCTACTCCCCGGCCAGGGCTCGACCAGCATGCACGCATATTCAATATCTACCGGCTGATAATGCAGGTGCCTCGCTGCAAGTAAGTCCCGGTTATCAAGTGACCTTCGATATGCTAGTGGCGACGTTAGGTACTGACAGCAGTACCCAACTTCTTGAAAAACAGCGCTTCACCCTGGCACTTGATGAAGCATACGTGTTGACCGGGCCAGAGCAGGCATTCTTTCGTAACTACTACGGCATGGAAGTGATGACGCAGAATACGGCGTCCCTGTCGAACCTGAACACCTTCATGGCCAAGACCGAGTTGAATGCCGAGCAGGTCGAAGCACTGCTTTCCCAACGCAGCCAACGTCCTCGGCTATCGGTCAATTGCCCGTCCCTCAATCTTTTGGCAAACGGCGGGCAGTTCAATCTTCCTTATCCGCACGCGTCACATTACGGGGCCTGTTATGTGAATGGCGTGGGCTCCGACAGGTTAAATACTTCTGCCGAAACTCCGGACCTGGACAGGGTGGATAACTCCATGGGGCTCAACGAAACCATTGAAGACGGGCGCAGCGAATGGTCCATCACCAAGACATCGCTCAACCGTTTCGACCGCCTGCAACGCATGATCCGCCTGCAACGCTGGATGAACATCCCCTTCGCCGAACTGGATACCCTGGTGGTCAGTGCCATTCGCGGCTGCGGTGAAAACAACCTGGAAGTGGCGCTCAATGGCGACGTCATGCGTGTTCTGGGGCTATTTCGCTATTTCAGCAGCCACTATCAGATCACCGCTGAAGAGTTCGCGGCGTTTTTCCATCACCTGTCCCCCTACGCCACGGGAGCACGGACGCCACTGTTCGACCAGGTATTCAACAGCCCGAGCCTGTTCGATACGCCGTTCGTACTGGACCAGCAAGCCTTCGATCTCGCCAGTGCCGATCTCGCCGATCAGAAAACTGCTTATCAGCTCTGTGCTGGCCTTGGCGTTCAATTAACCGAAGGTTCGCTGCTGCAACTGGCGAATATCACGATTGCCCATGTCGGTCCTTTGACTCGTTCGTTGGAGACCGTCTCCTCCCTTTACCGCCAGGCCCGTATCGCGCGAATGTTCGATCTGTCGATTGAGGATTACTGTGCCTTACTGGACTTACTGGGGGGCGAGGCCTATCAGAAGAATCTCGCCACGGGCCGGTTCCGCCTGGGCGGCGGCGCGCCGGATATCGCCGATATATTGATGCACATGGACTGGGCCGTTACCTGGCTCAGGGACACTAAACGCAAGGTCGGTGATGTGCGGCGTCTGCTGGGCCGAGACCCGTATGAGTTTCTCCCGCTACAAACGTTGCTGGAACGTTTGAATCGATTGGCGGCCGAGTTGACGCCGGCGCTCGTCAGCCCATCGGAGCTGGATCGGTTGAGCCTCCCGGAAAAAGACGACAATAACGCGGACATTGCCTGGCGCACCTTGCTCAACGCTGAATTGCTCAATGACCAAGGGCTGGTGATGAGTACCTACCCCAGGACTCTGGATGAGACGACGGCCCAGGTGATCGACCGCACGCTGGCTCAAGTACTCCAGCCGTTGCATTTATCCAACGAAGTGAAGGCAAGCGTTCAGACTCAACTCGGCGACTGCCTGGTCAGCGGCTACTTACGGCAGTTGCAGTTGCTGGAAAGTCTGTTGCAGGAGACCTTGAGCTTGCCTATGGCCCTGGCGGAGGGAGTTATCCAATGGAGCAGTGATTCGACTCATGGCTTGCTGTCCCAAGTACTTGCGATGCCAAGCCAGTCACTGAACGCCAGCCTGATTGAGCGCTTCCAAATTCTGCTACGCCATGCCGCCGTCGCTCGACACCTGGGCATCAGTGCGCGTGCGTTACGAGCTTTTCTCTGTGAACCGACCTGGCTGGGCCTTCCGAACAATGTATCGCACCTCACCCTGGCCAGCCTGTACTACCTTGAGCGCTACTGTTACCTACTCGACATGCTCGACAAAGCGGAAGCTGAGTGGCTTGGGTATCTGGCCCTCGCCAACCCACCCGAAGATCTTACAAAAACCGACGCCCATTTAGCGGTAACCAATCAATCGGCCCACAGCGCGTTGGCTCAATTACTGGGCTGGCAGCCCGGTGAAGTGAAGACCTTGTGCGATACCTTGCCAGATGGTCGTGCGACCCAGTGGCTTCAGGTGGAGTGGGTGTACCGCTGCCAACAGGTGTGCCAGACCACGGGGCTTGGTGCCGCCTCCGTGCTGCTGTGCGCAGGGGTGAGCGCCTACAGCAACAGCACCAGTTGGCTCCCTTTGGGCGAGGCCTTGATGGCTGCAAGTCGCTGATAAAAAGGTACTTCTAATGACGATTTCCATCGAAAAACAACTGAATGAAACGTTGCGTGATATTCAAGTGGCTTACTACTTGGATCAGGTCGTGCCCAACGACCCTGTTTTGCAGCAATTAGGCCTCAGCGACAAACTGAAAACCGCCAACGACCTGTACGAATTTCTACTGCTGGATGTCCAAGTCAGCCAGGAAGTGGAGACCAGCTACGTCGCCTCGGCCATCGCCAGCCTGCAGCAATACATCAATGGCGTGCTCATGGGCATGGAACCTGGCTATGAGACCAAAACCATGGCTGATCACCAGATCGCCGAATGGCGCGACCAGCAATGTCAATACCCGCTCTGGGCAGCGAATCAGCAGTTGGCCTATTACCCCTCGATCTATATCGACCCCAGCTTGCGAATGAAGAAGTCCAAGTACTTCCTCCAGCTGGAAAACGATATCAACCAGAACAAGATCCACCTCGACACGACCCAGGAGGCGGTCAAGCACTACCTGGCCAGCTTCGAGGAAGTGGCTAACCTGACTATCGTCAATGGCTATATCACCGATGATGACTTCACCAATGGCACCTATTACTTCATCGGCAAGTCACGAGCGGAGAACCGGTATTACTGGCGCTCGGTGGACATGTCGCAACGCAGCTACGTGAGTGGTACCAACGGGCCCAAACACGACTACCCGCAACCGGGGGCTTGGTCAGACTGGACAAGCGCAGACTTGGGAATTTCCGAGGCTACGGTGGAGAAAACCATCCGCCCGGTGTTTTTCAATAATCGCTTGTTCGTGGTTTGGGTCGATGTGCTGCACCTGGCCGAAAGAACCGAGTTGAACAAAAGGCCTCCCGTTGGTAACGACCCACCCGAAATAGAGACCACCACATTCAACCGTACCGAGTTGCACCTGAACGTTTCCTATAAGAAATATGACAATTCCTGGAGCGCCCCGCTTTGTTACATCACTGCCACCAGCGAAGCGGATAACTTTCCGCTGGGCGAGGATTTGAACGGGGTGTTGGAGACCATTGCCATCCAGGATACTTCATCAACGCCGGATGCGCTGTTCGTTGCGATGTATGCGGGTTATATACCTAATAACGAAAGTGACGGTAGCAAGGATGCATACGCCTTCCTCAGGACAGCCAATGTCGATAAGAACTTCAACCGCCAAGTTTTATTTCCGATCTCCGGAAGAGTCATCTCGGGCAGCTCTGAAGAAGGTGCGAAAAAGCTTCATGTATTAAAAGTGGCCAGAATGTTTACTCGCGACAATAAAGACAAATTTCAATTCAAGCTACCGACCTTTCAAATTTCCCTGAAAGAGGTAAAAAATTTTTCGCCAAACGCTACAGCACCTCATTGGAACCACGAAGGTCTACAGCGCGTCATCGTTGACGTTGCGCCCCCTGCTGTAACTTATGACAGAGCAAAATCAGAATTAGCAATTACCACAAAAATCAACTCAAGCTTTAACGGACAGACATTCCGTTCTCTATCTATTAAGTGTTCAGCGGTTACGGGTATTGTCAGATTCAAATTGGATCTTCGTATTCCTGTTGAAGACAGCGACGATGGATTTTTGGAGTTGATGGAAGGGTCAAAGATTACCAAGGGGTTATGGGACACCGTCGCTTTTACACGCAACAAGTCTTATGTGTTCAGCACAGGGATGATCATCGTCCCTATTCCGGAATCAGGTAGGGATTTTTTGTGTGATAGCAAAAATGGTGGGGGTATCATAGTTCCAGCTCTCTTAGCGGGCCACAGCATGCCACTCTCAGAAAAATATATTCGGACAAGTTGTTTTGAAAATATTTTCGCAAGCCCGAATATCATACATCGCTTAACGGTGACGCATCCTGATGATGACACTCAAGACATTGTCGTGTATCAGGAGAGAACGATCGAGGAAAACCTACGAGCACTGTACTATCAACATCAAATTTCACGACCAAAGTCAATCAGCTCCCCCACCCCCGTCGCCTTGACCGGTGCGTCGGTCTGGCTGGCTAGTACCAATTATTCTTTAACGCTGACTGCGCCAAATGACCTAAGCACCAAGGTAAAAATAAATCCGGAAACACTACTTCCCGACTGGCCCGTGGAATGGCTTGACGCTTCCAAGGTGATTCCATTCAACCATGGCCTGTTCGTTCGCAATGACGGATCCAGCGGTGCCTTGCTGGGCGGTGGAAACAAGCACTTTACCGTCGAGTTGAAACTGGAGACCACAAGCGGCGATACGTTGAAGGCCCCCGGCATGGGCACGCGCGTCAGTCCGACACTGGGGATTGCCGAGTTCATAGATTTCACTGATTCCGATATAGCCTTCAGCGACGGCTCCACCACGGTCGCTCGCAAACCTATTCGCATGAACACCCTGTTCGCCCGTACCCTGGTGGAAAAGGCCAATATCGCGCTGGAAAATCTGTTGTCCTGGGAAACCCAGCAACAGGAAGAACCGCCATTGACGCCACCGACAACCAATAACAAGATGGATTTCAATGGTGCCAACGGCCTGTACTTCTGGGAGTTGTTCCTGCACCTGCCGTTCATGGTAGCTCATCGCATGAACCTCGAGCAGCAGTTCGACGGCAGCGAATACTGGTTGAGTTTCATTTTCGACACCAGCCGCAAACCTGATAGCAGCGGCCGCCCGGCCTATTGGAATGTGCGCCCGTTGGTGGAGAACGAGAGTCGTGATCTCGATTATGCCTCCCGGGCGCCCCAGGATCCGGATGGCATCGCCAGCAGCAACCCGATCCATTATCGCAAGGCCATCTACAGCTTTTCTCTGAAGAATCTGCTCGACCGGGGCGACAGCGCCTACCGGCAACTGACGCCCGATAGCCTGGCCGAAGCGAAACTCTGGTACGTACGCGTGCTGGATCTGCTGGGACCGCGACCGGATATCAACCTGATCGACCCCTGGACACCGATCACCCTGCAGACCCTGGCCGCCAGTTCGAGCCAAGGCCTGCGCGACTATGAGCGGCGATTGGCGGTCCAGGATCAGGAGCGGCGCGAAAGCGCGGAGGCCAACGATGGCGTGTCTCTGGTCTTGTTCAACGAACCACCGCTTGAGTTGCGCACCTTCGCCCCGGATCCAAACGTGCTGAGCGTGGACAGCGAATTCCTGCGTGTACCGATGAACTTCAAGCTGGTGGAACTCTGGGATACCGCCGAGAGCCGACTGCACAACTTGCGTAACAATCGCACCCTGGACGGCAAGCCTTTGCTGCTGCCTTTGTTCGCTGCCCCGCTCGACCCGCGAGCCCTGCTCGCTGCCTTCGGCCAGGGCGGCGGCAGTGGCGGTGTTGGCCGCCTGATCGCCGCGGACACCCCACATTATCGTTTCTCGATCATGTTCCGTAGCGCCAGCGGCGCGGTGGACAGCCTGATCCAGTTTGGCCAGACCTTATTGTCATTGATCGAGCGCAAGGAACAGGCGGAGTTCCTGGAATTGCAACACCAGCAAGCCTGGGAGTTCGCCGAGCATGCCATTGTTTTGCAAAAGCAGGCACAGAAGATTGAAACAGAGAGTCGCGAGGCTCTGGAAGCCAGTAAAAAGGTTGTTGAAGGCCGCCGGATTTTCTACGAAGGATTGAGCGAAGAAGTGGTCAGTTTCGGAGAAATCCTGGCCGGCATGGAGCATCTTAGAGGACGTGTCCTAGAGGGCGGAGCTGCGCTCTCCGACACTATCGCTGCTGGACTCAAGCTAGCGCCTAGTGGTACGTCGGTGAACGTGGGGTTGGTGGCCGGCATGGCGGCTGGTACAGAGGTCGGTGCCGGTGTCAGCGGAATGGAGAGCAACGGCGTTCCTGAGGTTGTTGCCCATATCGCTCGTGGTGTCGCGGCGCTGAACCATGCCACCGGCGAAGCGTTGGACCGTGCCGAAGGCTACCGTCGCCGCCACCAGGAATGGATGCAGGCCCGCGATCAGGCGGTACTGGAAATTGCCCAGATAGATGCCCAGTTCAAGGTAATGGACGAGCAGCAGGAGGCCACCCGACTGCAACTGCTGCAGGCCGAAGCTGCGTTGGAACAGGCCCGGGTCAGCTATGCGTTCCTGTCCAAACGCTTCACTACCCCCCAGTTGTATCAATGGCTGATCGGCCAGTTTGCGACGTTCTATTACCAGATGTACGACGCGACCTTGTCCCTGTGCCTGGCCACCCAGGCCAGTTGGCAATACGAAATCGCCGACTTCGTCACCACCTTCATTCATACCGGTGGTTGGAACGACAGCTATCGAGGCTTGGGTGCCGGTGAGTCGTTGAAGGTCAATCTGTTGAGAATGGAGAGCGAGTACCTCAAGCGTCACGAACGCAAGCTGGAAATTACCAAGACCGTTTCGCTGCGTGAGCTCAAGGACAAGGATCCGGAATCGACCATCAATCTGGCCTGGGAGGCACTGCAGAACCGTCTGGAGCAAGACGGCAGCGTTGCTTTCGAGCTGACCCAGGTGATGTTCGACGATGATTATCCCGGGCACTACCTGCGCCGTATCAAGCGTATCAGCGTGTCCCTGCCGTTGCTCGTGGGTCCCTATGAAGATATCCGGGCCGAGCTGACGCAGACTTACAACAAGGTCCAACTGAGTGCGACTGTAGATGGGGTCGTACGGGAAAACTTACGTGCCAGCCAGCAGATCGCGCTGTCCAGCGGACTCAGCGATGACGGGATGTTCGCGTTGAATTTCGACGATGAGCGCTACCTGCCGTTCGAGGGTACCGGCGCGGTATCACGCTGGGCCCTGGTCTTTCCGCGACCGAACCGACAGCAGGATGCACTGCGGTCCCTGACCGATATCATCGTGCACGTCCAATACACCGCCAAATCCTAGGCGCTATCGATATAGAGAGTGTCAACCATGACGGTGCTGACGCAGGGCATCCACACTCACACACCGACCCTGACGGTGATGGACCCGCGCGGGCTCGATGTACGTTCAGTCACCTACTACCGCGCCGTCGAGACGGCAGCCCCCGAAGAGCGAATCAACCGCAGCGCTTACGACCCAATGGGGCGTCTGGTTGAACAATGGGACCCCAGGCTATGGGCGCTCACGACAGAAGATGCGGCGACACCGGCGAACCTGAGCAACCGTTACTCGCTCTCAGGCAAGGTACTGGGCTCGATGAGCGTCGATGCCGGTGAGCGGATCAGCTTGTTCGGCGATGCGGATCAGTTAGTGGAAACCTGGGACAGTCGGGAGACTGAACGACGGGTCGAATACGACAATCTGCTGCGCCCATTGGCCATTTACGAACAGGGTAAAGGCGAAGCCACGCGATGCACCGAACGTTATGAATACGCCAATGGCGACACCAGCTTTGCCGTTCAAAACCAATGTGGGCAAGTGACCCGACACGATGACCCGGCGGGCACTCAGACTCTGGATGAGTACGCCTTAACCGGCGGAATACTTGAACAGACCCAACGTTTTTTGCATGCGCTGGAAGCCCCGGATTGGCCGCAGGCCCTACCCGAGCGCGATGCGTTGCTGGAGCCGGTGGCCCTGGCGGCCACCAGCGCGACGCGTTTCAATCCACTGGACGATGTGCTGGAGCAGGTGGATGCCAAGGGCAATCGGCAACTGTTCGACTACACCGTCGATGGCCTGTTGTTCGCGAGCTATCTGCAACTGAGCGGTCAGGCAACGCCCCGGACGCTGGTCAGTGAAATCGCCTACAACGCCTATAGCCAGGTCGAACAGGAAACTGCCGGCAACGGTGTGGTCAGCACCCTGACTTACCGTGCCGAGGACGGACGCCTTCTGCGGCTGCACGCCGCGCGCGATACCGATGCCCCTCTGCAGGATCTTCGCTATGCCTACGACCCGGTGGGCAATGTGCTGAGTATCGAAGATGCTGCCTTGCCAATTCGTTACTTCGCGAATCAGCGGGTGGAACCGGTCAACCGCTATGACTATGACAGCCTCTATCAGTTGACCAAGGCAACCGGCTGGGAGGCCGGAACTGCCAGTCGAGGCCCGGGATTCAACCGCTTCGACGATCCGGGCGCAGTCGCCAACTATGAGCAAACGTACCACTATGACGCGGGTGGCAACCTGCTGGAACTGATCCATGTCGGTCCACAAAGTCACAGCCGCAAACTGACGGCCGCTCGTTACAGCAATCGTTGCCTGCCTGACCTGGATGACCGACCACCGACTGAAGAGGAAATCGCCGCGGCGTTCGATGGCAACGGCAATCTGCTGGAACTGCAACCGGGGCAAGTCATGAGTTGGGACCTGCGCAATCAATTGCACGAGGTGCGCCCGGTGGAACGTGACAGCAGTGACGATGACCGCGAACGGTACTTCTACGGCGGCGACGGAATGCGGCGACGCAAGGTCCGCTCCACCCAAACCAATGCCCGTTCGCTGATCTCGGAAGTTCGCTATTTGCCAGGCCTGGAGATTCGCACTCGCCAAGGTACGGGCGAAGTGTTGCACGTGATCTGCGTACAGGCCGGACGCAGCGCCATGCAGGTGCTGCACTGGGAAACCACACCGCCTGCCGGTATGAGCAACGATCAATACCGCTACAGCCTGACCGACCATCTGGGTTCCAGCAGCCTGGAACTGGATGGCGAGGCCGGGGTGATCAGCCGGGAAACCTACCATCCCTATGGCAGTACGGCCTGGTTTGCCGGGCGCAGTGAGGTGGAGGCCAGTTACAAGACCGTGCGTTATTCAGGGAAAGAGCGGGATGCGACGGGGCTTTATTATTATGGGTTCAGGTATTACGCGAGTTGGTTGCAGCGGTGGGTTAATCCGGATCCGGCGGGAATTATCAGTGGGTTGAATTTATTTAGAATGGTAACCAACAACCCAATCTCACGGATTGATGCTAAAGGATTGATGGACCGACCACCTCCCATTCCCAGTTCTCGAGACTCTGCTCCTAGAGCTCGGGCACCCGCTACTCCTCCCCGCCGCCCCCCTCCTACGCTTGCGGAGATGATTGCCTTTACAAAAAGTACGACTCCGACAAAAAATCAGCCAGAAAATATAACATTAGCTGCTCCGCCAGGACTACGTACGCCTCTTGAAGAACTGGTATTGGACGCCAGGTTCGTGCCAGGAAAAAAAAATAAAAGATATTTCATCTAGTTATGAAAGTACTGTTTATAGTTTTTCTCAGGATGAGTGGATCGTCATTAAAGACTATTCAAGCATGGTCGCCTTGAACGCCTCGGAAGTGACCAAACAAAAAATTGGAGCAGGCAATGAGGTGTTTGCCTATAAAACTAGCCAGCACCTCGGATTGGACATTGTACCGGCAACAGCGCTAAGACCGGGCTTTGACCGAGAGGTCGTTTCTCGCTATGTCAATATTGGAAGAACCCCCGCATTCGACCGTCGGCAGTCAAGTATGTATGTCTTTGATTTTCTATTAAATACCCGTGATCGCCTGAATGAAGGAGGTAACGTTATATTTGACTTGGCAGGCAAGAGTTATGCAATTGACCATCAATCCATACTGGAACCTGGATATGTTGACATTAGGCCTGAAGATATCTCGCAAAGTAGTTTAGACGCTTTTTTTAATAACCCAATGACTGGAGAGCGGTTGATTAATACCGACTGGGGCCAGTTTTTCGAAGAAAACATTTCACCATCCTTAGTAGAAAACCGAGCGGAAATAAAATCAGCATTTCTGGGAAGAATTGATTTCATCCGTAGTCGTTTAGGCACTCGATGAGTGGGGACAAGCTCCTTCAGCCACAGGACGATGTTCACCAGATATTAGAACAACCCGACCAACCGCCCCGCCAACGCCTTGGCCTGGCTCGCCACATCGGTCACCGCGGTGCTTTCCCACCACATCCCCCGCAACGGCGGGCCCATGGCGAATAAGCGGTCGGCGGGGTTGCCTTCGGCATCCAGCACCGCACCATCGGCGCGTGCGGCAATACCCAGGGCCAGCGGCCCAGGCTGGATCAGCCCCCGGGCCAGCAGTTGTTGCGGCAACGGGCGTGCGACCCGGCGCCAGTCATATTCGATGCCACTGGAGTTGATCAACGCAGCGCCCTGCACCACCGTCGTCCCGGCCTCGCCGCGCCGACAGATGCGGATCCCAAGCGCCTCTTCGGCAGACTCAACCAGCCCCTTGAACGACGCCGCCTGGATCCGCAGCCGCCCCTCTTCGTGCAGACGCGCCACCAGTTCGGCGCTCAACGGTGGCGAACGATGGTGATGACTCTCCCACCACGGCCGCACATGCCGCACGAACTGTCGGCGCTGCACGTCACTGGCCTGGTTCCACAAGCGCCCGATATGCGCACGCACGGTGTCCAGCGGCGCTTGCCAATCGATACCTTGAGCTTGGGCTTGGCGGCATTGCTCGCGCAGGGCCCGCATCAACTGGCGCGGCGAACGCAAACTGTGATCTTCGGCGAGAAAATCCTGCCAGGCCGGCGGCTGGCGGCGCACGTGTGGCAACAGCCCATGGCGGGAAAACACTTCGATGGGGCCACGGTGCCCGGCCTGTTCCAGGGACACCACAGCGTCGACCATAGTCAGCCCCGAGCCGATGATCAGCACCGTGGCCTGGGGATCGAGCTGGCGCATCGCGGCCACATCCCAGGGATCCAGGGCCGCGGCATTCAAGCCGCTGGATTCGGTTTGCGGGGTGCGCGCCGCCGGGAACATGCCGGTGGCCAGCACCGCGAAACCGCCCCGCAAGACTTGGCCGTCGGCAAGCGTAACCATCACGGCATCGTCGGCAAGCCGCAAGTCCACAGCCTCCCCGCGCACATGCTCGGCGGTCGAACCGTTTTGTGTGCCCAACTCGCGGGCCTCGGCCAGGCGTTGCTGCACATAGAGGCCAAATATCCCCCGGGGTGGGAACAGCTCGCTGATCGGCACGTGCTGCTGATCCGACTCGGGCCAGCCGCCGGCTTCGATGAATGCGGTAAGCCATTGAGTCAGGTCATCGGCGTTGTCCGGATCGACGCTCATGCGCGCCGCGTTGCCGTTCAAGGTGTGCCCCAGTTCCACGGCACTGTAGGCCTCGCCCCGGCCCAGTTCGCTGCGCGACTCGACGATCAGCACCTCGCGCCGGCCCGGCAGGCGCAGCAATTGCGCCGCCAGCATGGTGCCGCTCAGGCCGCCGCCGATAATCAGGATGTCGGCTTCGCGGATAAGGCCACTCCCCTGTCGTTCCAGCGCTGTGTCCATACCGCTCTCCCCAGGAATCAAATCACCACATTGCGTACGAATCTCGCCGCCACCGGGCCATCGTTGCGATAGGCATGGGGCTGGTTGCTGGCGAACATGAAAAACTCACCGGCACCGATCTGGCGCGCTTCATTGCGCAACAGCAAGGTCAGACAGCCCTCGAAGACGTAAAGCTGCTCGCTCCAGCCATCGGCGTCGGGTTCGGAATGGTAATGCTCGCCGGGCTCCAGGCGCCATTCCCAAAGCTCGACTTCACGGCTGGCGGTGGCCTTGGCCAGCAATACGGCCTTGCTGCCAGGAATGGTGCCGGCCCAGGCCAGTTCGTTGATGCGACTCGGGTCACGCACCTCGGGGGCCTGGATCAGATCGCTGAAGGCCACGTCGAGGGCTTCGGCGACACGGTCGAGGGTGGTCAGGCTGACGTTCTTTTCCCCCGCCTCGATGGCCACCAGCATGCGCCGGCTGACCCCGGACAATTCCGCCAGCGCGGTCTGGCTGAGCTGCGCGGCATGGCGCAGGCGGCGGATGTTCTGGCTGACGTGTTGCAGGACGGAGGCCCGCTGACCGGATGCTTTGTGCACTATATTGCTCACATGGCAGGGCTGCGCATTATACTGCCCACCTTCGGGCGCATTGTGCGTCCGCCTCAAGTGGCGCGCAAGGTCATGGCATCGGTGAATTCTCCTCAAGCTTCCTCCCATTTTTCCCGGTTCAGCAAGGCCGAATGCGTGCTGGTGCTGATCACCATGATCTGGGGTGGGACGTTCTTGCTGGTACAGCACGCCATGACGGTCAGCGGACCGATGTTTTTCGTCGGCCTGCGCTTCGCGGCCGCCGCCGCGTTCGTCGCACTGTTTTCCTGGCGGCACCTGCGCGACCTGACGCTGTTCGAACTCAAGGCCGGGTGCTTCATCGGCGTGGCGATCATGCTCGGCTACGGTTTGCAGACCGTCGGCCTGCAAACCATCCCCAGCAGCCAGTCGGCGTTCATCACTGCGCTCTACGTGCCGTTCGTGCCGCTGTTGCAGTGGTTGGTGCTGGGCCGTCGCCCCGGTCTGATGCCCAGCATCGGTATCATGCTGGCATTCACCGGGCTGATGCTGGTGTCGGGGCCCGCGGGCGCCTCGTTGAACTTCAGTGCCGGCGAGATCGCCACGCTGATCAGCGCCATCGCGATTGCCGCCGAGATCATCCTGATCAGCGCCTATGCCGGCCAGGTCGATGTGCGCCGGGTGACCGTGGTGCAACTGGCGAGCACGGCGGTGCTGGCGTTCCTGATGGTGGTGCCGACCCAGGAAGCGATCCCGGATTTTTCCCTGTTGCTGCTGGTCAGTGCCGTGGGCCTGGGCGCCGCCAGTGCCGCGATCCAGGTGGCGATGAACTGGGCGCAGAAAAGCGTCTCGCCGACCCGCGCCACGCTGATCTATGCCGGCGAACCGGTGTGGGCCGGCATCGCCGGGCGCCTGGCCGGCGAGCGGCTGCCGGCGATCGCGTTGTTCGGCGCGGCGCTGATCGTGGCGGCGGTGATTGTCAGTGAGCTGAAGACCCGCAACAAAGACGCCATCCCAGCAGATGAAGGGCTTGAACAGGAAGGTTGAGGACGGCCAGCAAGCCAACGCTTGGCGAAAAAATCCCCCCTTCGACAATGGCCATCCCGACATTGACGGTGCGTTCAAGGTCATCTGAAACCCTGCAAAGTCGGAAAACACTGCCTACCTTGTAGGATTCTGCGACACCCTCACGGTTGGTGATCGGGAATACGCCACGTATGATCCCTCACAACCTCCCGCCGAATAGAAGCCTATGTCACTGATAGTTCTATTGCTTTTGCCCTTCATCGGCAGCTGTGTCGCGGCGCTGCTGCCGCATAACGCCCGTAACGCCGAATCACTGCTGGCCGGCCTCGTGGCCCTGGCTGGCACCGTTCAGGTGGCCTTGCTGTACCCGCAGATCGCCGACGGCGGCGTGATCCGCGAGCACTATGACTGGTTGCCGAGCCTGGGCCTGGATTTCGTACTGCGCCTGGACGGTTTCGCCTGGCTGTTTTCGTTGCTGGTGCTGGGCATCGGTACGCTGGTGTCGCTGTACGCCCGCTATTACATGTCGCCGGACGATCCGGTGCCGCGCTTCTTCGCCTTCTTCCTGGCATTCATGGGTGCCATGCTCGGGCTGGTGATCTCCGGCAACCTGATCCAGATGGTGTTCTTCTGGGAACTGACCAGCCTGTTCTCCTTCCTGTTGATCGGCTACTGGCACCACCGCTCCGACGCACGGCGCGGGGCCTATATGGCGTTGATGGTGACCGGTGCCGGCGGGCTTTGCCTGTTGGCGGGGGTGATGCTGCTCGGCCATGTCGTGGGCAGCTATGAGCTGGACAAGGTCCTGGCCGCTGGCGACCTGATCCGGGCCCATGCCCTCTACCCCATCCTGTTGCCGCTGATCCTGATCGGCGCCCTGAGCAAAAGCGCGCAATTCCCTTTCCACTTCTGGCTCCCCCACGCCATGGCCGCCCCGACGCCGGTGTCGGCGTACCTGCACTCGGCGACCATGGTCAAGGCCGGGGTGTTCCTGCTGGCGCGGCTGTGGCCGTCGCTGTCGGGCAGTGAAGAATGGTTCTACATCGTCAGCGGCGCGGGGGCCTGTACCTTGCTGCTGGGCGCCTACTGCGCGATGTTCCAGAACGACCTCAAGGGTTTGCTGGCCTACTCCACCATCAGCCACCTCGGGCTGATCACCTTGCTGCTGGGCCTGAACAGTCCGCTGGCGGCCGTGGCGGCGGTGTTCCATATCCTCAACCATGCCACCTTCAAGGCGTCGCTGTTCATGGCCGCCGGGATCATCGACCACGAAAGCGGCACCCGCGACATTCGCAAGCTCAGCGGCCTGGTGCGGCTGATTCCGTTCACCGCGACACTGGCCATGGTCGCCAGCGCGGCCATGGCCGGGGTGCCACTGCTCAATGGTTTCCTGTCCAAGGAGATGTTCTTCGCCGAAACGGTGTTCATTTCCGCCACCGCCTGGGTCGAGCTGGCGCTGCCGATCATCGCCACCATCGCCGGGACCTTCAGCGTCGCCTACTCCCTGCGCTTCACCGTGGATGTGTTCTTCGGCCCCACCGCCACCGACCTGCCCCATACCCCCCACGAACCACCGCGCTGGATGCGCGCGCCGGTGGAGTTGCTGGTGTTCACCTGCCTGTTGGTGGGGATTTTTCCGGCCCAGGTGGTCGGCTCCTTGCTCGCGGCCGCCGCTTTGCCGGTGGTGGGCGGCACGCTACCCGAGTACAGCCTGGCGATCTGGCACGGCCTGAACGCGCCAATGATCATGAGCCTGGTGGCGATGTCCGGCGGCATCGTCCTGTACCTGTTGCTGCGCAATCAGTTCCGGCAAGGGCACATCAAGCACCCGCCGCTCATTGGCCGACTCAGCGGCAAGCGCCTGTTCGAGCGCTGCCTGGTGCTGATGATGCGCCAGAGCCGGCGCCTGGAGCGACGGATCAGCACCCGCCGCCTGCAGGCCCAGTTGTTCTGGCTGGTCCTGGCCGCCGTGCTCGCCGGGTTGATCCCGATGCTGCACAGCACGCTGGTCTGGGGCGACCGGCCGAAAATTCCCGGCTCCATCGTCTTCGTCACCTTGTGGCTGCTGGCAATCATCTGTGCCCTGGGGGCGGCCTGGCAGGCCAAGTATCACCGGCTCGCGGCCCTGACCATGGTCAGCGTCTGCGGCCTGATGACCTGCGTGACCTTCGTCTGGTTCTCCGCCCCCGACCTGGCCTTGACGCAACTGGTGGTGGAAGTGGTGACCACGGTGCTGATCCTGCTGGGCCTGCGCTGGCTGCCACGGCGGATCGAGGACGTCTCGCCACTGCCCAACAGCGAGCGGCGCGCGCGCATCCGGCGCCTGCGGGACTTGCTGCTGTCCATCGCGGTGGGCGGCGGCATGGCGTTGCTGTCCTACGCCATGCTGACGCGGCAGACGCCCAACGACATTTCATCGTTCTACTTGAGCCGCGCCCTGCCCGAAGGCGGCGGCAGCAACGTGGTGAACGTGATGCTGGTGGACTTCCGCGGCTTCGACACCCTGGGGGAAATCACCGTGCTGGTGGCGGTGGCCCTGGCGGTGTTCGCCCTGTTGCGGCGTTTCCGACCACCAAAGGAAAGCATGCAGCTACCGGCGCAACAGCGCCTGCTGGCACCGGACGTGGTCACCGACCTGGTCAACCCGCGCCATGCCAGCGACACCGCCTTGGGCTTCATGATGGTGCCATCGGTGCTGGTGCGCCTGCTGCTGCCGATTGCCCTGGTGGTGTCGTTCTACCTGTTCATGCGCGGCCACAACCAACCCGGGGGCGGCTTCGTGGCCGGGCTGGTGATGTCGGTGGCGTTCATCCTGCAATACATGGTCGCCGGCACCCAGTGGGTCGAGGCGCAGATGAGCCTGCGCCCGCTGCGCTGGATGGGCACCGGACTGTTGTTCGCCACCGCCACCGGCCTGGGGGCGATGGCCGTGGGTTATCCGTTCCTGACCACCCACACCTGGCATTTCGAATTGCCGTTGCTGGGTGACATTCACCTGGCCAGCGCGCTGTTCTTCGACATTGGCGTGTACGCCGTGGTGGTCGGTTCCACCCTGTTGATCCTCACCGCCCTGGCGCACCAGTCGGTGCGGGCCCATAAGCCGGGCCTGCAAGCCAAACCCATCGCCCCCGTCACAGGAGCCACCGTCTGATGGAAGAAGTCATCGCAATCGCAATCGGCGTACTGGCCGCCTCCGGCGTCTGGCTGGTGCTGCGGCCACGGACCTTCCAGGTGGTCATGGGCCTGTGCCTGCTGTCTTATGGCGTCAACCTGTTCATCTTCAGCATGGGCAGCCTGTTCATCGGCAAGGAACCGATCATCAAGGACGGCGTGCCCCAGGACCTGCTGCACTACACCGACCCGCTGCCCCAGGCCCTGGTGCTGACCGCCATCGTGATCAGCTTCGCCATGACCGCGCTGTTCCTGGTGGTGCTGCTCGCCTCCCGGGGCCTGACCGGTACTGACCATGTGGACGGTCGGGAGCCCAAGGAATGATGTTGACGCCCCACTTGATCGCCGCGCCCATCCTGCTGCCGCTGCTGACCGCCGCGGTGATGCTGATGCTGGGCGAGAAGCACCGCCCGCTCAAGGCCCGGATCAACCTGCTTTCCAGCCTGCTGGGCCTGGGCATCGCCGTGCTGTTGCTCTACTGGACCCAGGATCAGGCCTTGCCCGCCTCCATTGGCGTGTACCTGCCCGGCAATTGGCAGGCGCCGTTCGGCATCGTCCTGGTGGTCGATCGCCTGTCGGCGCTGATGCTGGTACTGACCGGCATCATCGGCGTCAGCGCCCTGCTCTTCGCCACGGCTCGCTGGGACCGCGCCGGTGCCAGTTTCCATGCGTTGTTCCAGATCCAGTTGATGGGCCTCTACGGTGCCTTCCTGACGGCGGACCTGTTCAACCTGTTCGTGTTCTTCGAAGTGCTGCTGGCGGCTTCCTACGGCCTGATGCTGCACGGCTCGGGCCGGGCGCGAGTGTCGTCGGGCCTGCATTACATCTCCATCAATCTGCTGGCCTCGTCGTTGTTCCTGATCGGCGCGGCGCTGATCTATGGCGTCACCGGCACGTTGAACATGGCCGACCTGGCCCTGAAAATCCCGCTGGTGCCGGAGGCCGACCGCGGCTTGCTGCACGCCGGGGCAGGCATTCTCGCGGTGGCGTTCCTGGCCAAGGCCGGCATGTGGCCGCTGAACTTCTGGCTGGTGCCGGCCTATAGCGCCGCCAGCGCACCGGTGGCGGCGCTGTTCGCGATCATGACCAAGGTCGGTGTCTATACCATCCTGCGCCTGTGGACGCTGCTGTTCTCCGGCCAGGCCGGCGCCTCGGCGTATTTCGGCGCCGACTGGCTGATCTACGGCGGCATGGCGACCATCGTCTGCGCCGCCATCGCCATTCTCGCCGCCCAGCGCCTGGAGCGCATGGCGAGCCTGAGCATCCTGGTCTCGGCCGGGATCCTGTTGTCGGCCATCGGCTTCGCCCAACCGAACCTGGTGGGTGCGGCGCTGTTCTATCTGGTGAGTTCGACCCTGGCGCTCTGTGCGCTGTTCTTGCTGGCCGAGCTGATCGAACGTTCGCGCTCGGCCAATGAACTGTCCCTGGACGACGACTTCGACACGTTGCCGCGACCGCTGGAATCCTTGCAGCCGCCCAAGGGCATCAACCTCGATGACGAGCAAAAAGCCGTGGTCGGGCAGGTAATTCCCTGGACCATGGCCTTCCTTGGCTTGAGCTTTATCTTCTGCGCGCTGTTGATCATCGGCATGCCGCCGCTCTCGGGCTTCATCGGCAAGTTGAGCCTGCTCAGTGCCCTGCTCAATCCCCAGGGGCTCGAGGCCAGCGCCGGGGCGCCGGTGTCGAACCAGGCGTGGGGCTTGTTGGCGTTGTTGATCCTGTCGGGGCTGGCCTCGTTGATCGCCTTCTCGCGCCTGGGCATCCAGCGCTTCTGGACGCCGCAAGAGCGACCCTCGCCGTTGCTGCGGCCGTTCGAATGCCTGCCGATCGTCGTGCTGTTGGGCCTGGGCGTCGCCCTGACCTTCAAGGCCGAGCCGTTGCTGCGCTATACCCAATCCGCTGCCGATGCGCTGAACAACCCGGAACATTACGTGATGTCGGTACTCGCCACCCGCGCCGTGCCCAACCCCGAAGCACGCGCCGCGTTGCGGGAGGTGCAGCCATGAAGCGCCTGTTTCCCGCCCCCTGGTTGTCCCTGGCGCTGTGCTTGCTGTGGCTGGTGTTGAATGTGTCCCTCAGCGCCGGCCATCTGTTGCTGGGCGCTGCACTGGGGTTCCTGGCTCCGTTGATGATGCGCCCGTTGCGCCCGCGACCGATCCGCATCCGGCGACCGTGGGTGGTGTTGCGCTTGTTCCTGCTGGTGGGCCGCGACGTGCTGGGGTCCAACCTGGCGGTGGCCTGGGGTGTACTGAACGCCGGTCGCCGGCCACCCCGCTCGCGGTTCATCAAGGTGCCGCTGGATCTGCGCGATGCCAATGGCCTGGCTGCGCTGTCGATGATCACCACGGTGATTCCCGGGACCGTCTGGTCGGAACTGGCCCTGGATCGCAGCATCCTGCTGATGCATGTCTTCGACCTGGAGGACGAGGCGTCCTTCATCGCGCATTTCAAGGCCACCTACGAGCGCCCGTTGATGGAGATTTTCGAATGAGCCCGTTGCTGTCCAATGCGATCCTGTTGAGCCTGTTCCTGTTCTCCCTGGCGATGGTGTTGACCCTGTGGCGGCTGTTCAAGGGCCCTTCGGCCCAGGATCGGGTACTGGCCCTGGACTACCTGTACATCGTGGCGATGCTGATGATGCTGGTGCTGGGCATCCGTTATGCCAGCGACACCTATTTCGAGGCGGCGCTGCTGATCGCCCTGTTCGGCTTTGTCGGCTCGTTCGCCCTGGCCAAGTTCCTGCTGCGTGGCGAGGTGATCGAATGAACGGCGAACTGTCGATGTGGGTTGAAATCCCGGTGGCGATCCTGCTGGTGCTCAGCAGCCTTTTCGCCCTGGCTGGGGCGATCGGCCTGGTACGCTTGAAGGATTATTTCCAGCGCATGCACCCACCGGCCCTGGCCTCCACGCTGGGGGCCTGGTGCGTGGCGCTGGCCTCGATCGTGTATTTTTCGGCGCTCAAGTCCGGGCCGGTGTTGCACGCCTGGCTGATCCCGATCCTGCTGTCGATCACCGTGCCGGTGACCACCCTGCTGCTGGCTCGGGCAGCGTTGTTCCGCAAACGCATGGCCGGGGATGATGTGCCGGCGGAAGTGAGCAGTCGCCGAACCGGACAGGACGGCTGACCGCTACCTTGCGGCGAACACCCTTGTGGCGAGGGAGCTTGCTCCCTCTGGGCTGCGCAGCAGCCCCGAGACCTGTCACCTCGGAGTGCCAGGCTGTTTGTGTTCAGCTTTTGGGAGGGCTGCGCCCTCCAGCGGGAGCAAGCTCCCTCGCCACATAAGCGGGTCGTCTTGTGTAAGTCCTTCCCCCATTGCACTGCCGTTCAGGCCCACGCCACCGTCAGCAACCCCGCCCCGAGCACCACGCACAACGGCGAATAGACCCAGGTGTCGAGCCTGGCGAATGTCGAGCCCTTGACCTCCTTGAAGAAGCCCACCAGGTTCGACTCGCCAATGGCCCGGGCGAACATCAGCAAGGCGATCGCACTGATCAGCCACTGCAACGCCCGATGGGTGACCGGCTGGGCCAGCAGGCCGACCCGCAGGCACACCAGCAGCGCAATCATCAGCAATGCCAGGGCGACCAGCAACGTCAGCCAGCCCGAGGGGTCGAACGCCGGTCGCAGCGCCTCCCCCTGCCTCACCGGCACCTGGGGCACCACCGCCAGAGCCGCCCACCGCCCACCCAGGGCCCAATACAAATGAATCAAGCTGATGGTCGCAAACACTGCGACCAGCGACCGAGCCAATAAAAGCGTCATTCGCCAGCCTCCTGAAAAAGGTTGAACAATCATCCTAGCTCGAATTTGGCATTTCGCTGGACGGGCGCAGGGTGCCAGTTTCCAGTGAATGATTCATTGCCCAGGATCAAGCGTTCAACCCGCTGGTGCGTCCCCCTACAGGCCGGCGGACACCTTGTCGGCGACCTCCTTGGGCAACCAGGCCTGCCAGACCTCAGGATGGGCCTTGAGGAACGCCTCGGCGGCTTCACGGGGTGGCGTGCGCTTCTCGCTCATGTCGGCCAGGGTCTTGTTCAGCGGCTCGATGGGCAAGTCGACCTTGCTGAAGAACTCGGCAATCTCCGGGTATTGCTTCTGGAACGGCGCCGAGACACCGATCGACAGCTTCGAGGCCAGTGAGCGGGTCGGCTTCGGGTTGGGGTTATCGGCGTCGGTCAGGGTCTTCCAGGCCTCGGCATCGAATGGCGGCTCTTGCAGCTGCACCAGCTTGAAACGCCCTAGCAGCGGCGTGGGCGACCAGTAGTAAAACAGGATCGGCTTGCCCCGGCGGATCGTCGAGCTGATTTCCGCATCCAGCGCCGCCCCCGAGCCGCTGCGAAAATTCACGTAGCTGTCAGACAAGCCATACGCCTTGAGCTTCTGTTTGTTGACCACCTCGGAGGTCCAGCCGATGGGGCTGTTGAGGAAGCGGCCCTTGTCGGGGCTCTCCGGGTCCTTGAACACGTGCTTGTAGCGCGCCAGGTCTTCGACGCTGCGCAGGTCCGGCGCCAGGGGCTTGATGCCCCTGGCCGGGTCGCCCTTGATGACGTACTCGGGCACCCACCAGCCTTCGGTCGCACCTTTGACCGTATCGCCCAAGGCGACCACCTTGCCCTCGGCTTCGGCCTTGACCCACACGGGGCTGCGACCGGCCCATTCTTCGCCGATCACCTGTATGTCGTTGTTGGCCAGGGCGGTTTCCAGGGTAATGGTGGTGCCGGGCAATGTATCGGTCTGCAATCCATAGCCCTTTTCAACGATGACTCGCAGGATATCGGTGATCAGGCTGCCACTTTCCCAGTTCAAGTCGGCAAAGTGGATCGGCGCTGTGGCGGCCGACACCGGAAGGGGTGAAACCAACACCGCGAAGGTGGCCCAGGCAGCCAGCCACTGTCGAACTCGTTTCATGCTTTGCACCTCATGCCAGATACAGCAATAGCTGAACGGCCCTGCGTAACCGAACGCAAGCCCATGAATAGTTCAGTCAATTGACTGTAGCCGAGGTTCCAGCGAGTTCTTGCGAAACTGTCATTGGTTTGGGCGCACAGGCCCCGAAACGGTCACTCACTGGCCTTGAAAGTCACCAGCTCGCCCTTGCGCCACTTGGCGGCCTTGGCGGTCACCGCCTTCAAGGTCTTGGTCAAGCCTTCCTGCAACTGCTCGTTGGCCGCAAACACGGTCACCACGCTGTGGCCTTCCTTGAACAGAATGGCATGACCACCCGGGGTCGTGACGAAGGCGTAATCGCCCAGGCCATAGACCGTCAGCTTGATTTCGCGAAAGCGAATTTCAAACTTGCCACCTTCACGGCTGGGCAATACCGCTGCACGAAAATGATCACCGACCTTGAGCTCGAGCCTGGGCTTGTCATCGACCACCAGGGCCGACTCGGTGTCGATTTCGGCGACATAAATACCTTCGGCGGTCTGCTCGGTGATGTAGACGAAACGTGACTGGAATTGTTTGACCAGTTTTGCCCGCAAGTCGCCAAGTACAAATAACGCATGCATGTCGAGATTACTTACTGCCAAGGAAACATCCCCATTTTTGAAAAAGACCCGCCCTGCGCAAAGGACGGACCACGAGAACCCGTACCGACTGTAGTGTCGTAATGGACCTGTCACTGAAATTCGAAATGAACGGCGCGCCTCTGTCCCAGGCCGAGAGCAGACTAAAGGTTGCCGCTCTCGCCGTCTTTCCCGGGGGGTCGCCAGAGGCTGAAGGAAAACGCCACTCTGAGCATCGGAAAAGATGGGACTACTAACTTTAGGGAAATTTCTCACTTAAAAAAGCATTTTTCTGACATCGAGCCCAAAAAAAATTGCTTTAGATAGGCGCAACCGTCCACACGACGCTGCCGATTCTAGAGTAGCCGAAGGCGTGGAGACTACTCGAAGTACCCGGCAATTCGTCGGTAAACCATGAAAAGGAATTCACAATGGCCACTTTCACCACCCAAGCCCTCCCCACCACCCCGTGCATCGCTGAACCAGCCAACAGCCCTGACGGAGCCGATTGCCTGCCAATTTCGTTGATTCAACCGCGTTATCGGGTCGTCTTGGCCGGCAAGTGTTTTTTTCACATTGAAGAAACATCGACTGGACGTGTAAGAGGATTCCGCACCGACCATAACGAGGCCTGCTACCTCGCCAGGCGCCTCGAAAACAGCGCCTGAAACGCTTACGTGCCCGTCCGTGCGTTAACTCAGCCGCCGATGGGCAACTGCTGCCATACTGCCCGCCCAGCGAAGACCGTCGTAAATCGGCGGATAGCGCACCCATAATGGTTCCAGGAGAAGGCGCGACGTGACGGAATTTGATATTGGCGAGTTTTTTATCCGGGGCGAAGCCAGAGAAGTCGAAGGCGAGTTCCAGGCCGTCATCGTGATGCGTGCCAAGCCACCGTTGACCACCGTCAGTTGCCACCAAGTGGAAAAGGATCGCTGGTTCAAGACGTCGCAGCTCGCGGCCGAGGCTGCCAGGGAAGCAGCCAGGGCGTTGAAGGCCGCTGTGGATGAAGGGGCCTTGAAAGCCTGATTCCAATCGAACTCCTGATGACCGCTTGCCTCAGATGAAGGTAAGCCCCGAGGCGCCACGACGGCGCCCCACCCAAAGGAGACTTCCATGGAACAGCCTTCTCACGACCTCAGCACTCTGTTCGACCAACTCGGCCTGCCCTCGGACGGCAAAGCCATCGACGATTTCATCGTCGCACACCCATTGGCGCCGGAGATCAAGCTGGTGGAAGCCGACTTCTGGTCGGACCAGCAAAAAGACCTGCTGCGCGAATGGCTGTTGGCCGACGGCGAAGAAGCGGTGCTGGTGGATCAACTGAATGTGCGGCTGCACGACGGTAAATAGCAGCCAGACCTTTGGCCAGGGCCAAGACGGCTATAGCCGCCAAGACCTTTGACTGAGTGCAAGGCAGCTCTTGTGGCGAGGGAGCTTGCTCCCGCTCGACTGCGTAGCAGTCGCCCTGAGTGCTGCCGGCTCGGTATTTCACCCTATTGGCTGCATCCAGCTCTTTGGGGCTGCTGCTGCGCAGCCCAGCGGGAGCAAGCTCCCTCGCCACAGGATTGTGGTGGCAGGCATCCCACCACCTGCAATCAGGCCTAACGCGGTTTCTCAGGTTTGTAGCCCAACCGCAAACCACCCCAGTGACGCCCCTTGAGCATGATCGGCACGGAAAGATCGTGCATCAACTCCCCCGTGTCCCGGGTGTAGGTCTGGAGCAATACAGGTTGCTGGTGGCTGCCGCAACGAATCCCGGTGCGATCGGAGAATTTGCGCTTGGTGCGGTTATTCAGCGTGTCCACCTGGGGATCGCCGGTCAGTGGCTGGCTGAACGCCTTGTTGTGGGTCGGCACGTAGCCCTGCTGGGTGCAGGCAATCGCAAACACCAGCCCCTCGTGGCGGGCCAGCAACGGCTCCTGGATCGCCGGCAGGACCTGGTCGGTGTAGCGGTCGAAACGGGTCTGGAATTTGGCCGGTTGGGTATTGGGGATCGGCTGGTAATTACGGTCGAACAAGTCCTCCAGGCTGACACGGCCCTGGTCGATGTCGGCCTCGAACTGCGCGGCGATCTGGCTCGCCCCTTCCCGCGCCAGGTCGTAAACCCGTTGGTGATAATCGTCGAGCCCCACCTCGGCCAGGCGTTCGCTGATGGTTTCGGCCTGGCCTTCCATCTGCACCGCCGCCTCGGCCAGACGCTGGGTCTGCTGGTCGCTGATGGACAGGTCGCTGCGCATCTGTTCGATGGCGTGGAACAGGCTGTCGAGTTGTTCGCGATTAGTGTCGGTGCCTTGGGCGATGGCGCTGACCTGGGTTTCGACGCCAGCGGCGAGCCGGGCAATGTTTTCCAGGTGCTGGCCGGTGTGCTCCACCTGCTGCACGCCACTGTCCAGGTCAGCGGCCAATTGACGGATCTGCTCCACCACCTGGGTCGTGCGCTGCTGGATGTCGGCCACCATCACCCCGACTTCGCCGGTCGCCGCGGCGGTGCGCCCGGCCAGGCCGCGGACCTCATCGGCCACCACCGCGAACCCGCGGCCATGCTCACCGGCGCGGGCCGCCTCGATGGCCGCGTTCAGCGCCAGCAGGTTGGTCTGGCTGGCAATCGATTGGATCACCAGGCTGACTCGCTGGATTTCATCGCTGCGTACGCTCAAGGCCTCGATCAACTCACGGCTGTCATTCGCGCGCTGGCTGAGCTGGTGCATGCGGCTGATGGACTCCACCAGTTCGCTACGCCCGGCCACGCTGCTGCGATGGGCCTCGCTGGCAGCGCCCAAGGCCTGCTGGCTGAGTTGCGAAGTGGCCTGTTCGGTGGCGATCATCGATTCGGCATTGCTGACGATCTGCGCCGCCGCATCGAGTTGGGACTGGACCTTGCCGGCCAGTTGCTTGACCGAATAGGCGACACCGGCCGCCGACAGCGCGTTATGGCTGGTGGTGTAGGACAGGTCGCGGGTCAGCTCGGCCAATGGGTCGGTCGTGGCTGCGGGTGCCGCGGCCTCGCGCGAACGCAGGCGCGGCAACCAGACGATGAGCATGACCAGCGGCAGGCCCAGGTACAGCGACCAGCCGCCCAGGGCCATGCCGCACAGCAGCAACGCCAGGGCGAGGCTCTGCAAGGTCGGCGTCAGCCAGCGTGCCGCGCTCTTTATCGCAGGTACCGAGGCCGGCACCGCACCCGCCAGCGTTCCGTCTGTCGCCATGTCCGTCACCCACATTTTCGTTGTTATGGCCGCATTAAACGCCACTACCGAGCCATTATCCATGGTCCATTAGTCGTGTTCTTGCAGCAGGTCAACGGAAGTAGACGAACAGGCACGGGCGAAAGCAAAAGATCGCGGCCTTCGTCAGAAGGTCGCGATCTTTTTTCGGAAAACGCGAATCAGGCCTGACGCTGGTGCTTGTCGATCTGTTCGTGACGTTCCTGGGCTTCGATGCAGTACTTGGTGGTCGGGCTGATCAGCAGGCGCTTGAGGCCGATCGGCTCGCCGCTGTCGTCGCACCAGCCGAAGCTGTCGTCGTTGATACGGTCCAGGGCCTGCTCCAGTTGAGGCAGCATGCGCTGGTCGCGATCGATGGCGTTGACCAGCCAGGTACGCTCTTCTTCTACGGAAGCAGCGTCCGCCGGGTCGGCCGGGGTGTCCAGGCTTTCAATGGCGATTCGGTTCTGTTCGATGCGCTCGTGGGTTTCGACCTTCATGTTCTGCAACAGCTTGGTGAAGAAAGCCAGCTGCTCGGCATTCATGTAGTCATCCGCCGGCATGGCCAGCAACTTTTCCTTTGTCATTGATTTCTCTATAAAAAAACGTGCATTAAGGCGAATTATGGAGCGTCCCGCAGCGCAGCTGCCACGCTCATCGGGAAGGCGCCGTCTATTCCAAGCGCCACCCGGCACTCAATTTACGAGGGGCGGCAGTCTAAGGCCGAGTCGAGGCCTCAGCAACTGAAAACATAGGGAAAATGTCCGACAACCCCCTCAAATGTTCTCTGACAGGCTTTTGGCAGTCATCGGAGTGCGTTTATAACAAGAAATTCGCTGCAATAGCTGTATTAAGAAGACAAATGGCTACGCCACGCGGGTCAGGCGTGGCGCTTTGTCGCAACCTCAGGGGAATCAGCGCTTGAGTTTGCGCTTGTTGCGGTACTGGTCGATGACCACCGCCACCACGATGATCAAGCCCTTGATGATGTCCTGGATATAGGCATCGACGCCGACGAAGGTAAAGCCGCTGGCCATCACCCCGAGGATCAGCGCCCCGATCACGGTCCCGGTGATGCGCCCCACCCCGCCCGCCAGGCTGGTGCCGCCGATCACCGCCGCCGCAATCGCGTCCAGCTCGTAGGACATGCCCATGCCCGCCTGCCCGGTCGCCGCTCGCGCCGAAGCCACCACGCCGGCCAAGCCCGCCAGCAACCCGGCAATGCTGTAGACGATCACCAAGTGGCGCTTGACGTTGATGCCCGAGGTCCGCGCCGCCTGCATGTTGCCGCCAATGGCGTAGGTGTACTTGCCATACTTGGTGTAGCGCAGGGCGATGTGGAAGATCACCGCCACCACCAGGAAGATGATCACCGGCATGGCGCCATGGCCAATGGCGGTGTAGGAATCGGACAACATGCTCACCGGCTGGCCTTCGGTGTAGTAGCGCGCCAGGCCACGGGCCGAGACCATCATGCCGAGGGTGGCGATGAATGGCGGGATGCCGGTAATAGCAATGATGCTGCCGTTGATCGCCCCGGCCAGCAGCCCCACCCCGAGCCCCGCCACCACCGGTATCCACACCGGCAAATCCGTCAGCGAGGGAAACACCGCCCGGGCGAAGTCCGACGTCTGGGCCAGGCTGGCGGCGATCATGGCCGACAGCGCCAGCACCGAGCCGGACGACAAATCGATACCGGTGGTGATGATCACCTGGGTCACGCCGATGGCCAGCAGGCCGATGATCGAGACTTGCAGGATCATCAACACCAGGCGCTGGGAGTTCATCAGGAAACTCTGATCACGCATGATCCAGCCGAACATTTCGAACACCAGGCCGATGCCGATCAGCACCAGGAAGATGCTCAGCTCCGTCGGCAGGCGCCGCCGGGACCTGGTCGGTGCGGCCGCGGGTTTGTTTTCCAGTATTGCGTTCATAGCCACTTACCTTTTTTATCTGGACTGACGAGCATCAGGACAGGCCCGAAGCCAGTTGCATCACTCGTTCCTGGGTCGCTTCGCTGCGGTCGAGGGTGCCCATCAGGTCACCTTCGTGCATCACCATGACCCGGTCGCTCATGCCCAATACTTCCGGCAGTTCCGAGGAAATCATGATCACCGCCATGCCTTCGCTGGCGAGGTAGGAAATCAGCCGATAGATCTCGGCCTTGGCGCCGACATCGATGCCGCGGGTCGGCTCGTCGAGAATCAGGATGCGCGGGTTGGTCATCAGCCAGCGCGCCAGCAGCGCTTTCTGCTGGTTGCCGCCGGACAGGGTGTCGATGCACTGTTCCAGCGACGGGGTCTTGACCCGCAGCTTCTTGCACATGTCCTCACACAAGGTGCGCAGGGCTTTCTGCTGGATGAAGCCGTTGCCGACATAATGGGGCAGCACCGCCATCTCCATGTTCTCCAGCACCGACAGGCACGGGAACAGGCCGCTGAGCTTGCGGTCCTCGGTCAACAGCGCGAAGCCCTTCTCGATGGCCATGTGGGGGTCGCTGATGCGCACGGGTTGGCCGTCCAGCCGGATCTCGCCGCCGGTGCTCGGGGTCACGCCGAAAATCGCCTCGGCCACGTTGGTCCGGCCCGAGCCCATCAACCCGGCGATGCCCAGGATCTCCCCGGCATGCAGGTCGAAGGACACGCCTTTGAAAATGCCGTCCAGGCTCAGGTCGCGCACCGACAGCACCAACTCACCGATGGGTTGCTCCCGCACCGGGAACAACTGGCTCAGTTCGCGCCCGACCATCATCGAAATCAGGCTGTCGCCATCCATGCTGTCGGCCCGTTGCAGGCCGATGTAGGCGCCGTCGCGAAACACCGCCACTTCATCGGCGATGGCGAACACTTCGTTCATCTTATGGGTGATGTAGATGATGCCCTTACCCTGGGACTTGAGGTCGGCAATGATCGAGAACAGGTGGGCGACTTCGGTCTCGGTGATGGCCGAGGTCGGCTCGTCCATGATCAGGATGTCGGAGTCATAAGAGACGGCCTTGGCAATCTCCACCATCTGCCGCTCGGCGATGCTCAGGTTGCCCACCAGCTCCTCGGGATCGAGCTTGATGCGCAGGCGTTCCAGCAGCCGGGCGGTGCAACGGTGCATCTCGCCATGGTCGACCATGTGCAGGCCGTTGAGCTGCTCGCGGCCGATCCAGATGTTTTCGGCGATGCTCATGTGGGGCATCAGGTTCAGTTCCTGATGGATCATCGCGATGCCGGCCTGCAACGCCGCCAGCGGCGTGTCGAACGTCACCGGCTTGCCGCGCAGGCGCAGTTCACCGGCGTCGGGCTGGTAGATGCCGGCAATGATCTTCATCAAGGTGGATTTGCCCGCACCGTTCTCGCCCATCAGGGCCAGCACGGAGCCGGGGCGTACCCGCAATTGGACATCGGACAGGGCCACCACACCGGGAAAGCCCTTGCTGACATTGACGACTTCCAGCAGGTACGGCTCATCAAGTGATACATCCGGCTGGAAAGTCACGGCCGGGGCGCTCGAAGCAGTCGCTGAAGCGAACATGATCAGGTACTCCCTCGGCAAGGTCGGCGTTGCGACCTTGCCTGCTTATTATTGTGGTGGGGCCGGGTTGAACGTCACTTGAACTGATCGACGTTTTCCGGCGTGATCAGGCGGTACGGCACCCAGACAGCCTGCTCGACCGGCTGCTTCTTGACCATTTTCACCGCCGTGTCGATCGAGCCATCGGCCTGGCCCTTGGCGTCCTGGAACACCGAGACCGCCATTTCGCCTTTCTTGATGGCGTTCAAACCGTCCGGCGTGCCGTCAACCCCGGCGATCAATACCGTGCCCGACTCAGTGCCCGCTTGCTTGAGGGCCATGGCGGCGCCGATGGCCATCTCGTCATTGTTGGCCACCACCGCCTGGAATTCGCGTCCCTGGGTCAGCCAGTCGTTAACCAGGGTCATGCCCTTGTCACGTGACCAGGTGCCGGTCTGTTCCTGTTCGATCTTGATGCCCGGATACTTGGCCAGCACGTCCTTGACGCCCTTGGTGCGGTTGGTGGTGGAATTATTGGCCAGGTCACCCAACAGGATCACGATGTTGCCCTTGCCGCCCATTTTTTCAGCCAGGTATTGCATCTGCATGCGCCCGGCTTCCAGGTCATCGGAGGCCACGGTGACCACCCCTTCCGGTAACTTCGGATCGTCCGGGCGGCGGTTGACGTACACCAGCGGGATGCCGGCCGCCACGGCGGCCTTGGTGATGCGCTGGGTCGCGGCGGTGTCCACCGGGTTGACGATGAGCGCATCGACCTTCTGGCTGATGAAGCTTTCCACCTGGCTCAACTGCTTGACCACATCGCTGCGGGCGTCCTCGAACTGCAGGGTGACGCCGTCCGGCAGGGACTTGGCTTTCTTGTCCATGGATTCGCGCAGGTAGGTCAACCAGGTGTCATCGAACTGGGACATGCTGACGCCGATCTTCAGGTCCGCCAGGGCAGCGCCGCTGGTGAGCATCAGCGACAGGGCCAGCGAGGCGATACGGGTCTTGGTCTTCATGAACGGTCTTTCTCCACTTTTTTGTTGGTTTTATGGATAAGGCGTAGCGGATCAGGAACGGGGCAAACGCACGATGGGCGCGCCGGGCATGCAGCAGACCACGGCGCCGTTGCGCTGGATACACAGGGATTCGAACAGGGGAAAGACTGCGGACAGACGCAGTAGACGTGGCAGGTGAAACGCAGAACGGCTGAAGGTTTTCATCGACGGTACCTAGCTGTGTTTCTTGTTTTTGTTTCGCCTGTCGTCCGTTCAAGGCTGGCTTGGCGGAAGACAAACAGGGTTGTCGGTAACCTGGAATCGACTTTATTGGAAAATATTTTCCATATCAACTGATTTTAGAATTTTATTCGTTTTTTATTCCATGACCCACCGGCGTGGACAACCGCACCACTTCGCCCTGCCCGGCACTCTGCCTGGCGGCGTCGAGGATGCGGGTGGTCGCCAGCGCATCACGGGCCTCCACCGGCAGCGGGCCAGTGCCCTGCGACGCGGTTTGCAGGTGTTGATAGAACGCCAGCCAGCAGCCACGCTCCGAGGCCACCCGCTCGCGCTCGGTGCCGTGTTCGAACCAGCCCCAGCGCCGATGTTCTTCAGCCCCCCAGCGTTCGCCCTCGGTCGCCGGGCTCAACCCGGCCAATGCCTGAGCCTCCTGCCCGTCCAAACCTTCGACGGTGTAGCAGCCCTGGGTACCGCTGACCCGAAAGCGCGGGCGCGGTGCGTTTTGCACGCAATTGCCGCTCAAGTGGGAGATGACGCCGCTGGCATGGGTCAAGGACATGAAGAAGCCGTTGTCGAACACCTGATCCGGCTGGCGGTAATCCAGCTCGGCGTAGACCCTGGTCACCGGCCCGAACAATTGCAGCGCCTGGTCCACCAAGTGGCTGCCCAAATCGCGCAGGAATCCACCACCGCTGCCTTTGCCTACCGAGGTTGGCGAATAACGTTCGACACTCGACTCAAAACGAATGACTTGCCCGAGGGCCCCGGAGGCCAACAGCTTGCGCAGGGTCAGGAAATCCGAATCCCAGCGGCGGTTCTGGTACACGCTCAAAGGCACGTTACGACGTTCGGCGGCCAACACCATCGCCTCGGCCTGCGCGGCGTCAGGGGCGAACGGTTTGTCGCTGACCACCGCCACGCCGAGTTCGATGGCGTGCATCACAATGGCCGGGCGACCGTCCAAAGGCGTGGACACCACCACCGCATCGACGCCCGCGGCCACCAATTGCTCGAGGGTGTCGAAGGCCTGGGCCTGCGGGTGATCGCTGGCCAATTGTTGGCGGCGCTCGACGGACCGGGTCACCACGCCGACGAACGTAGCCCCCGGCAGACTGCTGATCATCGGCGCATGAAAGAACCGCCCACCCTTGCCGTAGCCGACTAGCCCGATTCGCATGAAAGCTCCTTGAAAGTCATTGGATAAACACTCCCTGTGGGAGCGAGCTTGCTCGCGATGGCGGCGGATCAGCCTGCATCAGGTTGACTGACCCACCGCTATCGCGAGCAAGCTCGCTCCCACCATTTGACTGCATACCCAAAGGGGATTGGGGTTAGCCGTAGAAACGCGGGCGCTCGGGCAGGTCGACCTTGACGATCTGCCCACTCTGCTGCGCCTGGATACAGGCATCCGCCGCCACCGCCGCGGCAAACCCATCCCAGGCCGAGGGCCCGCCCACTTGCCCCGCGCGCACGCCGTCGATGAAGGCCTGCAGTTCGACGTCATAAGCGGCGATGAAGCGGTCTTTCCAATCCATCAGGATCGCATTGGACAGCTTGGCGCCGCTGCGCAGTTGCACCTGGGACGGTTCCGGTAGCTTGGCGATGCCGGTCTCCCCCACCACTTCGCACTGGATGTCATAGCCGTACTGGCAGTTGACGAACACCTCGACGTCGATGCGCGTGCCCCGGGCGGTTTCCAACAGGACGATCTGTGGGTCCCGCAAGTGAGCCAGGGCCTTGCTGGTCTTGCGTGGGAACACCACCTGCACCGACACGTAGTCATCGGCCAGCAACCAGCGCAACACATCCAGCTCGTGGATCAGGGTGTCGGTGATCGCCATGTCGGTCTTGTAGTTCTCGCCCACGCGCGGGTTACGGTGGGCGCAGTGCAGCATCAGCGGCTCACCGATCTGGCCGCTGTCGATCACCGCCTTGAGCGCGCGATAGCCTTCATCGTAGGGACGCATGAAACCGACTTGCACCAGGCGCTTGCCATGGGCCACTTCGGCGTCAACGATCTTGCGGCAACCTTCGGCCGTGACCGCCAGGGGCTTTTCGCAGAATACCGGTTTGCCCGCCGCAATCGCCGCCAGCACGAATTCTTCATGGCTCGGGCCCCAGGAGGTGACGAGGATCGCCTCCACGTCCGGCGCCTTGATCAACGCATGACCGTCGGGGTAGACCTCGGCGGTCAGCTTGAGATCGGCCACGACCTTGGCCGCTTGTTGCAGGTTGATGTCGGTCACCGCCACCACCTGGCTGTTGAGCAAGGTCTGGCTGCAACGACGGATATGGTCCTGGCCGATGGCCCCGGTGCCAATGACGCCCAGCTTCAAAGACATGTGGAACTCCTTTCGTAGGGTTGGGGCAATCAGTATTGACGGGCCTTGGCCAGTCGTTCATTGAGGGTCTTGGCGACGGCATCGGTGCGGGCGCTGGTGGAGACTTGCGCCACGCCCACCCGCCACCACGACAGGTAGCTGTGAATCATGGTCTTGGGCAGGACCTTGATGTCGATCAAGGTGGAGACCGTCTGGCGCCGCGCATCCGCCAGGGCCGCGCGCAGTTCCTCCAGGGTCGTCGCCTTGTAGGTCTTGCAGCCGTAGGCCGCGGCACTCATGGCGAAGTCCACCGGCACGAAGGCGCCGTCGAGCTTGCCGGTGTCCGGGTTGCGGAAACGGAACTCGGTGCCGAAGCTGTCCATGCCATTTCCCATCTGCAAATTGTTGATGCAGCCGAAGGCCATGTTGTCCAGCAGCACTACGTTGATCTTGCGTCGTTCCTGGATCGAGGTCGCCAGTTCCGAGTGCAGCATCATGTAGGAGCCATCGCCCACCAGGGCGTACACCTCTTTATCGGGCTCGGCGAGTTTCACACCCAAAGCCGCGTTCACCTCATAACCCATGCACGAATAGCCGTACTCGACGTGATAGGAGTTCACGCCCTTGCTGCGCCAGGCGCGCTGCAAGTCGCCGGGCAAGCTGCCGGCGGCGGCGACGATGATCGCATCGTCGGCCAGGGTTTCGTTGAGGGTGCCCAGCACGCGGCTCTGGGTCAGGCAGGAACCGGTGAGTTCGATGAATTCGCGAAACACCGCCGGGTCCATGTGGTCGTCGATTTCCGGGAGGAACGCCTCGACGCGGTAATCGGCCTGGTAGACGCGGTCCACCTCGGCGTCCAAGCGAGCCTTGGCATCGGCAATCTGCCCGCCCCACTCGGCGCGGTAGTCGCCCATCGCCGCAGACAGCGCCTCCAGGCCTGAGCGGGCGTCGGCCAGCAACTGCACGCCGTCGAGCTTCAGGGCGTCGCAGGGGCTGATATTGAGATTGAGGAACTGCACGTCCGGGTGCTGGAACAACCATTTGGAGCCGGTGGTGAAGTCGCTGTAGCGCGTCCCGACGCCAATGACCAGGTCGGCGTCCTTGGCCAGCAGGTTCGCCGCCAGGCAGCCGGTCTCGCCGACGCCACCGACGTTCAACGGATGGCTCGACACCACGGCGCTCTTGCCAGCCTGGGTCTCGGCGAAGGGAATGTCGAAACGCTCGGCGAAGGCCTGCAATGCCGCATTGGCCCCGGAATACCGCACGCCGCCACCACAGATGATCAACGGCTTGCGCTTGCCTTTGAGCAGCGCCAGGGCGTCGCCGAGCATTGCCTCGGTGGCCGGGCGACGGTCGATGCGGTGCACGCGTTTTTGCAGGAAGTAGTCCGGGTAATCGTAGGCTTCGGCCTGCACGTCCTGGGGCAGCGCCAGGGTCACCGCGCCGGTTTCGGCCGGGTCGGTGAGCACGCGCATGGCCTGGATCGCCGCAGTCATCAACTGCTCGGGGCGGTTGATGCGGTCCCAGTATTTGCTCACGGCCTTGAAGGCGTCGTTGGTGCTGATGCTCAGGTCGTGGAACTGTTCGATCTGCTGCAACACCGGGTCTGGCTGGCGACTGGCATAGACATCGCCGGGCAATAGCAGCAACGGAATGCGATTGGCCGTGGCGGTGGCCGCGGCGGTCAGCATGTTCGCCGCACCGGGGCCGACCGACGCGCTGCAGGCGTAGATCTTGCGCCGCAGGTGCTGCTTGGCAAACCCGATGGCGGCATGGGCCATGCCCTGTTCGTTGCGGCCCTGATGGACCACCAGGTCGCCGCTGTCCTGCTCCAGCGCCTGGCCCAGGCCCAGCACGTTGCCGTGGCCGAAAATGGTAAAGACTCCGGCGACGAACTTGCTCTGGACGCCATCGACCTCGACGTACTGGTTATCGAGGAATTTCACCAGGGCCTGGGCCATGGTCAGTCGTGTTGTGGTCATGCTTGCACCTTTTCAAACGCAACTCGGTCAAGTGTGGGAGCGAGCTTGCTCGCGATAGCGGTGTGTCAGGCGACGCATGTATTGATTGGGGCGCCGTCATCGCGAGCAAGCTCGCTCCCACAAGGGGTTCTCCATCGTTCAGGAAGTCGGGTCAGGCCTGTGAGCGTTGCAGGTGATTCATGCTCGCCCCCAACGCCTGGCGGATATCGGCCAGTTCATGGACACTCTCGGCAAACGGTTCGAAGGACAGGTAGCCCTCGTAGCCACCGGCCCGCAGCGCCTCGATCTGCGCGGCATTGCCCAGGATGTCAGCCGCGCCCACCAGCACCCGATGGCCGTCACGAATCGTCGCCAAAGGCACCTGGGCATCTTCGACGCCGGAGATGTGTACCAGCCCGGTCAGTTCGGGAAAGAATGCCTGCTCCCCCGCCAGATGATGGTGAAAGGTGTCGTGCACCAGGCGGAACACATCCAGCCCGCCGATGGCCTGGATCGCGTCCACGGCGGTACGCTTGCGGCGCAGCGAGCACTCTTCGAAACCCAGGGGTTCGATGAAGCCGTAGATGCCGAAGGCGCGCAGGATCGGCGCCAGTTCGCTGAGGGCGGTACGCAGCCCCGCCGCCCGCTCAGCCTCGCTGCGCGGGTCGGCCCGGTCGTTGAGCGGGCACACCACCAGCCCCTCGGCGCCGCATTCACGGGCGTAATCGGCCAGCCGCACGGCCTGGGCGCGACGCTCCTCGTTCCACACGTCGAAAGGGTAAAGGGCATTGATCGACAGCACCTTGATGCCCCTTTCCTCACACAACTCACGCACACGGCCGGGCGGCATGCCATCCTCGATCTCGACGCCCTTCAAATCGTTGCGGATCTCGATGGCATCGGTTTTCAACGCCAGGGCCAGGTCAATGAATTCGGGCAGTGACAGGCGCGGGGCAACCATTCGATTCAAGGCAAAACGCAGGGGCTTATTCATTTGTTGTTCTCCCTCCGGCACTGTAAAAAACGGGTTATTGGGCAGTCGGCATGCTGAATTCAGGACCCTTGGCGATGCTGTCGGGCCAGCGCTGCATCACGCTTTTGTAGCGGCTGTAGAAGCGCAGGCCTTCTTCGCCGTAGGCATGGTGATCGCCGAACAGCGAACGCTTCCAGCCGCCAAAGGAATGCCAGGCCATGGGCACCGGGATCGGCACGTTGATGCCCACCATGCCGACCTTGATGCTGCGGGCGAACGCCCGGGCGATGCCGCCGTCACGGGTGAAGCACGACACGCCGTTGCCGAACTCATGGGCATTGATCAGCGCCACCGCCGTGGCGAAGTCCGGCACACGGACAATCCCCAGCACCGGCCCGAAAATCTCTTGCTGGTAGATGCTCATCTCGGCGGTGACCTGGTCGAACAGCGTCGCGCCGACAAAGAACCCCTGCTCGGCCCCCGGCACCGTGAAACCACGGCCATCGACGATCAGTCGGGCGCCCTCGGCCACGCCGGCGTCGATGAAACCTTCCACCTTGGCCTTGTGTTCGGCGGTGACCAGCGGTCCCATGTCGGTACCGGGCTGCTGGCCGTTGCCGATCTTCAGTTGATCAATGCGGGGCAACAGTCTGGCAATCAGTTCATCGCCCACCTCACCCACCGCCACGGCGATGGAAATCGCCATGCAGCGCTCGCCGGCCGAGCCGTAGGCCGCACCGATCAACGCATCCGCCGCCTGGTCGAGGTCGGCATCGGGCATGACGATCATGTGGTTCTTCGCCCCGCCCAGGGCCTGGACGCGCTTGCCGTGCGCCGTGCCCTGCTGGTGGATGTACTCGGCGATCGGTGTGGAGCCGACAAAGGAAATCGCTTCGATGTCCGGGTGCTGCAACAGCGCATCCACCGCTACCTTGTCACCTTGGACAACGTTGAACACGCCATCCGGCAGGCCGGCTTCCGTCAGCAAGCGGGCCATCAGCAAGCTGGCGGACGGGTCGCGCTCCGAAGGCTTGAGGATGAAGCAGTTGCCGGCGACCAGCGCCAGGGGAATCATCCACAAGGGCACCATCACCGGGAAGTTGAACGGTGTGACCCCGGCGCAAACACCCAGGGGCTGACGCAGGTTCCAGTTGTCGATGCCACCGCCGATGTTGTCGCTGAAATCGGTCTTGAGCAGGTTCGGCGCACCGCAGGCGTACTCGACGATCTCGATGCCCCGGGTGACTTCACCGTGGGCGTCGGACAGCACCTTGCCGTGTTCACGGCTGATGATCTGCGCCAGTTCGTCGTGATGCCGATCGAGCAATTCCTTGAACTTGAACATCACCCGCGAACGGCGCAGGGACGACTGCTCGGACCAGGCCGGGAACGCCGCCAGCGCCGACGCCACCGCCGCGTCGACGGTACTCGGTTCGGCCAGGGCCACCCTGGCCTGCACCGCGCCAGTGGCCGGGTTGAAGACATTGCTCAGGCGCGCGCTGTCGCTGGCCTGCACTCGACCGTCGATGTAATGGCCTACTACCGGGGCGTCACTCATTGTTCTTGTTCTCCGTGGAAAGTGTGGCATTCAGAGGTCGAGCAGCCAACTGTGCTGCGGGTCGTTATGGAACTGCCAGACCCGCTTCGGGCCGGCCATGACGTTCAGGTAGTACGACTCATACCCATAGGGCACGCTGACCGGGTGATAACCCTTGGGCACCACCACCAGGTCGCTGTTCTCCACGGCCATGGCCTGGTCGATGCTGCGGTCGTCGGTGTAGACCCGCTGAAACACGAAGCCCTGGGACGGGTTGACTTGGTGGTAATAGGTTTCCTCCAAGAAGCTCTGGTGCGGCAGGTCGTCGGTGTCGTGCTTGTGCGGCGGGTAACTCGAGGAGTGCCCCGACGGCGTGCGCACTTCCACCACCAGCAGTGAGTGGGCCGGTTCGCTGTCCGGCAGAATGTCGCAGACATAACGGGTGTTGGCGCCCTTGCCGCGCACGCTGCGCTTCATGCTCTCCGGGCGGATCAGCCGTGGGCCGTATTCATTACGCGCCGAACCCGGCGCGGCACACACCGCCACCTGCACATCGCTCAGGGCGGTGACCTGGGCCTGGCTGCCCAGTGGCAGGTAAGCGGCATAAGGCGACTTGTCCTCGAACACCGACTGGCGATCTCCAAGGTTGTCCCAATCGAAGGCGCCCTGCCCCGGCGCTTCGCCCTTGAGGCTGATGCGCCCGCTGAGCAGCACCAGGCACAGCTCCTTGTCGCCAGCGGCCACCGGCAGGGTTTCACCCAGGCTCAGGCGATAGGCGGCGAACCCGACGTATTCCAGCTCACCCGCTGGCAACTGGACCATGGTTCGGCCGCTGGAATGGCTCTTGATCAACAGGCTCATGACGCACTCCTTTCTTGCAGCAGGGCGCGCAGGGTGTCGTAGCCCTTCTTGGCGTAGGCATAACTCGGCGCTACGGCGGGGTCCTGCTCGGCTTCCACCACCAGCCAGCCCTGGTAGTCGGCGGCCAGCAGCACATCGAGCAACGCGGCGAAGTCGATATCGCCATCCCCCGGCACGGTGAAGGTGCCGTTGATGATGCAGTCGGGGAAGCTCCAGAGGTTATTGCGCGCCAGTTGCACCACCGGTTTGCGCACGTCCTTGAAGTGCACATGGCAGATGCGTTCGATGTGCTTGCGCAAGACATGCAGCGGTTCGCCCCCGCCCATGTAACAGTGACCCGAATCGAACAACAGGCCGACTTCGCTGCCGGTCAGGGCCATCAATTTGTCGATGTCCGCGGGCGACTCGACGTAGGCGCCCATGTGGTGGTGGTAGGCCAGGCGCACGCCTTGGGACAAGGTGAAACGCGCCAGCTCAGTGAGTTTGTCGGCGTAGGCTTGCCAGGCTTCGTCGGTGTGAAAACGCGGCCGCTCGACCAATGGAATGCGTTGGCCTTGAATGGAGTCGGCGACCTCGCCGTACACCAGCACGTTGGCGCCGTTCTGCGCCAACAGCTCGACGTGGCTGGCGATGGCGTCGATCTCCTGCGCCGCCGAGCGCCGGGCCAGGCGACTGGAATACCAGCCGGAGACCAGCGCCAGGTCGTACGGCCGCAGCACATCGCCGACGCCCTTGGCGTCCTTGGGGAACTTGCCGTTGAGCTCGAAGCCTTCGTAACCGATGACTTTGCCTTCACTCAGCGCCGTACTCAACGGCGTCTCGCCGCCCAACGATGGCAAGTCGTCGTTGCTCCAGGAAATCGGGTTGATGCCAATTCGAATAGCGGGCATGGCTGCACCTTTTATTGTTTTTTCATAACCATTGAAGACGGCAATGAACCCTGTGGGAGCGAGCTTGCTCGCGATAGCGGTGGGTCAGGCGACTGGTTGTCAACTGTCAGTCCGCTATCGCGAGCAAGCTCGCTCCCACAGGTTCAGTATTCACAATGTCTGACTTCGCGCAGCACGCCAGGCCTCGATCAACTCCACAAACCGGCCCTGCACCTGTTGGATCAGCGTTTCATCATCGATTTCCCCGGCCAGCCAGGCCCGGCTCGGTTCCTGGAAGATCGTGCGGCCCACGGCGAAACCGCGGCAGGTGCTGCTCTGGCTGGCCTGGCGAAACCCTTCGGCCAACGCGGCGGCCGGGGCGTTGAGGCCCAGCAGGACCACGCCACGGCAATACGGGTCGCGCTGTTGGATCAGCTCATCGAGCTGCTGCCATTCATCCGCGCCCTGGGCTTCGATCTTCCACCACGCCGGAAAGATGCCCAGGTTGTAGAGGCGCTTGAGGGCGCGATAGAGCACGTCCGGGTGCGGCGACGGATGATCCTTGGGCGGAATGACTTCCAGCAGCAATTCATGGCCGCTGGCCTGGGAGGCCTTGTACAACCCCGTCAATTGCGCCTCTTGCTCCAGGCGCAGCAGCGGTTCGTCGTCCGGGTGAAATTGCACCAGGCACTTGATGATCTGCTCCTGTGGCCAGGCGACCAGGTTGCTGCCAATGGAGCGCCCGTGTTCGAAGGCCAGTGGCCGCGAACCCTGCACTTCCACCGGCCGCGCCACCCACCAGCCGCGGCCGGTGGCAGCGTTCAGCGAATCCTGGCCGAAGCGCTGGTCGGCCAGCAGACCGACGTCAGCCTCGATGCCCTGGTGCCGCAGGTCGGCTTCGACCCGCGCCACCGCCTGGATGAACAGTTGCTTGAGTTCGCCGATGCTGCTCAACTCGCGGCCGCCCTTCTGGGCCAGTTCCACCAGTTGTCCACGATGGTCGAAGGCGAAGATGAACAGCTGTTTCCAGGTCTTGCGGGGCACGCTGACCTGATGCAGCCGTTGCAACACGACATCCTGGTCCGGCCGGGTGATGGGCACCGGGCTGTCGAACAAATAGTCGAGTTCGGCGCGGGTCGGCATTGCCGGGGCGCAGGCATGGCGCGACACCACCAGCCCACCGCAAGCATTGGCCAACTGGCAGCAGCGTTCATCGCTGGCGTCCTCCAGCCAGCCAGCGAGAAATCCGGACATGAACGCATCGCCGGCGCCCAGTACATTCAAGACTTCGACCCGCACGCCCGGGTAAATGGTGCCGTCTTCGAGCCGGGCCGGAATGGCACCATGGATCACCGTGCAACCCTGGGGGCCGAGCTTGACCACCAGGGTCGCCGCCGTCAGCGAGCGCACGGTACGCAACGCGGTCAGCAGGTCTTCACTGCCGCCGGCGATGAGAAATTCTTCTTCGGTGCCGACGATCAGATCGAAACGCGGCAGGATGCTCTGCACGTGCTGGCTGACTTTCTGATCGGCCACAAACCGCGTTTCGCCATCGGCCTTGCCCGCCAGGCCCCAAAGCACTGGCCGGTAATCGATGTCCAGGACCCGCTTGACCTGATGTTTTTGCGCATAGTCCAGCGCCTGGAGACTGGCCTTGTAGACGCCGTCGGTGGAGAAATGCGTGCCGGTGATCAGCAAAGCCTTGCTGGAAGCAATAAAGGTTTCGTCGATGTCTTCGGCGCGCAGCGCCATGTCGGCGCAGTTCTCCCGGTAGAACACCAGGGGAAAGGTTTCCCGGTCCTTGATCCCCAGCAGGACCATGGCCGTCAGGCGTTCGGGATCGACCTTGATGCCACTGACATCGCAGCCTTCGCGGGCCAGGGACTCCACCAGGAAGCGGCCCATGTGGTCATCGCCTACCCGGCTCAACATCGCCGACCTGAGGCCCAGGCGCGCCGTGCCGAACGCGATGTTGGCCGAGGAACCGCCCAGGTACTTGGCGAAGCTCGAAACATCTTCCAGGCGCGCGCCGACTTGCTGCGCGTAGAGATCGACGCCCAGGCGCCCCAGGCAAATCACATCCAATTGACGCCCACTGGCAAAACGAGTCTGGCCCATGCTGGCTCCTGTTATTTTTATCAGCCTGCGCTTGTCGCCGACACGGCGCCAACGCTGTTGGTGAATGCAGACTAAAACGAGCAGCGCGCAATAATCAATAATTATTCTATAAATTTTTTATGTAGAATATTTTTTCCAATACGCGATAACCAAAGCGAACCAGACGCAGTGCATCGTTTCAGCACCTGCTGCAACATTTGTCCGCCCATGATTTTCCCTGCGCCTACGCTGTAGACTGCGACCAGCCAACCTATTGTCGAGGGCCGGCCTTTTTTAAGGCCGCCCTATAAGAACAAGCCAGAAGGATTTTTTATGACCCGCCCCGATGATCTGCCGGCGCCGTCCGAGAGCGCGTCCGAACCCGCCCTCCCGAGCCCACCGATCAATGCCGAGCGCCTGCTGCAACTGATCACCGACGAATACGAAAGCCTGCCGCGCCAGCTCAAGCGCATCGCCAGCTACATGAGCCAGCAAAGCGACCGGATCATGGTCGACCGCATCAGTGACATCGCCCGGGAATGCGAAGTACACCCCTCGGCCATCGTCAGGTTTTCCCAGCGCTTCGGCTTCAGCGGGTTCAGCGAAATGCAGGCCTTGTTCCGCGAGGCCTACACCCACAAGACCACGCCGGTGCAGAACTACCAGCAGCGCATCCGCAGCATGATCGCCAACAAGTCGCAAAAAGCCAGCGGCGGCGACCTGGCCCGCGAGTGCGTCAACGCGACCCTGTCGGGCATCGAGCGCCTGGGGTTGGAGCTGGACGACCAGGCGTTCGAAAAGGCCGTGGACCTGGTGGTCAACGCCGACAATATCTATGTGGTGGGCGTACGCCGCTCGTTCGCGGTCGCCGATTACCTGGTCTACAACCTGCAGCACACCAACAAACGCATTCACCTGGTGTCCGGCCTGGGGGGCAGCTACCGCGAGCAGATGCGCAGTGTGCGGGCCAACGACCTGGTCATCGCCATCAGCTTTACGCCCTACGGCAAGGAAACCCAGCACTGCCTGCGCATTGCCCAGCATCACCAGGCCAAGACCCTGATCATCACCGACAGCAATCTCTCGCCCCTGGCCAAGCGGGCCAACGCCGTGTTGCTGGTGAACGAAGGCAGTTCGTTCGCCTTTCGTTCGTTGAGCGCCACGTTGTGCCTGTGCCAGGCGTTGTTCATCGCCGTGGCTTACCGGCTGGAACTCAAGGTCGATGAAATCCATGAACAGGTCGGGTTCGAGGATTAACACCCGCAAGATTTTTCTGAAGGAGACGTCATGAAACTGATCGGCATGCTGGACTCGCCCTACGTGCGCCGCGTCGCCATTTCCGCCAAGTGCCTGGAGGTTGCCCTGGAACACGAGTCCGTTTCGGTGTTCAGGCATTTCGAACGATTCCAGCGCATCAACCCGGTGGTCAAGGCCCCGACCCTGGTGCTGGACGATGACAATGTGCTGATGGATTCCACGTTGATCATCGACCACCTCGAGGCCTTGGCCGCGCCGGGCAAAAGCCTGATGCCGGTGGACAGTGGGCAACGGCTGCGCGCCCTGCGCCTGATCGGCCTGGCCCTGGCGGCGTGCGAGAAGTCGGTGCAGATCTACTACGAACGCAACCTGCGGCCGACAGAAATCCAACATGCCCCTTGGGTCGAACGCGTGGAAGGCCAACTGGCGGCGGCCTATGACATGCTCGAACAGGAACTGGTGAAACAGCCGCTGGCCACCGACGGCACACTCGATCAGGCGGGCATCACCGTGGCAGTGGCCTGGAGCTTCACCAACCTGGTGGTACCGGACCAGGTGCAGGGCAAGTCATTCCCATCGATCAGCGCGTTCACCGCCTATGCAGAAGGGTTGGAGGCGTTTGTCAGCACGCCGATGGAGTAAGCGCAGGATTCCGATTCACCCTGGATCCCTGTGGGAGCGAGCGTGCTCGCGATAGCGGTGTACCAGTCAACAGGGATACTGACTGACCTGACGCCATCGCGAGCAAGCTCGCTCCCACAGTTTGTTCCCGGATGTCTGCGGGATATGTATTCACCACAGACTTCCACACAGGATTTGCTCAGGCCAGTTCCATTTCCTTTGCCTCGACGACCCTCGGCGCCACCTCGAAACGGTCCGCCAGGAACGGCGTGATGTCCAACGGCAAGGGCTCGTTGTTCACCAGTTTGTCCAGCAACACGCCGGTGATGGCCGAGGTCAGGATGCCGGTGCGGAAATGCCCGCACGCGTTGAGATAGCCTTCCACCCCGCGCATCGGCCCCAGGATCGGCAGTTCATCAGGCGAACCCGGGCGCAGGCCGGCCCAGGTTCGTTTCAGGTTGATGTCGACCAACTGCGGAATGCAGCGCACCGCGCCTTGCACCAGCCCTTCGATCTCCGGATAAGTCGTGGTCACGTCAAAACCCTTGTCTTCGGTGGTACTGCCGATGAGGATTTCACCGTTGTCTTTCTGCGCCACATAGCAGTCGCTGGTGGTCAGGCAGCCGTTGAGGATTTTCGGCATGCGCTCGGTCAGCAGGATCTGGCCCTTGACCGGCTTGACCGGAATCCGCACGCCGGTGGCCTGCTCGCTCAGGTCCGCCGCCCAGGCGCCGGCCGCGTTGATCAGGGTCCGGCAGTGGAAAGTCCCCGCCTCATCGGTTTGCACCCCGGTCACCCGCGTGCCGCTGCGCAACACCTCGGTCACGTTGGTGTTGAAGAACAGGTCGACGCCGTTCTGCCGGGCACCTTCGGTGTAGGCGTCGGCCAGGCGGAACGGACTGAGCTGGTGATCGCAGAGAAACTCCAGGGCACCCAGGGCCTCATGGCTCACATTCGGCTCTGCTGCACGCAAGGCCGCCTGGTCAAGCCAGCGCACCTGGTCCGCCAGGTGGGGAATGCAGGCGACGATGTGCTCGGCGTACAAACGGTCTTCGTCATCGTAGATCACGAACTTGAGCCCGGTCTCCTCGAACTTGAAATCCATGCCATGGCGGTCGATCAATTCGCGGTGCAACTGCGGGTACATCGCATTGGACTGCAAGGCGAACTCGAAGAACGACTGCGGCAGGATGTGCGGCGTGCTGGCATCCACCGCCACGGCGGCGCCCTGGGTCTGGCGCTTGCGGTTGGCCGACATCATGCGAAAGAAGATCACCCCGCAACCCAGGCCCACCGACTCACCGATGGCCCACAGCCCACCCGCCGAGGCGCGGGTCGCGTTGCCGGGGCGCTTGGCGTCGATCAGGGCGATCTTCAGGTGTGTGCGCTTGGACAGTTGATAGGCACACGAGGCCCCGATCACACCGCCACCGGCGATGACCACGTCGTAGTCCTTAATCATGGGAAACGGCCTCCGTGCCGGCATTCTGGAACGCTGAAAAGGGAATCGGATCGATGGGGAAACGCGGCCGCAGCCAACCCACGTCGGCGCGCCCGGTGGCTTCGCGCAAGCGGTCGGTGCAGTAGCCGACGCACATCCGCCCCTGGCAATCGCCCATGCTCACGCGGGTGCGCATCTTCAGGCTGGCCATGTCTTGCACGCCTTGCTCCAGCGCCCGGTCGATGTCGGCGCGGGTAGCGTGCTCGCAGCGGCAGATCACCGTGTCGGCGGCCGGCAACGCGGTTTGCCCGGCACCACGCTGGGTGTAGCGATCCACGGCGGCGCGAAAGCGAATGATCCGCGCCAATTGCGCCTGGTAGCGCTCCCGGTGGGCCAGGGCCGTGGACGGATCCAGCACGTTGCGCTGCATGAGGATCGACAACGCCGCGATGCGCCCGCTGAGCATGGCCGCTTCACCGCCACGGATCCCGCCCATGTCGCCGGCCAGGTGAATGTGCGCTTCGCTGCTTTGTTGCCAGGCATCGGACACGGCCCGCAAATAGCCGTCCCCGCTGAAACCGTGCTCCAGGCCCATCTGCTGGCTCAATTGAGTCCGCGGGATAAACCCGTAGCCCACCGCCAGGGTCTGGGCCGGCACCTGTTCGGCGCGCTTGAGGTCCGGCTCCCAGGTCGCGGAATAAGGCGCGACGGTGACGTGGCTCAACTCACCCTCGCCGTCAGCCTGCACCACGCCCCAGCCATAGCGCACGGGAATGCGATTGAGCTTGAGGTAGGCCAGCATGCTCAGGCCGTCGAGGAACAACTGCGGCTTGTTCAGCAACGCCAGGCTTTCCTTGGCGATCCGGCCGAACCCACAGGCTTCGAAGACACCCGCCACCGCCACGCCCGAAGCGTGCAGCTGGCAGGCCACCAGCGGCAGCAACGGCCCCGTGCCGGCGATCACCACCGGGCTCGGTGGCCGGACCACGCCGCTCTTGATCTGCAATTGCAGGCCTCCGAGCATCATCACTCCCGGCAGCGTCCAGCCAGGAAACGGCACGCTGCGTTCGTGACAACCGGCCGCCAGGACCAGGTGGGAATAGGCGACCTCCTCCAGGCGCTCGTCGGCATCCAGCAGCATCAACGCCCGGAAGCCTTCGGCACCGATGACACGATTGCCCAATCGCACCTCGATCAACCCGGCGTGGCGCTGGTATTCTCCGTGGAGTTTTTCCAGGGCTTCGCTGTAGCGCGGCCCCAGGTAATCCAGGCTGACGCCATCGCGCAACGGCCCGCGGTACACGACGCCGCCGAGGCGTGGCGCTTCTTCGAGCAAGGTGCAACGCACCCCCTGGGTGGCCAGCTCGATGGCCGCAGCCATACCCGCCGGCCCGCCGCCGACAATCACCGGATCGAGGCTCATGGCGCCTCCGTTTCGGTCATGCGGTTGGCCCGGGTTTCGATCTGCATGCCAGGGCGCACCAGGGTCTGGCAGGCGCGGCGCTTGTGGCGGCCGTCGATCTTGACCAGGCAGCACTGGCACACGCCCATGCCGCAGTAGGCGCCGCTGATCTGGTCGTGGTCGTTGCGGGCGACCTGGCGTTGCCCCAGGGACTGGATGACGGTGAGGACGGTTTCCCCGTGGGCGGCGTTGACGGCTTGCCCGTCCAGGCGCACCGTCATGTCGGCGCGGGTCAACGGCTGGATATCGAATGTTCGGTGTAGAACGTCTTGAGGTTGCATCATGCTGCTCTTCCTTGAAGGTTCAGTGAGGTTTCGGCTCCTTGCGGCACACATCCACCGGTTCGCGTCGGTACCCGGCAACAGCGCACCGAGGCGGGGCAACAGACACGACATGATAGTGCGAGCGAAATTCATGTTAGCGATAATTTGTGACCAAGTGTTGACCCAGGCCAGCGAATCGGCGTGTCGGTCCATGAACTTTTTTTCAGAAAGCCGACAGGTAATTTTTGGCAGAATGCTGCGCAATCGCTCCAACTTCCCCACACGGTACCGCCCATGAACCGCATCCTGACCATCGAAGACGACGCCGTGACCGCCCGTGAAATCGTGGCCGAGCTGACCCGCAACGGCCTGGACGTCGATTGGGTCGACAACGGTCGCGAAGGCCTGGAACGGGCGGTCAGCGGCGACTACGACTTGATCACGCTGGACCGCATGCTGCCTGAGCTCGACGGCCTGGTGATCGTCACCACGCTGCGCACCATGGGCGTGGCCACGCCGATCCTGATGATCAGTGCTCTTTCCGATGTGGATGAGCGCGTGCGTGGCCTGCGGGCCGGCGGCGACGATTACCTGACCAAGCCGTTCGCCACCGACGAAATGGCCGCCCGGGTCGAAGTGCTGCTGCGGCGCAACAATGGCACCCGCGAGCCGGAAACCGCGCTGCGGGTGGCCGACCTGGAACTGAACCTGATCAGCCGCGAAGCCAGCCGCAACGGGCAGCTGCTGAGCCTGCTGCCCACCGAATACAAGCTGCTGGAATTCCTGATGCGCAACAGCGGGCAAATCCTCTCGCGCATGATGATTTTCGAGGAAGTCTGGGGCTATCACTTCGACCCCGGCACCAACCTGATCGACGTCCACATCGGCCGCCTGCGCAAGAAAATCGACCCGCCGGGCCTGGAACCGCTGATTCGCACGGTACGGGGTTCCGGCTATGTCATTGCTGAACCCCGCTAAGGGCTGGCGCTCCTCCAGCAGCCGCCTGCTGGCGCTGTACAGTTCGCTGTTCGTGATCTGGAGCGCGATCCTGATGGGGGTGATGTATTACGAAGTGTTTGGTTACCTCGACAGCCTGGCCAAACACTCCCTGATGCAGCGCCAGCACCTGTTCGCCCGGATCCACGGCGACCAATTGGAAGATGCGCTCATGGCCAGCCTGACGCTGGACGAGCGCGGCGTTGACGCCTACGGGCTGTTCGATCCGCAACTGCGCCATTTGAGCGGGCCGATCCTGCGCGTGCCCGCCGACCTGCCCCTTGACGGCAAGATCCACATGCTCGGCGGCTGCGTCGACTCCGATGACCCGGGCGTGCCTTCGGACAGCTGCGACGCGGTGGCGACCCGTACCCAGGACGGCCGCTGGCTGGTCCTGGCCCGGGACAACGGCTCGCTGTTCGCGGTGACACGGATCATCTTGCACGCGCTGTTCTGGGGCGTATCGCTGACTATCCTGCCGGGCATCGCTGGCTGGCACCTGCTACGCCGCCGACCGCTGCAACGGATTCGCCAGTTGCAGGCCAGCGCCGAAGCCATCGTCGCCGGCGACCTGACCCACCGCCTGCCGCTGTCGAGCCGGCGCGATGAGCTGGACATGCTGGCGGCGATCGTCAATGCCATGCTCGAGCGCATCGAGCGCCTGATGAATGAGGTCAAGGGTGTGTGCGACAACATCGCCCATGACCTACGCACCCCGCTGACGCGCCTGCGTGCCCAGCTTTATCGCATCCAGCAGGAAGCGCCGGACGGCTCCCCCGAGGCCTTGCAGATGGACCAGGTGATCGCCGAGACCGACACCCTGATGGCGCGGTTTCGCGGTTTGTTGCGGATTTCCGAACTGGAAGACCAACAACGGCGCTCGGGCTTCGTACGCCTCGATCCGTTGCAGTTATTGCAGGAGTTGCATGATTTTTACCTGCCCCTGGCCGAGGAACGCGAACTGACCTTCATCCTGGAGGCGCCCGACGCCCTGCCCCTGCTCAACGGCGACCGGGCCTTGCTGTTCGAGGCCGTGTCGAACCTGCTGAGCAACTCCATCAAGTTCACCCCGCCGGGGGGCACGGTGATCCTGCGTGGGGTCGACCAGGGCGATAGCACGCGCATCGAAGTGCTCGACTCCGGCCCGGGTATCCCCGAGGCGGAGCGCAAGGCGGTGTTCCGTCGTTTCTACCGTGCAGAGGGCAGCAGCCAGCACGGCGGATTCGGCCTGGGCCTGTCGATCGTCGCAGCGATCGTCAACCTGCACGGGTTTACGTTGGAGGTGGGCAGCAGCGAACAGGGCGGCGCGCGGTTGGTGCTCGATTGCCGGGGGCCATTGTTGTAGCCGCGGGTGGGTGTGGGGTACCTGATCTTTATCTATCAGAGCTCACTGCGATGCAGCGGGGTGTTTTGCAGTTCATAGCGCAGCTCATCGATCAACTTCGCGATACTTTCTTCCGAGCGGACGCTGTCGACACTCATGCCGCTCACCACCAAATCCACCTCGCCGCTTTCACGGTGATACAGACGCACGGTGAGGGTGCCGTCGCCATTGAGGCTGCATTCGCAGGCCAGCGGCGTAAAGCTTTGTTCGAGGCGGGCACGCAAGGGGGCCAAATGGGTCATGGAATGCACCTCAGCCCTGAGGGGACAAATGAACGATGGACAGTACCGACCTCCTGGTCCGAATGGATATCCTGTCGCGCTCGTATCGGGTTCGTTCACAGCACATCGTGGCATATTCCTTGAGTGTTTCGCGGGGACGCGCCATCACAAACGATGTCGCACCCTCATAGCCTAAGGAACCGCCCCCTCGTGCAAAACCCGAATTTGCACCAGTACACCCGGTACATTTGCACTGGCTATCATGGTGCCTTCATTCGCCGTTCGCCGGCGAACAAACCCCGCTCTCGCGCCCAGACAATCGCCTCGCTACGGCTGTGGACATCCAGCTTCGAATACAGGGTCGCCACGTGATTGCGCACGGTGTTGGGCGCCAGCTTCAGCCGCGCGGCGATTTCCTTGTCTGCCAGCCCCTCGCAGATCAGCCCCAGCACGTCCCGTTCCCGGGCCGTCAGCTCGGTGAATGACACACTCGGCACTTGGGCGTTGATGCTCTTCACGTTGGCCAGTTTTTCAATCAGGGTCCGGCTGAACCAGGACGCGTCTTTCATCACCTCCTCAATGGCCGCCACCAGCTCCAGCTCCGAGCGCTTGCGTTCGGTGATGTTCATCAGCACCAGCAGGTAACAGGGCTTGTCCTGGATGAGCAACGTGTCGGCGGCGACCTCGCAATCGATGAGCTGACCGCCTTTCTTATGCACCTTGACGTCGATCCTGGAGACTGCGGCGGTCTTTTCCAACCGGGCAAACAGCGCGGCACCGGCGTCTGGGTCGAGAAAACCGATCTCCTCCACGGTTTTACCCAGCAACTCTTCGCTGGCGTAACCGGTGGTCTGGAGAAACGCTTCGTTGATTTCCAGCAATTGCTGTTCGGCGCTGCACACCAGGGTGGGCACGGGCGACAGACGGAACGACTTGGCAAAACGCTCCTCGCTCTGGCGCAGCGCCGTTTCCGCCTTGCGGCGCGGCTCCATGTCCATGAAGGAAAACAGCATGCAGTCTTCGTCATGCAGGTCCAGGGGCTGACCGGCGACGACCACCTGCTTGGTGGTGCCATCGGGCAATTTCAACTCGGCCTGCATCTGCGGAATCGTCGCGCCCTGCCCCAGGCGCTCGACGGCCAGGTCGCGTTTTTCAGCGGCTTCGAGCACATCCAGCTCGTACACCGAACGCCCGATCACCTGCTCGCGGCTGTAGCCGGTCATCTCCAGGAACCCCGGATTGACCTTGATGTAGCGCAGGTCGCTGAGGCGACAGATCACCGCCGGCGCCGGGTTGGCCCCAAAGGTTTTCTCGAAGCGCTGCTCGGCGCTGGCCCATTCAGTGGCATCGCTGAGGATCAACACGAGCAGTTCCGGCTCGCCGTTGCGGTCGGCCAGGACCATGCTGCGGATCCGATGCACCCAGGTACGATCCGGCTCGGCCCTGGGCGTGACTTCCACCAACACATCGCTGAACTCATCGCCACGGGCAACCCGGGCGATGGGGTAGTTGTCTTCCGTCAGCGGATGATTGTTGCGGTAACGCAAATTGAAGCGCTGGGCGTACTCCTCGGCATTAGCACCCAGCGCCTTGAGATCAGTGACCCCGTGCATGGTCAAGACCGCTGCGTTGGCCCAGGCAATGGTCTGGTCGACCTCGATCAACATCACCCCGTCGGACAGTCCGGCAATGATCTGCAGCAATTGGCGACGGTTGGTATCGGTGGTCGGGACTTGCTGATTCATTGGGTCTCCATGTGATTCAGGCGCGCATGGAAGTTACGACCATCCCCATTGATGACACGTTCCCTGTAGCAGCCGTGTAGGAGCTGTCGCGTGCAACGAGGTTGCGATCTTCCACCCTTCACGCCGCCATGCGCCCCTCGGCAATCGCCTGGGAGGCCGCCAGCATCGCCCGCAGCAACACCGCGCAGCCGGCGGCGAGGTCATCCGGGGCGGCGTTTTCGATTTCGTTGTGGCTGATGCCGCCTTCGCAAGGCACGAAGATCATCCCGGCCGGGCCCAGTTCGGCGAGGAAGATCGCGTCATGGCCGGCACCGCTGACGATGTCCAGGTGGGACAGGCCCAGCCCTTGGGCGGCCCCGCGCACGGCGTCGACGCAGCCCTGGTCGAAATACAGCGGTGGGAAGTCGGCGGTGGGTTTCAAATCGAAGGTCAGGCCGTGCTGCCGGCAGGTGTCTTCGATCACTTGCTTGACCTCGGCGATCATCGAATCCAGGCGCGCCGGTTCCAGATGACGGAAATCCAGGGTCATGCGCACCTCGCCGGGGATGACGTTGCGCGAGCCCGGATAGGCCTGCAGGCAACCGACCGTGCCGCAGGCATGGGGCTGATGACCGAGGGCGGCGCGGTTGACGGCGCCGACGATGACCGACGCGCCCACCAGGGCGTCCTTGCGCAGGTGCATCGGGGTCGGGCCGGCATGAGCCTCGACGCCCCGCAAAGTCAGGTCGAACCACTTCTGCCCCAGGGCGCCCATCACCACGCCGATGGTCTTGCCCTCGTCCTCGAGGATCGGCCCCTGTTCGATGTGCGCCTCGAAATACGCCCCCACCGGATGCCCGCTGACCGGACGCGGGCCGGCATAGCCGATGGCGTTGAGCGCCTGGCCCACGCTGATGCCCTCGGCGTCGGTCTTGGCGAGGGTTTCTTCGAGGGTGAATTTCTCGGCGAACACCCCGGAGCCCATCATGCACGGGGCGAAGCGCGAGCCTTCTTCGTTGGTCCAGACCACCACCTCCAACGGCGCTTCGGTTTCGATGTCCAGGTCATTGAGGGTGCGCATCACCTCCAGGCCGGACAGTACGCCGAAACAGCCGTCGAACTTGCCGCCGGTGGGTTGGGTGTCGATGTGGCTGCCGGTCATGACCGGTGGCAGGTTCGGATTGCGCCCCGGGCGCCGGGCGAAGATATTGCCCACCCCATCGATGCTGACGGTGCAGCCCGCCGCCTGGGTCCATTGCACGAACAGGTCGCGGGCCTGGCGGTCGAGGTCGGTCAGGGCCAGCCGGCACACACCGCCCTTGACCGTGGCACCGAGCTGGGCCAGGTCCATGATCGATTGCCACAGGCGGTCGCGGTTGATGTGCGGATGGGTGGATTGCAGGACGTCGATGGCTGCGTTCATGGGGATCTCCATTTTTTCAGGCATGTTTTCGGTGTACTTGAGGCCGCTATCGCGAGCGAGCTCGCTCCCACAGGGGATCTGCTGTGCACACAGACTTTGCATCCACCCAAATCCAATGTGGGAGCGAGCCTGCTCGCGATGAGGCCCTCCCTCACACCGCGGTTTTAGCGACGGACGGGCTCGTTCGCATACTGCACAGCCCGTAATAAATCACCCCGCCCAGCGCCGAGCCGGTGAACCAGCCGTAGCTGTAGAACCAGCTGAACGCATCGCTGCCCAGGGCCAACAGTGTCAGCACCACCGGCACGCCAAAGGCGATGAAGCCGTTCCAGTTCCACGCCGGGTAAATGTCGTCGCGGTACAACCCGGCCAGGTCCAGTTGCTGTTTCTTGATCAGGAAATAATCCACCACCATGATCCCGGCAATCGGCCCCAGCAGGCTGGAATAACCCAGCAACCAATTGGAATAGACCGACTCGAGGCTGACCTCGGAGACGATCAGGCCGAGTTTCTTCAACAGTTCGTGGGCCATCAGCGCCAGCCCCACCAGCCCGGTGAGCATCACGGCCTTGGTGCGGCCGATCAGTTTCGGCGCCAGGTTCTGGAAGTCGTTGGTGGGGGAAACGATGTTGGCGGCGGTGTTGGTCGACAGCGTGGCGACGATGATCAGCACCATGGCCAGCGCCACCCACACCGGGCTATGGATGTGCCCGATCAAGGTCACCGGGTCGGAGACGGTCATCCCCACCAGTTTTTCCGAGGCGGCGGTCATGACCACGCCGAGGGAGGCGAACAGGAACATGGTCAACGGCAGGCCGATGATCTGCCCCACGACTTGGTCTTTCTGGCTCTTGGCATACCGGCTGAAGTCCGGAATGTTCAACGACAGGGTGGCCCAGAAACCGACCATGGCCGTCAGCCCGGCGAGGAAATAGCCGGTCACCCCGGCGCCTTCGGGCCGCTTGGCCGGGACCGCCATCAGTTCAGTCAATGAAACGTTGGGCAATGCCCACACCAACAGTCCGACGCCCACCAGCACCAGCAGGGGCGCAGACAAGGTTTCCAGCCACTTGATCGACTCGGCGCCGCGCAACACCACCCACAGGTTGATGACCCAGAACACCATGAAGCCGATCACTTCGCCGGTGCCGCCCAGGCTCTTCCAGCCGTCGAACACCGAGCCGAGAAACAGGTGGATCGCCAGCCCGCCGAACATCGTCTGGATGCCGAACCAGCCGCACGCCACCAGGGCGCGGATCAGGCACGGTACGTTGGAACCGATGACCCCAAAGGACGAGCGCAAGAGAACCGGAAACGGAATGCCGTACTTGGTCCCGGCGAAGGCGTTCAGGGTCAGGGGGATCAGCACGATGATGTTGGCAAACAGAATCGCCAGCAGCGCCTCGCCCACCGTCAGGCCGAAATAGGCGGTGAGCACGCCGCCGAGGGTGTAGGTCGGCACGCAGATCGCCATGCCCACCCACAGTGCGGTGATGTGCCATTTGTTCCAGGTTCGCTCGTGCACCTTGGTCGGCGCGATGTCGTGGTTATAACGGGGGCTGTCGAGGACGTCGCTGCCGGCCTCAAGCTCGAACAATCCATCGCGCTCGGTCACTGTTGATCTGGTCATGTCCGCTCCACTGTTTTCATTATTTTTGCTCATCGACGGGCGATGGCCGGAGTACTTGCACGCGTGCTACCGACCACCCCGCCAGACCCACGACGGCACTCAATAACCGTGCCGGATAATGCGCCGAGCTGACCGGATGATCGATATAACCCTTTCAACCTTTTGATGTTTAACGTTTTAAAGCCACGTTATTGCCTTGTTTCACTTCCTGCCTACCGCCCTAGAGGCTAGATGACCTTCGCGCCCTGTCGAGTGAGGGATTCAAAGTGGTGCACCCCGGATCGACGGGAAGTGTCTAGGCCGCACTTGCAACGCTTTCAAGCCGCTGATTTACCATGACAAATCTCGCTCAAATAACGATCCTGTCAAGTGCGTCAAAATGGTGAGCAGGCTCACCATTTTGGTGAATTTATAATTTAATCCTTAAATTTCAATAATTTAATCAACGCATAAGCTTATAAAAAATAATCTTGCTCATTTCATAAACTCCAGCTAGCGTCTAATCCTGACAGTTGTGACAAGAATATAAACCGGCACGACTTTATCTACCGTGATCGATAAAACATAAAGAACCGGCAACAGTCGGTCATGCCTGCGAGGAACTCGGAATGTCTCTGTTGATCCGTGGCGCCACCGTTATTACCCATGATGAAAGTTATCGCGCCGATGTGTTTTGCGCCGACGGCGTGATCAAGGCCATCGGTGACAACCTGGATGTTCCCGCCGCTGTCGAAGTGCTCGATGGCAGCGGTCAATACCTGATGCCCGGCGGCATCGATCCCCATACGCATATGCAATTGCCGTTCATGGGCACGGTCGCCAGTGAAGACTTCTTCAGCGGCACGGCGGCGGGTCTCGCCGGCGGCACCACCTCGATCATCGACTTCGTGATTCCCAACCCCCAACAGTCGCTGATGGAAGCCTTTCATCAATGGCGGGGCTGGGCCGAGAAAAGCGCCAGTGACTACGGTTTCCACGTGGCGATCACCTGGTGGAGCGAACAGGTGCGCGAAGAAATGGCCGAACTGGTCAGCCATCACGGGGTGAACAGCTTCAAGCATTTCATGGCCTACAAGAATGCAATCATGGCCGCCGACGACACCTTGGTGGCGAGCTTCGAGCGCTGCCTGGAATTGGGCGCGGTGCCCACCGTGCACGCCGAGAACGGCGAACTGGTCTACCACCTGCAACGCAAGCTGCTGGCCCAAGGCATCACCGGCCCCGAAGCCCATCCGTTGTCACGCCCTTCCCAAGTGGAAGGCGAAGCCGCGAGCCGCGCCATCCGCATCGCCGAAACCCTGGGCACGCCGCTGTACCTGGTGCACGTGTCCACCAAGGAAGCCCTGGACGAAATCACCTACGCCCGCAGCAAGGGCCAACCGGTCTACGGTGAAGTACTGGCCGGGCATCTGCTGCTGGACGACAGTGTTTATCGCGATCCCGACTGGCAGACCGCCGCCGGCTACGTGATGAGCCCGCCCTTCCGCCCACGCGGGCATCAAGAAGCACTCTGGCACGGCTTGCAGTCCGGCAACCTGCACACCACCGCCACCGATCACTGCTGCTTCTGCGCCGAACAGAAGGCCGCCGGGCGTGACGACTTCAGCAAGATCCCCAACGGCACCGCCGGAATCGAAGACCGCATGGCGGTGCTCTGGGACGAGGGGGTCAACAGCGGCAAATTGTCGATGCACGACTTCGTCGCCCTCACCTCCACCAACACCGCGAAAATCTTCAACCTCTACCCACGCAAGGGGGCGATCCGCGTCGGCGCCGATGCGGACCTGGTGCTCTGGGATCCCCAGGGCAGCCGCACGATCTCAGCCAAGACCCACCACCAGCAAGTGGACTTCAACATCTTCGAAGGCAAGACCGTGCGCGGCGTGCCCAGCCACACCATCAGCCAGGGTCGGCTGGTGTGGGCCGACGGCGACCTGCGGGCCGAGCGCGGCGCCGGGCGCTACATCGAACGGCCGGCGTACCCGGCGGTGTTCGATTTGCTGAGCAAGCGGGCGGAGTTGAATAAGCCAACCGCCGTGAAACGCTGAAATCCAGGCCTTCGGCCTTCGCGAGCAAGCCCGCTCCCACATTGGATCTGGGATAGACGCAGATATGTGGTGTGCCGCAAATCCCTTGTGGGAGCGGGCTTGCCCGCGAAGGCGCCAGTCCAGACACCGAAAAAACCACTGCCCACCAGAGGCAGCACCTCAAACACCGTGAGGCCCACTCCATGATCCAGCCCTTGAGTCACCTCCCCCATTCCCAGGAAGACCCGGCCACCCTCGCCGCCCGCTTCAGCGACCTGGCGCCGCCGCTCAACGCGCGCCAGGCCCACCTGGAAGCGTCTCGCTGCCTGTACTGCTACGACGCACCCTGCGTGAACGCCTGCCCGAGCGAAATCGACATTCCTTCTTTCATTCGCAACATCCACCAGGACAACGTCCAAGGCGCGGCCCAGAAAATTCTTTCGGCCAACATCCTCGGCGGCAGTTGCGCCCGGGTCTGCCCCACGGAGGTGCTGTGCCAGCAAGCCTGCGTGCGCAACAACGCCCATGAATGCGCGCCGGTGTTGATCGGCCAGCTGCAACGCTACGCCGTAGACAACGCCCATTTCAGCGAACACCCGTTCAAGCGTGCCGCCGCCACTGGCAAGCGCATCGCGGTGGTCGGGGCCGGCCCGGCAGGGTTGTTCTGCGCCCATCGCAGCGCGATGCACGGCCATGACGTGGTGATTTTCGAAGCCCGGGACAAGGCCGGCGGCCTCAACGAATACGGGATCGCCAAGTACAAACTGGTGGACGATTACGCCCAGCGCGAGCTGGATTTCCTGCTGGGCATCGGCGGCATCGAAATCCGTCACGGCCAGAAACTCGGCGAGAACCTGAGCCTGAGCGACCTGCACCAGCAGTTCGACGCAGTGTTCCTCGGCCTCGGCCTGGCCGCCAGCAAACAACTGGGCCTGAGCGACGAACAGGCGCCGGGACTGCTGGCCGCCACCGAGTACATCCGCGAACTGCGCCAGGCCGACGACCTCAGCCAGTTGCCGCTGGCCGACCGCTGCATCGTGCTCGGTGCCGGCAACACCGCCATCGATATGGCCGTGCAGATGGCTCGCCTCGGCGCTCGGGACGTCAGCCTGGTCTACCGTCGCGGCCTTGAAGACATGGGTGCCACCTTGCATGAGCAAGACATCGCCAAGGCCAATCAGGTGCGTCTGCTGACCTGGGCCCAACCGCAACAGGTGTTGCTCGACGACGCCGGGCATGTGCGCGGCATGCGCTTTTCCCGTACCCACCTGGAAAACGGTCGACTGGTCATCGGTGCCGAGACCTTCGACCTGGCCGCCGACGCCGTTTTCAAAGCCATCGGCCAAGCCTTCGATGACAACGCACTGGTGGACCCACTGGCCCGGGAACTCAAGCGCCAGGACGGGCGAATTCTGGTGGACGAACACCTGCGCACCAGCGTTCCCGGCGTCTACGCCGGCGGCGATTGCACCAGCCTGGACCAGGACCTCACCGTGCAGGCCGTGCAGCACGGCAAGCTCGCCGCCGAGGCGATCAACGCTCAACTGATGCTTAACGTGGAGGCTGCGTAAATGGCCGATCTGTCGATTGTCTTCGCCGGCATCAAAGCGCCCAACCCGTTCTGGCTGGCCTCCGCGCCACCCACCGACAAGGCCTACAACGTGGTCCGCGCCTTCGAGGCCGGCTGGGGTGGCGTGGTCTGGAAAACCCTCGGTGAGGATCCAGCGGCCGTGAATGTGTCCTCGCGTTATTCGGCCCACTACGGCGCCAATCGCGAGGTCTTGGGCATCAACAACATCGAGCTGATCACCGACCGTTCCCTGGAGATCAACCTGCGGGAAATCACCCAGGTGAAAAAGGACTGGCCGGACCGGGCGTTGATCGTGTCGCTGATGGTGCCCTGCGTCGAAGAATCCTGGAAACGCATCCTGCCCCTGGTGGAAGCCACCGGTGCCGACGGCATCGAACTGAACTTCGGCTGCCCCCACGGCATGCCGGAACGGGGCATGGGCGCGGCGGTCGGCCAGGTGCCGGAATACGTCGAGCAAGTGACCCGCTGGTGCAAGACCTATTGCTCGCTGCCGGTGATCGTCAAGCTCACGCCGAACATCACCGACATCCGCGTCGCCGCCCGGGCGGCCCATCGCGGCGGTGCGGACGCGGTGTCGTTGATCAACACCATCAACTCCATCACCAGCGTCGACCTGGAGCGCATGGTCGCCCTGCCCAGCGTCGGCAGCCAGAGCACCCATGGCGGTTACTGTGGTTCGGCGGTCAAGCCCATCGCCTTGAACATGGTCGCCGAAATCGCCCGCGACCCGCAGACCCAAGGCTTGCCGATCTGCGGCATCGGCGGCATCGGCAGTTGGCGCGACGCGGCGGAATTCATCGCCCTGGGCAGCGGCGCGGTGCAGGTCTGCACGGCGGCGATGCTGCATGGTTTCCGCATTGTGGAGGAGATGAAGGACGGCCTGTCACGCTGGATGGACAGTCAAGGTCACGCCAATCTGCAAGCATTCTCCGGTCGCGCAGTGGGCAACACCACTGACTGGAAGTACCTGGACATCAACTACCAGGTCATCGCCAAGATCGACCAGGAGGCCTGCATCGGTTGCGGGCGCTGCCACATCGCCTGCGAAGACACCTCACACCAGGCCATCGCCAGCCTCAAGCAGGCGGACGGTACGCGTAAATATGAAGTGATCGATGAAGAGTGCGTGGGTTGCAACCTGTGCCAGATCACCTGCCCGGTGCAGGACTGCATCGAGATGGTGACGGTGGACACCGGCAAGCCGTTTCTGGATTGGAACCATGATCCGCGCAATCCCTATCATGTCGCGGTTTGAAATTTGAGGTGTCAGGGCTGGCGCCATCGCGAGCAGGCTCGCTCCCACAAATGGATCGCTGTCGTTCACAGATAGTGTGTTCACTACAGACCCAATGTGGGAGCGGGCTTGCCCGCGAAGGGGCCATCAGCCTCACCAAAAATTCTCAAGGCTCCAACCCGATCCCCCGCAAAATCACACCGGTCACCGTCTGCACCGCCCGTTCGAATTGCATGTCGGACAGCGGCTGGTGGTCGTTGAGAATATTGATCTGGTGGTCGAAGTCGGCGTAGTGCTGGGTCGAGGCCCAGATCATGTAGAGCAGGCTCGAGGGCTCCACCGGGAGGATGCGCTTGTCCTCCACCCACTGGCGGATTTTCGCTTCCTTCATCTTGGCCCAGTCATAGAGGCTGGCGTCCAGCGCCTGGCCCAGGGTCGGGGCACCGTGGATGATTTCGTTGGCCCAGACCTTGGAGCCGTAGGGACGGCTGCGGGAGTGGTTCATCTTGGCGCGGATGTAGCTGCTGAGCACCACCCGCGGGTCGTCGAACATTTCGAAGCACAAGGCATCCTGCTTCCACACCTCCAGCAGATCGAACAGCACGGCGCTGTATAGCTCGCTCTTGGTACTGAAGTAGTAATGCAGGTTGGAACGCGGCAATTGCACTTCGGCGGCGATGTCGGCCATGGCGGTGCTGCCGAAGCCTTTCTCAGCAAAGACCTTCTCGGCGGCCAACAGGATTTTCTCGACGTTACTGCGACGAATCTCGATCTTGTGATTGCCCATGAGGGCTCCCTGGCAACAGCGTTGCTCAAGACTAGCATTCGCCCACTTTTGAAAACACTGGGGGCTCGCTCCCTATTTGACCGTGCATGCTCAGGCGGATGTACACAGTGCCCCTGTGGCGAGGGAGCTTGCTCCCGCTCGGCTGCGCAGCAGTCGTAAAACCGGCTGGAGCGGTGTTCCTGGAAGAACCGCGTCAGTTCATTTTGGGGCTGCTGCGCAGCCCAGCGGGAGCAAGCTCCCTCGCCACAGGGGGGGGTTGGTGAGTCGGCTAGCGTGCTTCGACGTTATCCAGCGCACGGTTCGCCAGCAATCCGCTCAGTTCAATCAATTGTTGGATGCCCAGGGCGATGTGACGCCTGGGACCTTCCAGGTCGAAGGCCAGGTCATTGACCATGGCATTGGCCGAGGCCAGGTTTTCGCTGAGGTTGGCGAGCAGGGTTTCGGTGTCGACGCCATGGGCGACGGTGAACAGTTGGCCGGGATCGGCCTCGGGTTTGCCGGGTTTGGGCTTGAGGTAGGCGTCGAGGATGCGGTCGGCGGCTTTGTCGAATGCCTTGGCGTTGGATGGATCTGTATCGGGTGGGTTGGGGGTTACTTTGAACATAGTTGAAGCTCCGATGCTGTAGAAGGGAGCCAACACCCTCTCGCTACCAAACGAATTAGGGTGGCGGCCATACGAAGGTTGGTAGACCGGGCATCGGAGCCGGCGCCTCCGAAGAGGCCCTGCGCATGGCCACCAAAAAGCGAAGTGCATGATTGCACTCGCAAGAGATGACGCTATGCACCGACAACCCGGGCTACCAAACCCGATCACTGATTCAATCAGCGACCCGAAAACGATAGAGCCCTGGCCCCCAGGCGCACAAGCCGGCGGATTCTGGCGCAGGTGTAGGCAATGGCGCAAGACGACGTAGCCCGATCCAGAACGATCCTACATCTGAATAAACACGGTTCCCCTGATGGACTGGGAGCCTGGCTTAACAACACACCTGTGGCGAGGGAGCTTGCTCCCGCTGGGTGGCGAAGCCGCCCCCAAAAATTGTGTTGAAGCAAAGCACTTGGGCCTGCTTCGCAGTCCAGCGGGAGCAAGCTCCCTCGCCACAAGAGCCCGCTCAAGTCTTCCGATCGCCCACATTCGACTAATGTCTTAGACCAGTCATCGCACAACCAAGCACCCTCCCCACTATCCTCAAACCACAGATCTGCCCGGCGCTACGCCTGGGATCTTGACCTCGTCCAGCGACAGCCATTGAAACGCCTCATCTTGAAGCACAGCCGAGTTGGATAATTCCGATAATGGCCAGTTGACAATTAGCAGTCGCTTCCAAATAATCCCTCTAATGTTGTACGACGACGTATGACAAAAATAAGAACAACAAAAAAGTAGGGAGCGTCAAAGTGAGCACATGTGTCCGTTTTTCGCCCGACCAACGTCCAAACCGCCATACCCTTCTCAACACCAGCCCCGCCCTGATCCTGCTTGGTTGCAGCGGCCTTGCCGCCTTTCTACCAACGGCCGCCAGCGCCGAAGGCTTCGTCGATGACGCCAAGGCCACGCTGAACCTGCGCAACGCCTACTTCAACCGCAACTTCACCAACCCGAACAACGCCCAGGGCAAGGCCGAGGAATGGACCCAGAACTTCATCCTCGACGCCAAGTCCGGCTTCACCCAGGGTGTGGTTGGTTTCGGTGTGGATGTGCTGGGCCTGTATTCGGTGAAGCTCGATGGCGGCCGTGGCACGGCGGGCACGCAATTGTTGCCGGTGCATGACGACGGTCGTCCGGCTGATGACTTCGGCCGTTTGGGCGTGGCGCTGAAGGCCAAGGTGTCGAAGACTGAATTGAAGGTCGGTGAATGGATGCCGGTGCTGCCGATCCTGCGTTCCGACGACGGCCGCTCCCTGCCGCAAACCTTCCGTGGCGGCCAGGTGACCTCCACCGAAATCAACGGCCTGAGCCTCTACGGCGGCCAGTTCCGTGGCAACAGCCCGCGCAATGACGCGAGCATGGAAGACATGTCCATGAACGGCCGCGGTGCGTTCACCTCCGACCGTTTCAATTTCGGTGGCGGTGAATACGCCTTCAATGAAAAACGCACCCAGGTCGGTGTCTGGTACGCGGAACTGTCCGACATCTACCAGCAGCAATATTTCAACCTGACCCACAGCCAGCCCATCGGCGACTGGACCCTGGGCGCCAACCTCGGCTACTTCATCGGCAAGGAAGACGGCAGCGCCCTGGCCGGCGACCTGGACAACAAAACCGCGTTCGCCATGCTCTCGGCCAAGTACGGCGGCAACACCTTCTACGTCGGCCTGCAGAAAGTCGGTGGCGATGACGCCTGGATGCGCGTCAACGGCACCAGCGGCGGCACCTTGGCCAACGACAGCTACAACTCCAGCTACGACAACGCCAAGGAAAAATCCTGGCAACTGCGCCACGACTTCAACTTCGCCGCCGTCGGCGTGCCGGGCCTGACCCTGATGAACCGCTACATCAGCGGTGACAACGTGCACACCGCTACGGTCGACGATGGCAAGGAGTGGGGTCGGGAAAGTGAGCTGGCCTACACCGTGCAGAGCGGCGCGTTGAAGAGCCTCAACGTGAAGTGGCGTAACTCGACAATGCGCCGGGATTTCAGCACCAACGAGTTCGATGAGAACCGTATTTTCATCAGCTATCCGATCAGTTTGTTGTAAGGCGGTTGGGTGGGTCTGCTGGTGAGGGGGCGGCTGGGCTGGCGCCTTCGCGAGCAGGCTCGCTCCCACAAGGAAAGGTCACCCTTTGCCCGCGGTCATATGGCCTATACAACGGATATCACTCACTGTTTGCTCAGGTAATGCCATGACGACGACACCGATTCGCCAACCCCTCAATCGCCTGCTGCTGACCGGTGCCGCCGGCGGCCTGGGCAAAGTCCTGCGCGAGCGCCTCAAGCCTTTCGCCCGTCACATCCGGCTGTCGGACATCGCCAACATGGCCCCGGCCATCGATGAAAGCGAAGAAGTGGTGCCGTGTGACCTGTCCGATAAACAGGCCGTGCACCGATTGGTGGAAGGCGTCGACGCCATCCTGCATTTCGGGGGTGTTTCGGTGGAGCGCCCGTTCGAAGAAATCCTGGGCGCCAATATCAGCGGCGTTTTCCACATTTACGAAGCGGCGCGCAAGCACGGCGTCAAGCGTGTGATCTTCGCCAGCTCCAACCACGTCATCGGCTTCTACAAGCAGGACGAGGCCCTCGACGCCCTCTCCCCTCGCCGTCCGGATGGCTACTACGGCCTGTCCAAGTCCTACGGCGAAGACGTCGCCAGTTTCTACTTCGATCGCTACGGCATCGAGACCGTGAGCATCCGCATCGGCTCCTCGTTCGCCGAGCCACAGAACCGCCGGATGATGAGCACCTGGCTGAGCTTCGACGACCTCACCCAACTGATCGAATGCTCGCTCTACACGCCAAAGGTCGGCCACACCGTGGTCTACGGCGTGTCCGCCAACCGCGACGTCTGGTGGGACAACAGCCACGCCGCGCACCTGGGTTACCGACCCAAGGACACTTCCGAGATTTTCCGCGACAAGATCGAAGCCCAGCCAATGCCGGCCGCCGATGACCCGGCCAGGATCTACCAGGGCGGAGCCTTCGTAGCAGCCGGCCCGTTCGACGACTGATTGGCCTGTTTCCATGGGATACGAACGGATAAAGGAATCACCATGCAAGCCGAATTGATTGTCGATGCACGCAACGCCGTCGGGGAGAGCCCGGTGTGGGTTCCCGAGGAAAACGCGCTGTATTGGGTGAACATCCCCAGCGGTGGCCTGCAACGCTGGAATGCCAGCAGTGGAAAGATCCAGGGCTGGGAAGCCCCCGAAATGCTTGCCTGCATTGCCCGTCACCAGGACGGCGGCTGGGTCGCGGGCATGGAAAGCGGTTTCTTCCGCCTGCACCCCCATGACGACGGCAGCCTGGACAGCGAACGCTGTGCGAGCGTCGAGCACAGCCGCGTCGACATGCGCCTCAACGATGGCCGTTGCGACCGCCAGGGTCGCTTCTGGGCCGGCAGCATGGTGCTGAACATGGCCGCCAACGTCGACGAAGGCCGGATGTATCGCTATGAAGCCGGGCAACGCAGCCCGGTCGAGGCGCAACTGAGCGGTTTCATCGTGCCCAACGGCCTGGGATTCAGCCCGGACGGGCGGACGATGTACCTCTCCGATTCGCATCCGTTGGTCCAGCAGATCTGGGCGTTCGATTACGACATCGACAGCGGTACCCCATCCAACCGGCGGCTGTTCGTCGACATGCTGCCCCTGGCCGGTCGCCCGGACGGCGCGGCAGTCGACGCCGACGGTTGCTACTGGATCTGCGCCAACGACGCCGGGCTGATTCACCGGTTCACCCCGGATGGACGTCTCGATCGTTCACTGGAAGTGCCGGTAAAAAAACCCACCATGTGCGCCTTTGGCGGCAGCCGCCTGGACACCCTCTTCGTCACCTCGATCCGCCCCGGCGACGACAACGACCCACAGTCCCTGGCCGGTGGCGTGTTCGCCCTCAACCCCGGCGTCAAGGGCCTGGCCGAACCCGCTTTTGGAGGGTTGAAGCACTCCGCGAACTGACCTGCTGTGCCGCTTCATTGGATGAGCCATAAAAACAACAACACTGGAGATGGACCATGAATTTCAAACGCACGCTTTTGATCGCAGCCCTGCCCCTGGCCTTCCTGGCCCAGGCGGCCCATGCCCTTGAACTCAAGATCGCCGACATCCATCCCAAGGGCTACCCCACCGTGATGGCCGAAGAAAGCATGGGCAATACCCTGACTAAAGAGACCAACGGCGAGCTGACCTTCAAATACTTCCCAGGCGGTGTATTGGGTTCCGAGAAGGAAGTCATCGAGCAGATGCAAGTCGGCGCGATACAGATGTCCCGGGTCAGCCTGGGCATCGTCGGTCCAGTGGTGCCGGATGTGAACGTGTTCAACATGCCGTTCATCTTCCGCGACCAGGCCCACATGCGCGCCGTCATCGACGGTGATGTGGGCGATGCGATCCTCGACCGGATCACCAATTCCGAGTTCGGCCTGGTGGCCCTGGCCTGGATGGACGGCGGCACGCGCAACATCTACACCAAGAAGCCGGTGCGCAAGCTCGAAGACCTCAAGGGCATGAAAATCCGTGTGCAAGGCAACCCGATGTTCATCGAGATGATGAACGCCATGGGCGCCAACGGTATCGCGATGGACACCGGTGAAATCTTCAGCGCCCTGCAGACCGGCGTTATCGACGGCGCGGAAAACAACCCCCCGACCCTGCTCGAACACAACCACTACCAAAACGCCAAGTACTACAGCCTCACCGGACACCTGATCCTGCCAGAGCCGATCGTGATGTCGAAAATCACTTGGGAAAAACTGACCCCGGATCAGCAGGGGATGGTCAGGAAAGCCGCCAAGGCTGCCCAGGCCGAAGAACGCGCGCTGTGGGACCAGAAGTCCGCCGCCAGCGAAGAGAAACTCAAGGCGGCGGGTGTCGAGTTCATCACGGTCGACAAAAAACCCTTCTACGACGCCACCGCACCGGTACGGGCCAAGTACGGCGCGCCCTATGCCGACCTGATCAAGCGTATCGAAGCCGTTCAGTAACGCCTCCCGTTCTGTACTCATGAAAAGGCCCGGCACGCCTGATGCCCAAGGCGTGCCCGGTTACGGTGGAACCCGATGAAGAATTTGCTGCTGCGTATCAACGATAAGATCTACATGACGTGCATCTGGGTTGCCGGCCTTTCCGTCCTGGCGATTTCCCTGATGATTCCCTGGGGCGTGTTCGCCCGCTACGTGCTGGGTTCCGGCTCGAGCTGGCCCGAGCCCACGGCGATCCTGCTGATGATGGTGTTCACCTTCATTGGTGCCGCCGCCAGTTACCGCGCCGGTGCGCACATGGCCGTGGCCATGGTCACCGACCGCATGCCACCGCACCTGAAATCCGCGGCGTCGATTCTTTCCCAATTGCTCATGGCCCTGATCTGCATCTTCATGACGATCTGGGGCTTCAAGCTGTGCATGTCCACCTGGAACCAGTTCATGGCTTCCCTGCCCGGCCTGCGAGTTGGCGTGACCTATTTGCCGATTCCCCTGGGCGGCTTGCTGACGCTGGTTTTCGTCCTGGAAAAACTCTTGCTCGGTGACCAGAGCAAACGGCGGGTCGTGCAGTTCGACCTGGTTGAAGAAAGTGAAGGTGCCGCTTAATGGACGCTCTGATTCTGCTGGGCAGTTTTATCGTGTTGATCCTGATCGGCATGCCGGTCGCCTACGCCTTGGGCGCTGCCGCCCTGATCGGTGCGTGGTGGATCGACATCCCGTTCCAGGCCGTGATGATCCAGGTGGCGGGCGGGGTGAACAAGTTCTCCCTGCTGGCCATTCCGTTCTTCGTGCTGGCCGGTGCGATCATGGCCGAGGGCGGCATGTCCCGCCGCTTGGTGGCGTGTGCCGGGGTGCTGGTGGGTTTTGTGCGCGGTGGCCTGTCACTGGTCAACATCGTGGCCTCGACCTTCTTCGGTGCGATCTCCGGTTCGTCGGTGGCCGACACCGCGTCGGTGGGCTCGGTGCTGATTCCGGAAATGGAACGCAAGGGCTATCCACGGGACTTTTCCACCGCCGTGACCGTCAGCGGTTCGGTGCAAGCTCTGCTCACCCCGCCAAGCCATAACTCGGTGCTCTACTCCCTGGCCGCCGGCGGCACGGTCTCGATTGCCTCGCTGTTCATGGCGGGCATCGTGCCGGGCTTGCTGATGAGCGCGTGCCTGATGGTGTTGTGCCTGATCTTCGCGAAAAAGCGCAACTACCCCAAGGGCGAAGTGATCCCGATGCGCCAGGCGTTGAAAATCGTCGGCGAAGCCCTGTGGGGCCTGATGGCGATGGTGATCATCCTTGGCGGCATCCTGTCGGGCATCTTCACCGCCACCGAATCGGCGGCCATCGCGGTGCTGTGGTCGTTCTTCGTGACCATGTTCATCTACCGCGACTACAAGTGGCGTGAACTGCCGAAGCTGATGCACCGCACCGTGCGCACCATCTCCATCGTGATGATCCTGATCGGCTTCGCCGCCAGCTTCGGCTACATCATGACGCTGATGCAGATCCCGGCGAAGATCACCACGATGTTCCTGACCCTGTCGGACAACCGCTACGTGATCCTGATGTGCATCAACGTGATGTTGCTGCTGTTGGGCACCGTGATGGACATGGCGCCGCTGATCCTGATCCTGACGCCCATCCTGATGCCGGTTATCGTCGGCATCGGCGTAGACCCGGTGCAGTTCGGCATGATCATGCTGGTGAACCTGGGCATCGGGCTGATAACGCCGCCCGTGGGGGCGGTGCTGTTCGTCGGCTCCGCCATCGGCAAGGTCAGCATCGAAGCCACCGTCAAGGCGCTGCTGCCGTTCTACGCCGTGCTGTTCCTGGTGCTGATGCTCGTGACCTACGTGCCAGCCCTGTCGCTGTGGTTGCCGCACCTGGTGTTGTAACCATTCCATCAGCAAGCAAGCCCCCTTGTGGCGAGGGAGCTTGCTCCCGCTGGACTGCGAAGCAGGCCCAAGTTATTTGTTTCAGCACAAATTTTGGGGCGGCTTCGCCACCCAGCGGGAGCAAGCTCCCTCGCCACAACAGCGTCCACACAAAATCTGCATTTCCTCACTGCTTTTCAATCCAGCAGACAACCACCATGACCCCACCCCTTCTCCATCTCGAAGACGAACTGACCCGCCTCACCCTGGCCCCGCACCTGGGCGCCAGCCTGGTGGACTGGACCTTGCGCAGCAGCGGCGCGCCATTGCTACGCCCGCCGGCCCCCCAAGCCCTGGAAAACGGCCTGCCCGGCAAGCTCGGTGGCTTCCCGTTGATCCCCTGGTCGAACCGGATCGCCAACGGCGGTTTCGATTGCCCTGATGGCTGGCTGGCCCTGGACGCCAACAGCCCCAACGACCCGTTCCCCATCCATGGCAGCGCCTGGCAGCAACCGTGGCAAGTGACCGAACAGAATGCCCAGGAAGCGCTGCTGCAACTCGACACCCAGCACCCGTTCGGCTATTGCGCCAGTTTGCGTGTCCGCTTGCGCGGCGGCCAGTTGCAGATCGCGATGCTCGTCACCCACACGGCGAAACAGCCGGCGTGGCATGGGCTCGGCCTTCACCCGTACTTCCCGCGCACCGCCGGCACGCGCCTGCAAACCCGGGCGAGCGAAGCCTGGCTGTGCGACGCCACGAAACTGCCGACGGAACGGATCGACCTTCCCGAACACTGGAATTTCCAGGAGGCCCGTTTACTGCCGGACACCCTCGTGGACAATGGCTTCGGTGGCTGGGACGGGCATTGCCTGATCCAGCAGCCGGACCTGGGCTATGAGCTGGAGTGCCAGGCCAGCGGCTGCGATTACTTCCTGCTGTACTGCCCCGTGGGCCTGGATTTCTTTTGCATCGAACCGGTCAGCCACCCGGTCAACGCCCACCACTTGCCGGGACGACCGGGGTTGCGTTTGCTGGAGCAAGGGCAATCGGTGGCGCTGGGGTTTTCGATGCAGTGCCGGTTGCTGTAACCCCTCTGGCCATGGGCAGTCCCGGTTCATGACCGCTACGCCCGCACCCACATGAACACTGCCACCCCCAGGCACACCCCGGCGAACCCCACCTGCAGCGCCCGGGCCGGAACCTTGGCCGACACTTGCCGGCCGAGCACCATCCCGACAATGCTCGCCGCAATGAACGCCATCCCTACCCGGTCGATGCTCACCCCGGCATGGAACGCGCCCACCACGCCAATCAACGAAATCAGGCTGATGACCATCAAGGACGTCGCGACGATCCCGCGCATCTGCACGTCGGTCAGTTGCTTGAACGCCGGCACGATCAGGAAGCCGCCCCCCACGCCCAGCAGCCCCGAGACCATGCCCGTCACTGCGCCCAATGCCGACAGCGTGGCGGTGCAACGAGGCGTCCAGGCCAGGCGGCCGGTCTGGCGGTCGAGCATGCAGTTTTTCTGGCCCCAACTGGCGGCGCCATGATCGCTGGGGCCGACTTGCGGCGTTTCGCGACGCAACATGCGCGCCGCCACCAGCACCATCAGCAGGCTGAACAGCATCATCAGGATTTTTTCCGAGAGCTGGTGGGCGAGGTAGATGCCCAGCGGCGAAAACACCGCGCCCAGCAGTGCGATCAGCAGGGCCGCACGGTAGCGCACCAGGCCATGGCGCAGCCCGTCGATGGCCCCCACCGCCGCCGCGCTGCCCACCGCGAACAACGCCACTGGCGCGGCCTGGGTCATGCTCCAGCCCAGGCCCAACACCAACGCCGGCACCGCCAGGATGCCGCCACCCGCCCCCGTCAGGCCAAGGACCAGGCCCATGACCACACCAAAAAAACTTGCCAGTAACATTCAGGTTCTCTCAAGCCGCGCACACCTGTTGGCAGGTGCGATCGCATTTGCAGGACGCCTTGTCCCTCACTAAGCTGCGGACCATATGTTGTAAGTCCCAAGCGTTGCAACAAGCTATTTTAGATTGGTATGTGGCGAGGGAGCTTGCTCCCGCTGGGCTGCGTAGCAGCCCCTTTCATGAGTTCTTCCCGTACAGGTTCGCTGTCATGCCCGCGCAGATTCAAAGTTTTCTCGACCCCGCCTCCAAGACCTATACCCATGTTGTGTATGAACACGATGGCGGGCACTGCGCGGTGGTCGATCCGGTGCTCGACTACGATCCGGCCTCGGGCCGCAGCGGCACCGCGCAGGCGGATCGGGTGATCGCGTTTGTGCGGGAACATCAACTGACGGTGCAATGGCTGCTGGAGACCCACGCCCATGCCGATCACTTGTCCGCCGCGCCTTATCTGCGGCGGGAGCTGGGCGGCAAGATCGCCATCGGCGAGTCCATCGGCCAGGTGCAGAACGTGTTCAAGACCCTGTTCAACCTAGAGCCGCACTTCGCCGTCGACGGTTCGCAGTTCGACCGTCTGTTCGCGCCCGACGAGTCCTTCCTGATCGGCAACCTCAAGGCCACCGCCCTGCACGTGCCCGGCCACACCCCGGCGGACATGGCCTACCTGATCGACGGCGACGTGATCCTGGTGGGCGACACGCTGTTCATGCCCGACGTAGGCACCGCCCGTTGCGACTTCCCCGGCGGCAATGCCCATCAGCTCTACGCCTCGATCCGCAAGCTGCTGGCCTTCCCCGCCGGAGTGCGGCTGTACGTGTGCCACGACTATCCACCGGAGGAACGCGAATCCCACTGCGTGAGTACCGTGGGTGAGCAGCGCCAGCACAACATTCATGTCCGCGATGGCATCGATGAAGCCTCGTTCGTGGCCATGCGGACCCAGCGCGACAAGACACTGGGCATGCCGACGCTGCTGTTGCCGGCGATCCAGGTCAACGTGCGGGCCGGCCACCTGCCGCCGGCCGAGGACAATGGCGTGACCTATCTGAAGATTCCGATCAATCAGCTTTAGAAGCTTGTACTGAATGTAATGGCCTCATCGCGAGCAAGCTCGCTCCCACAGGGATTGGCGGGGGGTCGCAGAACCCGGCAACACTGCAAATCCCATGTAGGAGCGAGCTTGCTCGCGATGGCAGTGGGTCAGGCAACAATGGAGCCTCAGGTCCCCAAGGTCAGCCCATTGGCCGGCAACGGCAGCGCGGTCTTGTAGCGCACCTGCTTGAGGGCAAAGCTCGAACGGATGTTCGCCACCCCCGGGACCTTGGTCAGGAAGTCCATCATGAACCGCTCCAGCGACTGGATGGTCGGCACCAGCACGCGGATCAGGTAGTCCGGATCGCCGGCCATCAGGTAGCACTCCATCACCTCCGGCCGGTCGGAAATCGCCTCCTCGAAGTGCTGCAACGCTTCCTCCACCTGCTTCTCCAGGCTCACATGGATGAACACGTTGACGTGCAACCCCAGCAGGTCGGCATCCAGCAGCGTGACCTGCTCGCGGATCACCCCCAGCTCCTCCATCGCCCGGACGCGGTTGAAGCACGGCGTCGGCGACAGATTGACCGAACGGGCAAGATCGGCGTTGGTGATGCGGGCGTTTTCCTGAAGGCTGTTCAGAATGCCGATGTCGGTGCGATCCAATTTACGCATGAGACAAATAATCCTGTTTTTTATCGTTGTGCAGATTTTTTATCTGCAAATGATCTGAACAGCAAGCCAACAGAGAAAAATATTCTTCTTCGCCGAGCCTATGATTGTTGTAGGACAATTTCCCCTACCCGGGGACATTCGTCAGCTAGCGCGCCCACTACAAGAAATTCACAAGATCGAGCGTAGAAAGCCATGAACCCAGCGTATGAACCGCTACGCCTGCACGTCCCCGAACCCTCGGGCCGTCCCGGCTGCAAGACCGACTTTTCCTACCTGCATCTGTCCGATGCCGGCACGGTGCGCAAACCTCCCATCGACGTCGAACCCGCCGACACCGCCGACCTGGCCCGCAGCCTGATCCGCGTGCTCGATGACCAGGGCAATGCCTTGGGCGACTGGGCGGCGGACATTCCCGTCGAGATCCTGCGCAAAGGCATGCGCGCCATGCTCAAGACGCGTATCTACGACAACCGCATGGTGGTCGCCCAGCGCCAGAAAAAAATGTCGTTCTACATGCAAAGCCTTGGCGAGGAAGCCATCGGCAGCGGCCAGGCCCTGGCGCTGAACATCGATGACATGTGCTTTCCCACCTACCGCCAGCAAAGCATCCTGATGGCCCGCGACGTGCCGCTGGTGGGCATGATCTGCCAACTGCTGTCCAATGAGCGCGATCCGCTCAAGGGCCGGCAGTTGCCGATCATGTACTCGGTCAAGGACGCCGGTTTCTTTACCATTTCCGGCAACCTCGCCACGCAATTCATCCAGGGCGTGGGCTGGGGCATGGCCTCGGCGATCAAGGGCGACACCAAGATCGCCTCGGCCTGGATCGGTGACGGCGCCACCGCCGAATCGGACTTCCACACCGCCCTCACCTTCGCCCACGTCTACCGGGCGCCGGTGATCCTCAACGTGGTCAACAACCAATGGGCGATTTCCACCTTCCAGGCCATTGCCGGCGGTGAAGCCACGACGTTCGCCGGACGCGGTGTCGGTTGCGGCATCGCCTCCCTGCGTGTCGATGGCAACGATTTCATGGCGGTCTACGCCGCCTCGCGCTGGGCCGCCGAACGCGCCCGCCGCAACCTCGGCCCGGCCCTGATCGAATGGGTCACTTACCGCGCCGGCCCGCACTCCACCTCGGACGATCCCTCCAAGTACCGCCCCGCCGACGACTGGAGCCACTTCCCGCTGGGCGATCCGATTGCCCGTCTCAAGCAGCACATGGTCAAGATCGGGCAGTGGTCCGAAGAGGAACATGCGGCGGTCAGCGCCGAACTCGAAGCCGAGGTGATCGCTGCGCAGAAGGAAGCCGAACAGTACGGCACCCTCGCCGGGGGGCAGATTCCAAGCGCCGCGACCATGTTCGAAGACGTCTACAAAGAGATGCCGGAGCACTTGAAGCGCCAGCGTCAGCAGTTGGGGATCTGACATGAACGATCACAACAACAATATTGCGTTGGACACCGCCATGACCACTACCACCATGACCATGATCCAAGCCCTGCGCTCGGCCATGGACGTGATGCTCGAGCGCGACGACAACGTCGTGGTGTTCGGCCAGGACGTGGGCTACTTCGGCGGCGTGTTCCGCTGCACCGAAGGCCTGCAGAACAAGTACGGCACTTCGCGGGTGTTTGACGCCCCGATTTCCGAAAGCGGCATCGTTGGCGTGGCCGTCGGAATGGGCGCCTACGGATTGCGGCCGGTGGCCGAGATCCAGTTCGCCGACTACGTCTACCCGGCCTCGGACCAGATCATTTCCGAGGCGGCGCGCCTGCGCTATCGCTCGGCCGGCGAGTTCACCGCGCCGATGACCCTGCGCATGCCCTGCGGCGGCGGCATCTATGGCGGCCAGACCCACAGCCAGAGCATCGAGGCGATGTTCACCCAGGTCTGCGGCCTGCGCACCGTGATGCCCTCCAACCCCTACGACGCCAAGGGCTTGCTGATCGCCTCCATCGAAAACGATGACCCGGTGATCTTCCTCGAACCCAAGCGCCTGTATAACGGCCCGTTCGACGGCCACCACGACCGCCCGGTAACCCCGTGGTCGAAACACCCCTCGGCCCAGGTGCCGGACGGTTACTACACCGTGCCGCTGGACGTCGCCGCCATCACCCGTCCGGGCAAGGACGTGACCGTTCTCACCTATGGCACCACGGTCTACGTTTCCCAAGTGGCGGCCGAAGAAACCGGCATCGACGCCGAAGTCATCGACCTGCGCAGCCTCTGGCCGCTGGACCTTGAAACCATCGTCAAATCCGTGAAGAAGACCGGCCGTTGCGTGGTCGTCCACGAAGCCACCCGCACCTGTGGTTTCGGCGCCGAACTGGTGTCGTTGGTGCAAGAACACTGCTTCCACCACCTGGAAGCGCCCATCGAGCGTGTCACCGGTTGGGACACCCCCTACCCGCATGCGCAGGAGTGGGCGTATTTCCCTGGGCCGTCCCGAGTGGGCGCGGCGTTGAAACGGGTCATGGAGGTCTGAATGGGCACGCACGTTATCAAGATGCCGGACATCGGCGAAGGCATTGCCGAAGTGGAACTGTCGGTGTGGCACGTCAAGGTCGGCGACATGGTGGTCGAAGACCAGGTACTGGCCGATGTCATGACCGACAAGGCAATGGTGGACATCCCTTCGCCGGTGCATGGCCGGGTCATCGCCCTGGGTGGCGAGCCGGGTGAAGTCATGGCGGTGGGCAGCGAACTGATCCGCATTGAAGTCGAGGGTGCGGGTAACTTGAAAGAGTCGGCACAGACGGCACCAGTGGCGACAGCGCAGGCGCCGAAGCCGACGCCAGTGGCCACCCCTGAACCGGTGCTGGAAAAGACCGCCGCCCCTCGCCCGGCGCCGCAAGCCCCGGTGGCCCGCGACCCCGACGAGCGTCCACTGGCCTCGCCGGCCGTGCGCAAACACGCGCTGGACCTGGGCATTCAATTGCGCCTGGTCCAGGGCAGCGGCCCGGCCGGGCGGATCCTGCACGAGGACCTCGAAGCCTATCTGGCCCAGGGGCCGTCGTCCCAGGCCAAGGGCGGTTCGGGTTATGCCGAACGCCACGACGAGCAGCAGATCCCGGTGATCGGCATGCGCCGCAAGATCGCCCAGCGCATGCAGGAAGCGACCCAGCGCGCGGCTCATTTCAGCTACGTCGAGGAAATCGACGTCACAGCCCTGGAAGAGCTGCGGGTTCACTTGAATGAAAAACACGGCGCCAGTCGCGGCAAGCTGACCTTGTTGCCGTTCCTGGTCCGCGCGCTGGTCGTGGCCCTGCGGGACTTTCCGCAGATGAATGCCCGCTACGACGACGAAGCCCAGGTCATCCACCGCTCAGGCGCGGTGCATGTGGGCGTCGCCACCCAGAGCGACGTAGGCTTGATGGTGCCGGTGGTGCGTCACGCCGAAGCCCGTAGCCTATGGGACAGCGCGGCGGAAATCGCCCGCTTGGCCAAAGCAGCGCGCACGGGCAAGGCCAGTCGCGACGAGTTGTCCGGCTCGACCATCACCCTGACCAGCCTCGGTGCCCTCGGCGGCATTGTCAGCACGCCGGTGCTGAACCTGCCGGAAGTGGCGATTGTCGGCGTGAACAAAATCGTCGAGCGGCCCATGGTGATCAAGGGCCAGATCGTGATCCGCAAGATGATGAACCTCTCCAGCTCCTTCGATCACCGGGTGGTCGACGGCATGGACGCGGCGCAATTCATCCAGGCCCTGCGCGGCCTGCTCGAACAACCCGCCACCCTGTTCGTGGACTAATCATCAATGGAGCAGGCAATGCAAACTTTGAACACTACGCTGCTGATCATCGGCGGCGGTCCTGGCGGTTATGTGGCGGCGATCCGCGCCGGCCAGCTGGGTATCCCGACCATCCTGGTGGAAGGCCAGGCGTTGGGCGGGACCTGCCTGAACATCGGCTGCATCCCGTCCAAGGCGTTGATCCATGTGGCCGAGCAGTTCCACCAGACCCGACATCACAGTCAGGGCTCGGCCCTGGGCATCACGGTGGCGGCGCCAACGCTGGACATCGGCAAGAGCGTGGAATGGAAGGACGGCATCGTCGATCGCCTGACCACCGGCGTCGCGGCATTGCTGAAAAAGCACAAGGTCCAGGTCATTCATGGCTGGGCCAAGGCGATCGATGGCAAGACGGTCGAGGTCGGTGACACCCGCATCCAATGCGAACACCTGCTGCTCGCCACCGGTTCGAAAAGCGTCAACCTGCCGATGCTGCCACTGGGCGGGCCGATCATTTCCTCCACCGAAGCCCTCGCCCCCACCTCGGTGCCCAAGCACCTGGCGGTGGTCGGCGGCGGCTACATCGGCCTGGAGTTGGGCATCGCCTATCGCAAGCTCGGCGCCGAGGTCAGCGTGGTCGAGGCCCAGGAGCGGATCCTGCCAGCTTACGACGGCGAGTTGACGCAGCCGGTGCACGAGGCGCTCAAGCAACTGGGCGTGAAGCTGTACCTCAAGCACAGCGTCGAAGGGTTCGATGCCCAGGCCAGCACCTTGCAAGTGCGTGATCCCAATGGCGACACGCTGAACCTGGACACCGACCGGGTGCTGGTGGCGGTCGGGCGCAAACCCAACACCCAGGGCTGGAACCTTGAAGCGCTGGACCTGGCGATGAACGGTTCGGCGGTGAACATCGACAGCCGTTGCCAGACCAGCATGCGCAACGTCTGGGCCATCGGCGACCTGAGCGGCGAACCGATGCTCGCCCACCGGGCCATGGCCCAGGGCGAAATGGTCGCCGAACTGATCGCCGGCCAGCATCGGGAATTCAACCCGACCGCCATCGCCGCGGTGTGCTTCACCGACCCGGAACTGGTGGTGGTCGGCAAGACGCCGGACGAGGCCAAGGCTGCCGGGCTGGACTGCCTGGTTTCCAGCTTCCCGTTCGCCGCCAACGGCCGGGCCATGACCCTGGAATCGAAAAGCGGTTTCGTCCGGGTCGTGGCGCGCCGGGACAATCACCTGATCGTCGGCTGGCAAGCGGTCGGCGTCGGCGTATCGGAGCTGTCCACGGCATTCGGCCAGTCCCTGGAAATGGGGGCGCGCCTGGAGGACATCGCCGGCACCATCCACGCCCATCCGACGCTGGGCGAGGCTGTGCAGGAAGCGGCGTTGCGGGCGTTGGGGCATGCGTTGCATCTGTGATTCAGGGGAATTGATGGTGTGAGCGAGGGCCCTATCGCGAGCAAGCTCGCTCCCACAGGTGATATCGGTCGTTCATGGGAACACAATCCCATGTGGGAGCGAGCTTGCTCGCGATTTTCAAGAACACCATCATTTATCTGTCTGCACCTTGTCGAGCGGGCTGCGAAACAGCCCCGGAATGAAGTATTGTTGTCCCCATCCAAAAAACGTCAGAAGCCTTGAACCGTTTCGACGGTTGTTAAGTAATAGAGGGTGTCATGGGTAACGAGAGCATCAATTGGGACAAACTGGGCTTTGACTACATCAAGACCGACAAGCGCTACCTGTCGCACTGGCGCGATGGCGCCTGGGACGCGGGCACCCTGACCGACGACAACGTGCTGCACATCAGCGAGGGCTCCACCGCCCTGCACTACGGTCAGCAGTGCTTCGAAGGCCTGAAGGCCTATCGCTGCAAGGACGGTTCGATCAACCTGTTCCGCCCGGACCAGAACGCCGCCCGCATGCAGCGCAGCTGCGCCCGCCTGCTGATGCCGCAGGTCGAGACCGAGCAGTTCGTCGAAGCCTGCAAGCAAGTGGTCCGCGCCAACGAGCGCTTCATCCCGCCGTATGGCACCGGCGGCGCGCTGTACCTGCGCCCGTTCGTGATCGGCGTGGGGGACAACATCGGCGTGCGCACCGCACCCGAGTTCATCTTCTCTATTTTCTGCATCCCGGTCGGCGCCTACTTCAAGGGCGGCCTGACCCCGCACAACTTCCTGATCTCCAGCTTCGACCGCGCCGCCCCGCAAGGCACCGGCGCGGCCAAGGTCGGTGGCAACTATGCCGCCAGCCTGATGCCCGGCTCCCAGGCCAAGAAAGCCAGTTTCGCCGACTGCATCTACCTGGACCCGATGACCCATTCGAAAATCGAGGAAGTCGGCTCGGCCAACTTCTTCGGCATCACCCACGACGACAAATTCGTCACCCCCAAATCCCCTTCGGTCCTGCCGGGTATCACTCGCCTGTCGTTGATCGAACTGGCCAAATCGCGTCTGGGCCTGGAAGTGATCGAAGGCGACGTGTTCATCGACAAGCTGTCGGACTTCAAGGAAGCCGGTGCCTGTGGTACTGCGGCGGTGATCACACCGATTGGCGGCATCAGCTACAAGGACAAGCTGCACGTGTTCCACAGTGAAACCGAAGTCGGCCCGATCACCCAGAAGCTCTACAAAGAACTGACCGGCGTGCAGACCGGCGACGTGGAAGCGCCGGCGGGTTGGATCGTCAAGGTTTGACCTAAGCACCCGCCTGCTCAGTGCCTGCATGAAAAAGCCCACCCCTGCCTCGGCAAGGGTGGGCTTTTTACTGGCTGCTTCGGCTACCCCCGACGCAGTACCAACCACCGCCCCCAACGCTGGCGAAACCAGCCGTAACCGCTGACCAGCAAGATCCCGCCCAGCACCAGAACCGCGCCAACGATAAAGTTCGCCTCCAGCGGCTCATCCAGCAACCAGACACCAAAACCGATGCCAAACAGCGGCGTCATGAACGACAGCACGCCCAACTGCGAAGCCAGGTAGTGGCGCAGCAGCGAGAACCAGATCAGGAAACTGGCGAAGGACACCAGCAACACCTGGAACGCCAGGCTGGCAATGAGTTGCGGCGTGGGGTTGATCGTCGTTTGCGCCAACGCCACCGACATCCCGATCAGCAGCACCCCGGCGCCGACCAATTGATACAGCAGCGTCTGGCTGGCGGGCAGGTTCGTCAATCGCGAACAACGGACGGTCACCGTAGTCGCGCCCCACAGCGCACCGGCCAACAACCCCAAGCCGTCACCGAGCAATGAACTGCCGTTCGCCGCCCCCGAGCCGCCACTGAAGGCCACTACGATTCCGGCGAATGCGACGGCGATGCCCAACCATTGCGCCGGCTTGAGGCGTTCGCTCGGCAGTTTCCAGTGCAAGCCGAGGGCGGCGAACATCGGGGCGGTGTACAGGAAAATCACCATGTGCGAAGCCGTCGTATGACGCAGGCCTTCGCCCACCATCACAAACTCCAGGGCAAACAACAACCCCACCAACAGGCCAGGACGCCAACTGCCATCGGCCAGGGACAGGCGTTCACCCCGCGCCAGCACCAACAGCCAGACCAGTACCGCGGCGATGGCCGAGCGCACGCCCAGTTGCAGCATCGGCGCCATGTCGGCGGCGCTGGCCTTGATCGCGACTTGCTGGAAACCCCAGATGGCACAGAGTCCAGTCATCAGGGCACTGACCTGGCCATCCAGGGCGCGGCGGGTGGTCATGGCAAAGGTCCTTGGGCAGAAATGGATGAAAGGATTGTCTGCCTGACACCTTTGCTGGATATAGTGATTACCCGACAAGCCATCCCGGTAATCCGCCATTGCGGTCGATATGCAGCCTCCAGCCCAACATCTGAAAATGCCTCCGTTCGACGCGGCCCTGCCCTCGCCGATTTTCTTTCGCAGCGCCTGCATGCCGGCCCACGCCACTTACCCTCGGCATCGGCATGCCTGGGGCGAGTTCGTCTATTCCTACAGCGGTGTGATGGAAATCGAGATCGCCCAGCACCACTACCTGGCGCCACCGCAGTACGGCATCTGGCTGCCGCCGGACATGGAACACGTTGGGTTCAATCGGCATGAGGCCTGTCATTGCTCGTTGTACCTGGCGGCCGAACTGTGCGCTGCGCTGCCGGCCGTACCCTGCGCGCTGACCTTGAGCCCACTGATCCGCGCATTGCTGGAAGAGCTGCGCTGCTACCCGCCGAGCCAACCGCAGACACCCGAGCAGCAGCGCTTGTTGCAGGTGCTGGTGGACAAGCTGACTCAGGCGCCCCAGGCCGGTAGCTACCTGCCCTTCTCGGATGATCCACTGCTGGGCCCCGTATTGCGGGCCCTGGAGGCGAATCCCAGCGACCCGCGCTCCTTGCCGCAACTGGCCCGCGCCGCCAACACCACCGAACGCACGCTGATGCGCCGGGCCCAGCGGGACCTGGGCATGTCTCTGGTGGAATGGCGCCAGCGCCTGAAAGTCATCGAGGCCCTGGCCCTGCTCGAGCGTGGCCAGAGCGTGGAAACCATTGGCCTGGACCTGGGCTACAGCAGCGCCTCGGCGTTCATCAGCATGTTTCGCAAAATGATGGGGACGACGCCGGATGAGTATCGGCGCCAACATATGACCGGATAGCGAGGGGGCTGCTGATACTGCTATCGCGAGCAAGCTCGCTCCCACAAGGTTATCCGTTGTCTACAGATCCTGCGCTTGCCGCAGGTCCATGGTGGGAGCGAGCTTGCTCGCGATGGCGATGGCGGGCTCGACATCCCTCTCTGCACTGACCCCGAACCGCCCCGCCAGCTCCCGACGACCAATGGCCGTCACGCCCAGCGCCCGGCTATCCAGGTCCTGGATCACCCACTTGCGCTTGATCGCCACTTGCAGCAACGCCGCTCCCAGGGCCCCGCCCAAGTGCGGACGGCGCATACTCCAGTCCAGGCAGGGGCACGCGAATCGGCGTCGTTGCGCGGCGACGACCTGGAGGTCAATGCCCAACCCCTCGAACAGCCCCACACCGGCTTCACTCAACCGATAGCCCTGTTCTGGCACCTCCACCAGCCACCCGGCCTCGATCATCCGATCATGCAGCCGCACCGCCAGGGTGCCGCCCATGTGGTCGTAGCAGGTGCGCGCCCATTGCAAGCGATCCGGAGTACGCGGCGTGAAGGTCGGCGCGGCATTCTGGCCGATCACCATCAGTGCTTCCAGGGCCTGGGCGACACGGGGATCCGCCAGGCTGTAATAGCGGTGCCGGCCCTGGACATGCAGCCGCACCAAGGCCAGGTCCTTGAGTTTCGTCAGGTGGGCGCTGGCGGTCGATGCGCTGACCTCGGCGATGCTCGCCAACTCAGTGCTGGTCCGGGCATGACCGTCCATCAAGGCGCAGAGCATTCGGGTACGGGCCGGCTCGGCAATCGCTGCGGCCACTTGGGACACGCCTACGTCATGACGCTCTGCGTTCATATTTCGCTCCAGGACGAATCAGGCCATGCATCGACTGGAGATAGTAGCAGCACTTTTCCCCTCACGATCAAAGCATCTCGTCATGGACACGTCCCCCTGCTACACGAGCCTGCGGACCGGCTCCTGCATCCTTCAATCGTCCCGGGTCAGCACTTCCAGCAACTCGATTTCAAAGATCAGGTTGGCGTTGGGCTTGATGTGTGCGCCCATGGACCGTTCACCGTAGGCCAGGTGGGCCGGCACCAGCAACTTGCGCTTGCCACCGACTTGCATGCCCATCAGGCCCAGGTCCCAGCCCTTGATGACGCGACCGGTGCCGATCACGCATTGGAAGGGTTTGCCGCGACTGTAGGACGAATCGAATTCGGTGCCGTCTTCGAGGGTGCCGCGGTATTGGGTGGTGATCAGCGCACCTTTGACTACGCTTTTGCCGTCGCCCTGTTGCAGGTCGATGATTTGCAGTTCTTCATTCATGGCGTATCCCTCGTGTGATCCAGGCGCGGGGTTTTCGCAGAAATCAGGCTGCATGGCAAACGTTGTCTGCCACGCATCAGGGAACCGCAACGACCTATTCGGTTCACATGGGTATCGACCCTGCATTTCAGATAAGGATTTTCTGATGATCGACTCTCGTCCGCTCCACGGCTTCATTCCGCCGTACATCCTCAATCGCATCATTGCCCACGGTTCCGAACAGCAACGCTCCAGCGCCCTCGGCACCTTGACCCACGTGCGCAACCTGCGGCACAACCCTGGCCCGCCTAGCTCCCCGCCCGTCGCGGCGGCGCTGCCCAAGCCCGGCAAGGCCGGACACCCGCAACGCAGCGTGCATGACGCCCAGAACAGCATGGAACTGCCCGGCCAGCCGGTACGCCTGGAAGGCCAGCGGGCCAGTGGCGATCCCGCCGTGGACGAGGCCTACGACGCCCTGGGCGCCACCTACGATTTTTTCTGGAAGGTCCTGGGGCGCGATTCCATCGACAACAAAGGCTTCGCCCTGGTGGGCAGCGTGCATTACGGCCAGGGCTATGAAAACGCCTTCTGGAACGGCGCGCAAATGGTGTTCGGCGACGGCGACGGCGAAATCTTCCAGCGCTTCACCCGCTCCCTCGACGTGGTGGCCCACGAACTGGCCCATGGCGTCACCGAAAGCGAAGCCGGATTGATCTATGCCAACCAGTCCGGTGCGTTGAACGAGTCCATCTCCGACGTGTTCGGTGTGCTGGTCAAGCAGTTCGTGCTCGAGCAGACCGCCGACCAGGCCGACTGGCTGATCGGCGCCGACCTGCTCACCGACAAGATCAACGGCGACGGCCTGCGCAGCATGTCCAACCCTGGCAGCGCCTACGATGATCCGCTGCTGGGCAAGGACCCACAACCGGCGCACATGCGCGAATTCGTGATTACCCGTGAAGACAACGGTGGCGTGCACATCAACTCCGGCATTCCCAACCGGGCCTTTTATCTGGTGGCGACCACGCTGGGCGGATTTGCCTGGGAAAAGGCCGGCCGGATCTGGTATGAAACCTTGTGCGACCGAAGACTGGCCAATGACGCGTCCTTCAGCGCCTTCGCCCGCTTGACCGTCGAGCATGCCCGCCAGCGCTTCGGCACGCGGGAAGTGCAAGCGGTACAAAACGGCTGGGCCCAGGTCGGCGTCGACTTGACACAGGAGAGCTGATGAAAACCCTTCCAGACCTCGACGACAAAGCCGTGGTACGGCTGTCGCGCCAGGGCGGCGTGGCCGCCATCCATGCGTTGACCCGGCCACGGGAAATCGAGTTCGCCCAGTGCGACCTCGACCAGCGCACACGCATCTGTTCAGTCCTGGAGGGCTGCCTGCCGCTGACCTCCTCCACGCCCGGGCGCGGCGACCAGCGGTTTTTCCAGATCGAGGTGCGTTATCGCGCCAACGACCAGGACGACGAGATGGTGCTGCAGGTGCCCGAGGACCGGGCACCCGGCGAGTTGGTTCACCTATGGGACAAAGGCGAAGTGCTCTGAAGATTAACGTGTGGCCGGTACGATCTTGACGATCGCGCCGGACACGGTTTCGATCAGCAGGTACTTGTCGTCGATCTGCACCCATTGCTGCTCGCTTGTCGGCTGTTCCAGCTTCTTCTGCTTCCAGTCTTTCATGGCCCTGTCCGCGCGCTGGTAGTCCGCCGGTACCCGGTCGTTCTCCACCAGCCTGCGGCCATTGCTCGGCGAATGCTCCAGGGCGTCTCCGGTTTTCTCGACCGCTTGCGCAACAGGCCCAAGGGTTGTTCCAAGGCTGGCAATCAGGACCAGGCTGGCGATCAGGGTGGGTTTGCGCATAGAAAAAACTCCAGTTATTCGAGGGACTGAATCTGGGACTTCGCGAGCGGCAAATCATTCCTTAATTCATGGAAACTGTACCCGTGGCGAGGGAGCTTGCTCCCGCTTGGCTGCGCAGCCGCCCCAATCCAGGCGACGTGGTCATTCAATGATACGGCATTCACGGGGGTTACGACTGCTGCGCAGCCAAGCGGGAGCAAGCTCCCTCGCCACGGGATATAGTGACAGACCCTGCACGACGGACCCTGCCATGACGACCCCGACCACTGCCTCCCCTGCCCTCAAGGAAATCTTCAACAGCGCCCGCCTGGAACACATCGCCAGCGAAATGCGCGCGGTGTATCCGGCCTTCGACGCCAAGGCGTTCTTGCGCATGGCCAACGACGGGCTGGCCGAGTTGTCGGTGATGCAGCGCATGGCCCGGGTCAGCGAGTGCCTGCACGCCGTGCTGCCCCTCGATTATGAAGCGTCGCTGGAGGTGCTGCGCGCCCTGGCCCCGCGTCTGAACAGCATGTTTGTCAGCATGTTCCTGCCGCACTACGTGGCGTCTTACGGCCGCAATCACTTCGACATGTCGTTGGACGCGCTCCAGTATTTCACTCGGTTCGGCTCGTCGGAGTTCGCCGTGCGGCACTTCTTGCGGGACGACCTGGAGCGCACCCTCAAGGTCATGCACGGCTGGGCCCTGGACGCCAACGAGCACGTGCGCCGCCTGGCCAGCGAAGGTAGTCGGCCACGCCTGCCGTGGTCGTTTCACCTGGAACCGATCCAGGCCAACCCCGACCTGGCCGCCGCGATCCTCGACACGCTCAAGGCCGACGACAGCCTTTATGTGCGCAAATCCGTGGCCAACCACCTCAACGACGTCACCAAGCAGCATCCCGACTGGGTGCTGGACCAGATCGAAGGCTGGCCATTACAAGACCGCCACACCGCGTGGATTGCCCGGCATGCGCTGCGTAGCTTGATCAAACAAGGTAACCCGAGGGCGCTGGGAGTCATCGGCGCCGGCGGCAAGGCGCAGGTCCAGGTGCTGGATTTGCAGGTGACGCCGGCGGTGATTCGCTTGGGAGAACAGGTCACGCTGTCCTTCACGGTTCAATCAACCCTCGGGCAGAGCCAGCGCCTGGTGATCGACTACGCCGTCGACTACGTGAAAGCCTCGGGCGGCACCTCGGCCAAGGTCTTCAAACTCAAGACCTTCGACCTGCCCGCCCAGGGTCGCGTCAACCTCAGCCGTTCGCAACATATTCGCGAGCTGACCACCCGCAAACACTACGCGGGCCGACATGCCGTGCACCTGCTGGTCAACGGCGAGCGGCTGGGCAGCACGGCGTTCGATATCGTCTCCTGAGGGGGGTCAGGCTATCGCCATGGTTTTCGCCTGGCGAATGTCCTGCAGGAAACGCTCGGCCGGCAGCGGATGGCCCAACAGATAGCCCTGCAGCGAATCGCAACCCAACTGGGTCAGGAAGTCTTGTTGCATGTCGGTCTCCACGCCTTCTGCGACGATCCGCAGGCCCAGGGCCTGGCCGAGGGCAACGATGGCCGAGACGATGGCCGCGTCATCGCTGTCGTGCTCCAGGTCCCGCACAAAGCCGCGATCGATCTTCAGCTCGTTGGCCGGCAGGCGCTTGAGGTACATCAGGCTCGAATAGCCGGTGCCGAAGTCGTCGATGGACAAATCCACGCCCATGTCCGAGAGCAGCTGCAACACCGTCATGCTCGCGTCCGCATCGCTCATGGCGGTGGTTTCGGTGATTTCCAGAGTCAGGCTGTTGGCCGGCAGCTTGTGCGTTTCCAACGCCTTGGCCACGCTCTGCACCAAACCGGTGTGGCAGAACTGCAAGGCCGAGAGGTTCACCGCGATGCGCCAGTCGGTATAACCGAGCACGTACCATTCGCGCATCTGCCGGCAGGCTTCGTTCAACACCCATTCGCCGATAGGAATGATCAACCCGGTCTTTTCCGCCAGGTCGATGAACGTGTCGGGCATCAACAGGCCTTGGGTCGGGTGGGTCCAGCGCAACAAGGCTTCGGCCCCGACCGGACGGCCATTGGCCGCGTCGAACTTGGGCTGGTAATGCAGGCTGAACTGTCGCTGTTCGACGGCCATGCGCAAGTCTTGCAACAGCTGCAATTGCTTGCGGGCGTTGCTGTTCATCGAGGCGTCGAAAAAACTGTAGCCGTTTTTGCCGGCGCCCTTGGCGTGGTACATCGCCGCATCGGCGTTCATCAGCAGCTCTTCAGCGCTCTGGCCGTTGCCAGGATAAAGGGCGATGCCGACGCTGGCGGAGATCTGCAAGTCATGCTCAGACACCCGGAACGTGCGCCCGATCAAGCCGACCTGGCGTGCCGCCAGTCGCAGGGCATCGTCGGGCTCGGCCAGTTGCACCAGCAGCACGAACTCATCACCACCGATCCGCGCCAGGGTGTCCTGGCTGCGCAGGTCTTCGCGCAAGCGCAGGGCCACGTCCCGCAGCAACAAATCGCCCATGTGGTGACCAAAGGCATCGTTGACCGGCTTGAAACCATCGAGGTCGATGAACATCAAGGCGAAGCAGCCGCCCTGCTCTTGCACCCGATGCATGGCTTGGTCGATCCGGTCGGCCAGCAGCACACGGTTGGGCAGCCCGGTGAGGGGATCGTGAAGGGCCAACTGCGTCAGCTCCCGGTTGGCCCGGGTCAGGGATTGGGCCAGCTCGGCGGTGCGGGCTTCCAGGCGTGCATCGAGAATCGACGTCAGCAAGGCAATGGCCAACACCGCCAGGGTGGTGATCAACACCAGATTGTCCAGGCCCTTGCCGCTCAAGCCGTCCAGAGAACCACAGAAACTGCCCTCGCTGAACCGCGCCCCGGCCATGCCGGTGTAATGCATGCCGACGATGGCGATGCCCATGACCACTGCGGCGCCCGCACGAGCCAGACGCACGTGGGGGCTGTTCTGGCGCAGGCGAAAGGCAATCCACAGCGCCGCCGCCGACGCGCCGACAGCAATCACCAACGAAGCCCCGAACAGCGTCGGGTCGTAATCGATGCCCGGCTGCATCCGCAGCGCGGCCATGCCGGTGTAATGCATGGCGCTGATCCCGGCGCCCATGATCAGCGCACCGAAGGCCAACTGCCACGCCGGCAATCGCGGCTGGCTGACCAGCCACAGGGCAAAACCGCTGGAAAGAATGGCGGTCAGCAGCGACAGCGCGGTGATCGAGACATCGTAGCCAAGCTCAACCGGCAAGGTGAACGCCAGCATGCCGATGAAGTGCATGGACCAGATGCCCACCCCCATCGCCAGCGCGCCCCCGGTCATCCACAAATGCGCGGCACGCCCCTGGGCGGTCGCGATACGCCCGGCCAGATCCAACGCGGTGTAGGAAGCCAGTACGGCAACAAACAAGGAAATCGAAACGAGGGCGGGGGAATAACTGCCGATGAGCATGGTTTTTTCTCGTAACAGAAGAGCCGTACTGCTTCCATGCCTGGTTGGAGGTCGGCGATTGTACTGAATCGTGACAGGGACGCACGAAGCAAATGTCAAAAAGCCATCAACGCTGGAATATTTTCGACGAAAGACACTCCCCCGAGCCGGTTTTTTTTTGCAAGCCATCCATCATGCGTTCACCGCAGCTCCAATGTGGGAGCGGGCTTGCTCGCGAAAGCGGTGGGTCAACTTGCATCAATGTTGATGAGCCGCCGTCATCGCGAGCAAGCTCGCTCCCACAGTGGGATTTGGGCCGGGCGCAGGTTTTAGATTCACTGGAGATCCAGTGTGGGAGCGAGCTTGCTCGCGATAGCGGTGAGTCAGTCTGCACACGGGCCCCGGGCCGTTCAGCTACCATGCCAAGCTGGTCATTCGCAAAGGCTGCAACCCGGACATCGACAGGGAGGGCTCGATGGAGGCGGCGATCCGGCGGATGCAGGAAGCGGGTGTGCAATTGATCGAATCCAGCGCGATAGACAGTCGCCCCTTCGCTTGATGGCTCATACTAGGCGCCTCTTTTCCGGACAGTGAGCCTCCATGCCCTTCCTCGCCCGCACTCACCCGCGCCTTTCCAGCGCCACGGTCCTTGGCCTGGCGGTGGGAATCCTGGCTCCCATAGACTCGATCATTAGCAAAATCCTGATCGGCTGGAATGCCGGGGTCTGGACCTACCTGGTGCTGATGTTCTGGCTGACCGTGCGGGCCAAGGCGCCCGATGTGAAACGCATCGCCGAAATCGAAGATGAAAATGCCGGGCTGGTGCTGCTGACGGTCTGCGTCGCGGCATTGGCCAGCCTGGCGACCATCACCTTCGAGCTGGCCGGCAGCCGCGACCTGCAAGCCGCTGGCAAGCTGTTGCATTATGGCTTCACGGCAATGACCGTGATCGGCTCATGGTTGCTGATCGGGGTGATTTTCAGCGTTCACTACGCACGGCTGTATTACACCTGGGAGGGCAAGGAGCCGGCGCTGCGGTTTGCCGAAGGGCTGACCACACCCAACTATTGGGATTTCCTGTATTTCTCTTTCACCATCGGGGTCGCGGTGCAGACCTCGGATGTGGGGGTTGCCACGCGACAATTGCGCAAGATCGTATTGGCGCAATCGTTGATCGGGTTTGTGTTCAACACGGCGATCCTGGGGTTTTCGATCAATATTGCGGCGGGGTTGTTTGGGTAATGGGCCGTGGGACCGCTTCGCGGTCCAGCGGGAGCAAGCTCCCTCGCCACAGGATTCAGGGTGGTGTTGGCAGCCACAGCCTGAAACGTGCCCCGCCCAGTGGCGAGGCCTCGACGGTGAGTGTGCCGCCCTGGGCTTCCAGGGCCCGGCGGCTAATGGCCAGGCCGAGGCCAAAGCCGCCCGTGGCGCGGTCGCGGCTGCGGTCCAGGCGGTAGAACGGCTCGAACACCCGCTCGCGTTCGCTGTCGGGAATGCCGATGCCGTCGTCGTCGACCCAGATCTCACAGCCTTGATCACCCACCAGCACGCCGATCTGGATGCGCTTTTCGCAATAACGCATGGCATTGCGCAGCAGGTTCTGCAACGCCCGTGCGGTCAGTCGTGGGTCTAGCACGAAACGCTCCAGCGTCCCATGCAACAACACGTCGATCACCACGTCCGGCGCCGCCAGGTCCTCGTCGACGCTGCCCAGGATGCTGTCGATGAACTCGTCCAACGCCACCTCGACCCGTTCGGGCAAACGTTGCGGGTTTTGCAACCGGCTGTAGGACAGCAGCTCCAATACCAACTCATCCAGCTCGCGAATGTGCGCCACCAGCCCTTGCAGACGCTCGCGACTGGGTGCCGGCAGGTCATCGGACAGCGCCAGGGCCAGGCCGAAGTCGAGCCGCGTCAGGGGCGTGCGCAGTTCGTGGGACACGGCGTTGAGCAGATCCCGCTGTTGGTTGAGCAGGTTCTCGATGTCCCCCGCCATCGTGTCGAACACGTGGGCCAGGCTGCCGATGTTCGAACTGGAGGCGATGTGCGTACGCTCCCCCAGATGACCTTTGCCGAAACGCTCGGCGGTGCGCCGCAGGCGTTCCAGGTCGCGCCAGTGAGGCCGCAGCCAGAGCAACAGGCAGGCCAGCATCGTCGCGCCGATCAACACGTTGATGCTCCAGTACAACCAGCTGACATCGGCAGGGTCCGGCGGCACGACCATCTTCACCGCCGTGCGCTCATCCAGCGGTGCCGCCGCCAGGGTTCGCCAGGCCCAGTCGCCAAGGCGAACCACATTCTCGCCACGCTTGAGACGCGCCTGCTCCTCGGCGCTGAAACCGTTGTCATCGATGGCGGCCAGTTGAATGCGCAGCGGGTCGAATTCCTTGTCCATCTGCGCCGCCAGCGTCGGCCACTGTTCGCTGGGCACAGCGCGGAACTGCTTGACCAACAAGGTTTGCAGGCCCCGGGAATAATCGAGGTTGTAGGTCAGGAAACGCTCGTGGAACAGGCGCACCACCAGTTCCGGCATCAGGTAGATCGCCGCGCTGTAGGACACGATGGTGACCAGGTACAGGCGGATCAGCAGCTTCCACATCGTCTCAGCATTCCCACTCGGAACGGCTGAACAGGTAGCCCTTTCCCCACACGGTCTTGATCTTGCGGGCTTCGTCGGCGTTGTCGTCGAACTTGCGCCGTAACTTGGAAATCGCCACGTCCACCGAACGGTCGGTGCCGTTGAATTCGATACCCCGCAGGCGCTGCAGGATCTGGTCGCGGCTCAGCACTTCGCCGGAATGCCGGGCCAGCACCACCAGCAGGTTGTATTCGCCGCTGGACAATTCCACCGCCTGCCCGCGCCAGGTCACCGTGCGCTCGGACAGGTCGATGCACAGGTTGCCTATGAGGATACGATCATTCGCCGACTGCGGCTCGGTGAGGCTGCTGCGGCGCAACAAGGTGCGCACCCGCGCCAGCAACACCCGGGGCTCGCACGGTTTGGTGACGTAGTCGTCGGCACCCATTTCCAGGCCCAGGACCTGGTCGTGACTGTCGTCCCGGGCGGTGAGCATCAGGATCGGCAAGGTCGCGGAGTCGGCCCGCAACAGGCGGCAGACCTGCAGGCCGTCCAGCCCCGGCAGCATCAGGTCGAGAATCACCAGGTCCGGCGGATCGACCCGTGCCCGTTCACGCACATGATCACCACGGCTGAGGACGCTGACCTGATAGCCGTTGCGCTCCAGGTAACTGGCGATCAGTTCAGAGAGTGCGGCGTCGTCTTCCACCAGGAGAATGTTGGGCATAGGTGTTTCCAGAAAAGTGCTGTGGCGCCGGCAATGCCGCTATCGCGAGCAAGCTCGCTCCCACAAGGGTCTTGGGAACGACACAAAACCACTGTGGGAGCGAGCTTGCTCGCGATGGCGGTGTAACAGGCGCAGAAAAATCTCAAGCTGCCAAGGATATACGTCCTCACCCACCCGCGAGCAAACCCCTTACACAATTTCACACACGCCCTACAAAGCTTTACCGCTGTCCCCAACCGCTCTCCGTAGCATGGCGAGGTTCATCATTGGGGAAGCACCACGCCAAAGAACTCTTTCGCCACCCTGGGCCTGTTGCTCGGGGTACTGTCGTTGAGCGCCTGCGACAAGGCCTCGCCGCCGCCACGCATCGCCGAAGTCCGCGCACGGGTGCCCGGCGTGGTGTTTGCAACGGCTCTACCGCGAAGGCCGCGACGTGAAAAAGGGCGACGTGCTGTTCCGCATCGATCCGGCGCCGTTCAAGGCCGACCTGGACAGCGCGAGGCGGCGTTGCGCAAGGCCGAGGCCAACGCGTTCCAGACGCGCTTGCAGGCGCAGCGCTACGTCCAGTTGATCGAGGACAATGCCATCAGCGCCCAGGACTACGACAACGCCCGCGCCGCCGCACGCCAGACCGCCAGACCGCCAGACCGCCAGACCGCCGACGATGTTGCCGCCATGCCACGCTGATGCGGAAGTCGACCGCAATCAGGCCAATGCCCTGGGGTGTCTGATGTCGGCAACGTGCACACTTGGAAGAACGCGCGATGCGGCGTCATGCGGTGAGACAAATCCACAAAAACAGCAGCTTGTAAACTGTTATAGGTGACAGTTTACAAGCTCTGGCCTACGGGCTTTCATGGTTCATCCAGAATCACGGCTCACAGAGTCGCTGGGTATCTCAATTCCAGCACGGAGATCGAATCCATGAATGCTGTCATCAATCAATTGAGTTTTGCCAAAGGCAATTATGTCACTGCGTCAGCTTTCTCAAACCATGACAAGGAGTTCCCTGAGTTTGCTGCCACTTCGCGACTGATTGAAAAGAAAAAAGCGGGAGTCAAACAAACAGAAACCGTAGTGATTACGGCAGTTGATCGGGAAGAAAAACAGACAAGGGCATCGATTACATCCAAACGTGAACTCATTATCAGCATTCCGGCCGATTATGAACCCGGCAGCTATGAGCTGAAAACACGTGATGATGTGAGCTTTAGCCTCAGAGAATCCGACAAGACTATCTATGAAGGTGTTTCAGGTACGATTGACCTGGTACCGGCGCCGGAGGGGAATATCAAAGGGAAATTCAATGTCAATCTCGAGCTGCCGGATACCAATGGAGAAACCTTCATCCTGAAGGGCCAGTTCCAAGTGCTCAAGGCCAGATAATCCGCTCTGGCGGTATAAAAAGGGAAGCCAGAGCTTCCCTTTTATTTTGTTCAGAACGCGTAGTGCGCTCCAAAATTGAAGCCGAAGTCCTTGGTCAGATTGTCACCTTTGCTGGTGTCGAGTTCAGCATGAACCTGCCAACGATCACTCAATGTCCAAGAGGCCCCCGCGGCCACTTCGAAGCGGGTACCGGAAAGGTCGTTGTTGAACTTGTTATTGTTGACTTGAACTTCGTTGTGCTTGGCAAACTCCTGAACCACCGCCGTGCGAATATGCGGTTGCAATACGCTGCCATCGTCCAGAGTCATGCCTCGCCCGACGGTCACACCCACCTTGCCAAGCATGGAGCGCGTCGTGTCGGCGTCAGCCTTCAACCCATTGTCCAGGTTGAAATCCTTACCCTGTACCGTCGCTACTTGCCATTGCGTGAACGGCTCCACGTAGTAGCCATCCTTGATGTCGATGTGCTTGCCAAACTCAACGGACGCACTGGCCCCCAGGTTGTTATAGCCACCCTTGGTTCTGGTTCCATCACTCATCGTCACTTTGGCATCGTTGCGGAAGTGGTTGAGCTTGGCGACGGTATCCAGATAGTAACCGCTGTCACCCATCCAAGTACCGTACATACCAATAGACGTGCTATCGATTTCCCCGGAACTGCCGCGACTCAAGTCAAGGTTTGACTTGCTGTAACCGGCGAATGCCCCCAGCAGTACCCGTTCACCCGCGATCTCGACCGGCGTATCGACACCCATGGAAATGCCATGCTGGTTCTGGCTGTAACCGTTGCCGTAAGCCTTGTTGGTGATGCTGTATCGGCTGCCGAAGGAACGAATCCATCCACCTGTCTGCCCACCGTTGACGCGAAGATCACCCATGCGATTGTTCAATAACGCCATCTCGCCATAAATGACGGTGGGGGCAGTACCGAATATGGCCATAACCGAACGGGTCGGTGTACTGATGACATCCTTATCGGGTTGCAGATACCAATCATCGCCATTCTTGACCAGGCGATAGGTATACGCCCCAACATCCACCCGATCATTGACAAGGTCATATTGCGCGCCGGATGCGACGCTCTGCACCACCTTGATCGACGCATCATTGACCGGATCAAGCCCTGAGCTTGCAACCAACAATTGATGATTGCCGGTTGCGCTGCCGGTGATGTTCAAAAGATCGCTGATACCCTGATTGAAATCGGTACCGATCTCGAACCGGCCGTTGCCTGCCAGGTTGGCCACGTCCAACTGAAAGTACTCCTGATTGCCCCCCAACCGTACCGTACCACCACTGTTTAGCGTGAGATTGCTTACCGACTGGCTCTCGGTCATCTGCCACAGGGCCTGGTTGCTGATGGCGAAATTGGAGACGTTGTTCACCTTACCGGTCAAGCTGGCACCGTTGTCCAACGTCAGGCTGGAAACGCTGTCGGCAGCGCCTGTCACATCACCGACCATCACGCTCTGGTTGTTGATCGATACGTTGGCAACATCCTGCAAGTTACCCGTGAGCGTGGATGCGTTGTTGACCACCACACTGGAGGCGCCCAGTACATTGCCAGTCATACGGGCCTGATTGTTGAGTGTCACGTTAGTGACGTTCTGCATATCTCCGGTCAAGGAGGCCGCGTTTTGCAGGGTGACGTTGCCAGAACCGCCTGCATCTACCACGATATTGCCCGTCAGTTGACTGTTGTCGACAAGCAAACCAGCCGTAGCACCGTTGCGTACCTCAAGCAAGGTACCGTTACCGCCAACCAGGGTTGAACCGTTACGTACTTCAATGTTGGCCACGGTTGGAAAATTCGGAGCATTGATACCCACGACAATGGCCGAACCGGTGACGCCCTCCACCCGGGTCCCATCCAGCACAATGGAGGTAGGAATGACCGTTGTTGCGCCCGTATCGGTGCCCACGGTTATCCCGTTCAGACCACCCTTGATCGTGCTGCCGCTGGCCGTCAGCGTGCTTTCGAGCAGGCGCATGCCGAAACTGTTGGCGCCCGTGCCTTCCACGGTGGAGTTCTGCAAAGACAGCTCACTAAAGCGGTTCCCGGCGATTCCACCCAACAGTCCTCTCACGACGCTGTTATTACTCAACGTCACCTTGGAGCCGCCAGCACTGTTGACGTCACGCACGGCAGATATCCCGATGCCCGTGGTACTGGTCACATTGGAGTTATTCAAGGTGGCACTGGCATTCGTGAGGAAAATGCCTTGGCTGATTCCGCCTCCTCCGGCGGAATTCACCGTCGAGTCGGTCAGGTTGACCACGCCGCCGTTGGTGCTGGTGATGCCTAAGGTCGTGGCGCCCGTGCCAATCAGTGTCGCTCCGGCTCCAACGCTCCATGTTTCCACTGGGGTATTGGCGTCAATGGTTTCGCTTTGCCCACCGGGAACGACGCCGGCCTGAGCCGATAATGAGTGAGTCAGCAACGGTATGCACAACATGACCGACAGGCTGAGTGAGGTTTTATGAAAGAGAAATGCGGGTCTAGACAACATAATTAAGTCCTGCTCGATGACATTCCATAAGGAACGGATCTCCGACCCACAAATATGTCGGAGCCGGAATAAAAAGCGGCCGCCAGACTAAGGTTTACCCATCCAGTCTTATGTAGGACACATCCGTAAATGCGTAGGACTTTTCCTTTTTTTCTGCAATAGCTCTGCAGCTGAACAACGAAAGCTACTTCAATAGTTAAGGACGACTCATATCATCGCCCTTAACTTTATATTATGAAGATCAAATCATGGCGTTTCAGGGCGTTCCTCGTCGCAATAAACCAGACTGGAGTTCAGCAGCTGTACCGTAGCGATAGTTTCCGATTCGATACCATTGACCGTATAGGCAATACGCGCGTACCGAACAGGTGGCCGTTGTGTACCGTTCTTCGGCAATTGGATTTCACGGATTTTTGCGTAATCCGTCAGCCTGAACTCCAGATCCCCCGTCGCAGGCATCGGTGCCGACTCCGTAATGAGCGTGTTAGGGATCGCAGCACCACCCGGCGTATTGGTCACGCGCCCTTCGAACTCCAGATCGACCGTGGCGCCGTTGGGGATGTTGGCATCACGCCGGATCCGGATACGCAGGTAGCGCGGCGCATAGGGGGGCATGGGGCCATCGGCAACCTGCGGATGATTGAGGCTAGGGCAGTTGATGAGGGTGGCGATTCGTTCCGGCACCGTCGTTCCTGTTGGGCTTCTGAACGACGAGATCACAATTTGTGGCGCAGGCAAGTCGATCACGATGGCCGTCACGTCGACCTTGGTGGTGACCTGCTGTTTCATCTGGTTCCCGCCAGGATACTCGATGGTGATGTAAGCCTCCCTGGCGTCCCCGCCCGCTGCCGAGCCATTCCCTTCCGTCAGGATGGTTAACCAAGGCAGCTCGGTGGTGACTGTCGTGGCGCCCTGCCGCACCGGTACGGGAGCACCCACCTGTTTACCCTGATAGTAGAATTTGACGATTTCACGCCCGGTCACGGGTCGATTGGGGTCGTTCCACACCGGCCAGCTCATGACCGCCGGGAAACCTGCCTGGTTCGGCCCCAGGGTGTTTGGAGCAGGTACCGGAGTGCCTGCACCCTGTACCACCACGGGAGCAATGTTAGGGTTTTCCGGATCGGGCAGATTAGGTTGTTCAGGTCCGGCATAGGAAAAGTCAATGACAGCAAACCTGCGCTCCGAAACCGGATTGGGTGAAATAGTGGAGCGCTCCAGTTCATACCAGTACTCCAGCTCGGTCTCATCCTCCTTGTTGGCATCTCCAAACAACGTTGCCAATGTTGAATAGTCCAATTCGAACCTCAACGGTCCAGGGGTGCCGACAGGCGGAACGCTATCTTCCGGCAAGGCTATGGGTCCGTCTTCTGTCGAGAAGAGGTAGGGGATGATACTGTCACCCGGAAGTGCATTGTCCGGGATATCGATTTCCATAATGACCCGGGTAGTGGGAGGCTCCGTCACCAACGAGAAGTTGATGGGCAATTGACCTCCATTGGTCACCGGAATCTTTGGAGGATGGAGAACCGGGGCCGCTGTTTTCACTCGTTGAAACAGCAGCGTGATGTTGGCGTTATTGCTGATATTCCCCGGCAGGTCAGTGAGATTGTAGGAGTAATAATAGGTCCCTTCGTCCAGCGCCCGCAGAAAAGCCAGCGGAATATTGATAATACCCGTGGCCGGCACCGCTCCTGTAAAGGCGGGGGGCTCTCCTTGCATCAGGGAAAAAGTCGTCTGGGTCGAGATATAAAAGTTGACCTTGTCTTTATCCGCTTCGAACTTTTGATAGGCGTGGGGAATAGTCAGGTTCAATCCTCCGGCATTGGCGGGATCGTTGAGCCAAGCGTCGTCAACAATGGCAGGGACTGTAGCGTCCAGGGTTAATCGGTATGGCCTCACGCCCGTGCCATTGCCCGTGCCGGGTTGACGCTGGTAGGGCGCCGTCAAATCAACCAGAACGGGGGTATAAGTCGATGTATCGACGTTGTCATAGATATCGAAGATAACAAATGCAAAATTATAAGGATTGTATTCACCCGCCAAATCATGGACATCTTCCAAACCCAAGCCACTGGTGTCCAAATCAAACTCTACCGGAAATGACCAATCTCCGCCGGGCTGCTGGCTTTTCTCTTTCGTAGCGACCAAGTACGTGGGGTCACCCTCAACGATGTCCTCACCTTCTGGAAGGATATAGAGTGCCACCGTTGCGCCACTGTCGGGATCTGTACTATCGATACCCATCAACCGCACTTTGATATTCCGATCTTCCTTGAGCTGTTTATAAGTGAGCCGATTATCTGGCAACAGATCGACCACGACCGGCTCTTCCGCAAACACTTCACCCGACTTTACCTGTGTATTCATTTTAGTAAACTCCATCGATGAGTTAATCATTGGACAATCAACGTCATGACCCGATGAAGGACCGCACGATGGCAGGTCACAGGCTCCTGGCATTGATGCCTTGTAACTTTTCCCACTCAATAATGCTTAATCATTCTCAGCGGACGAACCCAGCCCTGATACACCACCTGGACCACAGGGAACACTTTGCCCTGGAACAATTCGATCAATCTTTACCAATCCCAGAGCGGACTTCCCTAACCCGACCCCATTTCGATAAAGTGTGTAACTGGCCGTGGCCGACGCATTTCTTTCCATCGGCTTTATATATTTTTCATATTTATCGCTCCCCAATACAAAATCGAATCCCTGCGCAGACGAAGCTTCTTCTTGCGTTAATGACTTGGTCAGTCGCAACGCCGTATCCACGATCGGCGCTGTACCATTCAGGCTATTGAATCCCTCCCAATCCAGCGCACAGTTGTCGCCCGTCTCGAAGCGTCCCGGTTGTGCGGGTACATGGACCACTACCCGTTCCCATAACTTTGGCTGGCTATCGCAATTGAGATAGCCCCATAACGTGGCGTTGGGAAACGTCGGCTCTTCAAGATTCACCGGCGGCGAACGATTGACAATGAACACTTGAGGGATCGATGTATCCGGGTTGCCGGTGTCTCCGGCAGTAACCCGATACTTCAAGCGAATCTCTCCATCGCGCTGAAGGTATTGCGCCGGCAAGGTAATAACGGGAGGCGGCTGTACGGGCACAGGAAACGCCGTGCTGTAGAAATGCACTTCATCCAGGTCGCCAGGCTGGAGCACCCAAATATCCAGCAGATCGCTCTTGCCAGGTTCAATCGAAGGGTTTGTCCACATCGGAATCAACAGTCTGGCGCCCACCACGGAGGCCTCGGGCGGGAGCACACCACTCGTGCCGACGCCCTCGACGATCAAAGGCGCCGCCAGGATTCCCCCGCTCTTGCTGTTTTCATCTGACCAGGCCATACGCCATCCTCCAGACCGAACCTTCAAAGGGTCTGGAAGAATTAGACGTGGATATCCCGGATGCGCCTACTGTCAGATCTGACAGGTCTGAGGTCCGTTCGTCGGGGCAATCATCCTCGCGGCCGCGGCTCCAGTGAGTCCGCTGCACACCAGATAATCCGTCGGCAGGCATCTTCGAGTTGCGCGAGCCCAAGCACCAACCCGATCCGTATATGCCCCGCCGCACTGGGTCCGAACGCCTCCCCCGCCAGCACCGACACGCCATACCCGTCCAACAGCCGCTCGGCAAACGCCTGGGCACCGAGTCCCGTCCGGCGCACGTCCACCATTACGAACATGCCACCGTCGGGCCGCAGCGGGGTAAGCCCAGGGCAATCATCCAGCATGGCGCACACCAGGTCCCGGCGCTGGCGATACTCGTCTTGCATGGACGCCACTTCAGGCAGCTCTTCCTCCAGCGCCACCTGGGCTGCCCGCTGCACGAATTCCGGCAGGCCGAACAGCATGCACAACGACAGGTTCGCCAGGTGTTCGGCCAAGGGTTCGGGGCCGATGACCCAGCCGATGCGCCAACCGGTCATGGCGTGGGATTTGGACAGGCTGTTGATGGTCGCGGTGCGTTCAGCCATGCCCGCCAGGCTGGCCGGGCTGATGTGCTCGCCTTCGTACAGCAGGTCGCTGTAGACCTCGTCACTGATCAGCCACAAGTCATGCTCGATGCACAGTTGCGCCAACGCCTGCCAGGTGGGCAATCGCAGGCTCGCGCCAGAGGGGTTGTTGGGGCTGTTGAGCAGCAGGGCTCGGGTCTTTGGGGTGATCAGGCGGGCGACATCGGCCTGTTCGACCCGGAACGCATTCTCCGGGCGTACCGCCACCGGTATCACCTTCGCTCCGCAGGCGCCGAACACGGCTTCATAGGTAACATACATGGGCTCGGCCACGATGACTTCGTCGCCAGGGTCGAGCAGGCATTGCGCGACCGCATACACCGCGCATTGCGCGCCCGGCAGTACCGTGACGTGCTCAGCCCCGACCGGCTGGCCGCTACGCCGACGATGACGGGCCGCGATGCTGGCGCGCAGACCGTGGAGGCCGCGCACGTCGCAATAGTGAGTGTCCCCGGCCCGCAGGCTGTCCACGGCGGCGTCGACGATGGCCTGCGGCGTGTCGAAATCCGGATCGCCCACCGACAGCAACAACACGTCTCTACCCTGCTCACGCATGGCCAGTGCCCGGTCGTGGATCTGCCACGCGGCAGCCCCCTCGCCAGTGATGCGTTGGGTCAAGGCTGAATAGCGCATGTACGGCTCCTGGTTTATGCGGTGTCCAGCCTCAACCCTATCTCAAATCACAAACCGCGCCACCATCGCATTCAAACCCACCGCCAGGCGCGACAGTTCGTGGGTCGCGTCGCTCGTCTGTTGCGCGCCCGAGGCCGACTGCGTCGCCAGGTCACGAATGTTCACCAGGTTACGGTCCACCTCTCGGGACACCTGGGCCTGTTCTTCCGAGGCACTGGCGATGACCAGGTTACGTTCGTTGATCTGATGGATCGACTGGGTGATCTGTTCCAGCGCAACGCCGGCGGCACGGGCCAGTTCCAGGGTGCTCTGGGTGCGTTGGTTGCTCTGCTGCATCGATTGCACCGCCTCGCCGGTGCCGTTCTGGATGCCGGCGACCATTTTCTCGATTTCCTGGGTCGATTGCGCAGTGCGATGGGCCAGGGCCCGGACTTCATCGGCGACCACGGCGAAACCGCGTCCGGCCTCCCCCGCACGGGCCGCTTCGATGGCGGCGTTGAGCGCCAGCAGGTTGGTCTGTTCGGCGATGGCACGGATCACATCCAGCACCTTGCCAATGTCGCGCCCCTGGACGGCCAGGCCCTCGACCATGGTGGCGGTGGCTTGCACGTCATGGGTCATGGTCTGGATCGCATCGACGGTTTCCACCACCCGGCTACGACCTTCCTGGGCGGCCTGGGTCGACTGGTTCGACGCTTCGGACGTGGACACGGCGTTGCGGGCCACTTCCTCCACGGCGGCGGTCATCTCGTTGACGGCAGTGGCGGCCTGTTCGATTTCATTGTGCTGCTGTTGCAAGCCGCGGGAGGATTCCTGGGTGACCGCGCTCAGTTCTTCAGCCGCCGCGCCCAATTGGCTGGCGGAGCCGGCGATCTGCTCGATGGTCTGGCGCAGGCTGCCCTGCATCGCGGCCAAGGCCTGAAGCAAGCGACCGGGTTCATCCTTGCCGTCAACCGCGATGACCTGGACCAGGTTGCCGCTGGCAATGATCCGGGCGGCCTCCAAGGCCCGGTTGAGTGGCGCGACGATACTGCGGGTCAGCAGCAAGGCCAACACGACCGTGGCCAGCGCGGCAATGAGCGAGACGACGATGATGCCGGTGATGGCGCTGTTGTAATGCTCGCCGGCCAGGGCCGATGCCTCACCGGCACTGGCCACATTGAGGGCAATGAGCTTATTGAGCTGCTCGCCCATCAGGTCGGTGCCTTCCTTGATCCGCGTATTGATGTGGGTACGCAGTTCGTCAGTCTTGTTCTGGCGCGACAACTCGAGCATTTCTTTCTGGGCTTGCAGATATTTGTCGAGGGTCGCCGAAAAGACTTTGTACAGCTCAGCCTCTTGCGGCGAGGCCGGCAACGCCGCGTAACCGCTATTGGCCTTGTTCAGTTTTTCCACCAGCACACCAATGCGGCCGTCGGCCTCTGTCAGGCTGGCCGGGTCGCGGTTGACCAGGATCCGGAACGAAAGAATGCGCATGCGCAACACGCTTTCCAGCACATTGGCCAGGTAGCCGACGCTGGGCACCTGGGTCTGCTCCATGTCCAGCGAAGCCTGGCGGATGACTGACATGCGATTGGCGGCGAATACGCCGAGGATAACGACGAGCAACGCGATGATGGCGAAGCCCAGAAAAGCCCGGGGAGCGATATTCAAGCTGCGTAGAGACATGGGGAGACCTCGCTGTGATGGGGTCGAGCATCCATGCCGCCAGCGTACGGGTTGGAATAATTGTGTGTACGCCTGAGTGGTTATCGGCCGGGCTCCAGGCTTTTTGCAGGGGAATGTAAAAAATATTTCACAAGGCTTCCGTGGCGAGGGAGCTTGTTCCCTCGCCACAGGTATGCGCGACCGGTTTTATCGGCGCGCCACCCGCCACAGCCGGGCGATGTCCTGGGCTCGTTCGCTCAACAGGCGCGGGGCGTCGACGCAGGCTTGCTGCAAGGTCATCGGCCCGCTGGCCAGGGCGAAGGCGGCGTCGATGCCATGCTCATACAGTGCCTGGTAACCCTCCCCCAGCGTGCCGGCAATGACCACCACCGGTACGCCATGCTGGCGGGCGATGCGGGCCACGCCGAAGGGGGTCTTGCCGCGCAGGGTCTGGGCGTCGAAACGGCCTTCGCCGGTGATCACCAGGTCGGCGCCATCAATCGCATCGGCCAGCCCGGTCAACTGGGCGACGACGTCCACGCCGGTCCGGAACTGCGCCCGCAGGAATGCCTTGGCCGCGAAACCCAGGCCGCCAGCGGCACCGCTGCCCGGTTCGTCGCGTACATCCCGGCCCAGCGCCTGGGCACAATGGTCGGCGAAATGTCCCAGGGCCCGGTCCAGGTCCTGCACCTGCCGGGCGGAGGCGCCCTTCTGTGGCCCGAAGACCGCGGAAGCGCCATGGGGCCCGCACAACGGGTTATCGACATCGGCGGCGATCTCGAAACTGACCTGGGCCAAGCGCGGATCCAGGTCGCCCAGGTCGATGCGCGCCAGGTTCGCCAAAGCCAGTCCGCCGGGCGGAAGGGGTTGGCCCTGGTCATCCAGCAACGCCACGCCCAGGGCCTGCATCGCGCCGGCACCGCCATCGTTGGTGGCACTGCCGCCGATGGCCAGGATCACCCGCCCGGCCCCTTCGTCCAAGGCGGCACGGATCAACTCGCCGGTGCCGTAGGTGCTGCTGGAACAGGCATCGCGCTGCTCCGGTGGCACGAGCTGCAAGCCACTGGCTTCGGCCATCTCGATGATCGCGGTGCGGCTGTCGGCCAACCAGCCCCAGCGGGCCTCGACGGGAGTGCCCAGGGGGCCGCGGACCCGGGTGTGACGCCACTCACCGTTGCAGGCGGCCAGCACCGACTCCACCGTACCCTCGCCGCCGTCGGCCATTGGGCACTTGACCAATTGGGCATCCGGCCAGACCTGGGCCAGCCCCTGGGCGATGGCATCGGCGACGCCCTGGGCACTGAGGCTGTCCTTGAACGAGTCGGGGGCGATGATTATTTTCATATTATTCTCCGGTTCCGATGCACAGCATGCTGCCAGTTGACCGCAGCCGTGACGCCGGTCTGCCGCACAAAAGACACCGGGCATTATTGTTCACTTTCACAAATACCGGTTTTCCAGGAGGATTCAGGTTGAAGCTGCCGGCCTCATCGCGAGCAGGCTCGCTCCCACAGAAGTAGTGCCGCAGATCAAACTGTGGGAGCGAGCTTGCTCGCGATAGCGGTGTGTCAGCTTGCACAGGTATTGGATGTGCCACCGTCATCGCGAGCAAGCTCGCTCCCACAGGGTTACAGCGGTGTGCTTTCAGTTTGCGGCAACAGTTGCACCCCCAGGTACAACGCCAGCATCCCATCCAGCCGCAACGGATCCACGCCGCTGAGCTCGGCGATGCGTTCCATGCGGTAGCGCAGGCTGTTGCGGTGGATGCCCAGGGCTTCGGCGCAGGCCTGGCTCTGGCCGTCATGCTCGCACCAACTGCGCAAGGTGGCGAGCAATTGGCCGTTGCTGTCCTTGGCGATGACCTTGCGCAGCGGGGTCAGCAATTCATCCAGGGCGTCATCGCTGCGATGACGCCAGAGCATCACCGGCAAGCGATAACGGTTGAGGGTCAGCATTCGCGACTGCGGCAACACATCGCGCCCGTAGGCCAGCAGGTCCCCGACTCGCCGGTAGCAACGACGCAGGCCCGCGAGCCCTTCGGCCTGGCCGCCCACCGCCACGCGCAGAATGCACCAGCCCAACCCGTCGAGCTTGCCCAGCAGGCGCTCGTTCTCCACCGAGGCGGTCACCGGCCGGCACCAGAGCAGGGAAGATTTGGACGACGTCAGGCACCAACTGTCCGGGTAGCGAGACATCAGCCAGGCGCTCAATGTCTCGACGGTCTGGCCGGACCCGTGCTCCAGGCCCAGTTCGAACAGGTACGGCACCCGTGAGAGTTGCGGCTTGAGGCCCATCTGCCGCGCTTCATCCAGCAAGCGTGGCGAATCCCCGGCGTCCCCCAGCAGCAACGCCAGCAAGTCATCGCAACGCTGGCGACGCCATTGCTGTTCGGCCTGCTGGTTGCGCTGGCCCACCAGCATCTCCGCGGTCATGCGCACCAGTTCGGCATAGGTACGCAGTTGCGCAGGCTCGCCGGTGATGCCCAGGACGCCGATCAGCCGTTGATCGAGCATCAGCGGCAAGTTGATTCCCGGCTGCACGCCCTTGAGGTGCATCGCGGTGTGCTCGTCGATTTCCACCACCCGGCCATTGGCCAGGACCAGTTGCGCACCCTCATGGCGCGTATTGACCCGCTCGCGCTCGCCACTGCCGAGGATCAGCCCCTGGTTGTCCATGACATTGACGTTATACGGCAGGATCGCCATCGCCCGGTCGACGATGTCCTGTGCCAGGTCGTGATCGAGTTCGAACATGGGCGGTGTTCCTTGCAGGGGGCATGAATTGTTGTTATCAGGCATGGGGTTGGTCAGGCGCACAGGGCCGGCATTCAAATCCTGTGCTCAAGCACAAAGACACCGGACCTTGGGCTGGACGAGACTCAAGGGGCGGTCAACGTTACCCCCTGGCTCGCAAAAATCATAATAAAGAGAGACCTCGCCATGTCCCAGAGCGCAGCAGCCCTCCTGGCTACCCACGACGAAAAGAATACCGTCTACAAGCGCATCACCCTGCGTTTGATCCCCTTCATCTTCATCTGCTACCTGTTCAACTACCTCGACCGGGTCAACGTTGGCTTCGCCAAGCTGCAGATGCTCGATGCCTTGAAATTCAGTGAAACCGTGTATGGCCTCGGCGCCGGAATTTTCTTCATCGGCTACGTGCTGTGTGGAGTACCGAGCAACCTGGCCCTGACCCGGTTCGGCCCCCGGCGCTGGATCGCATTGATGATGATCACCTGGGGCACGCTGTCGACCTGCCTGCTGTTCGTCACCACGCCCACCGAGTTCTATACCTTGCGGCTGTTTACGGGTGCGGCCGAAGCCGGATTCTTTCCTGGCGTGGTGCTGTACCTCTCGCAATGGTTCCCGACGTTCCGCCGCGGCCGGATCATGGCGTTGTTCATGTCGGCCATCCCGGTGTCCGGTCTGTTGGGCAGCCCGTTTTCCGGCTGGATCCTCAACCACTTCGCCGCGGGCCAGGGCGGCCTGGCGGGTTGGCAGTGGATGTTCCTGCTGCAGGGTGTCCCGACGGTGATCCTCGGCGCTCTGGCGTTCTTCCTGCTCAGCGACACCTTCGCCAACGCCAAGTGGCTGACCGCTGAAGAACGCGCCGTACTCACCGCTGACCACGCACAAGACCTGGCGAACAAACCAGAGACCACCAGCGACTCCCTGCTGGCGGTGTTCAAGAACCCGGCGATCTGGGCCTTTGGCCTGGTGTACTTCTGTATCCAGAGCGGCGTGTACGCGATCAACTTCTGGCTGCCGTCGATCATCAAGAGCCTGGGTTTCAGCGATAACCTGGTGATCGGCTGGCTGAGCGCGATCCCCTACCTGCTGGCTGCGGTATTCATGTTGCTGGTGGGTCGCTCGGCGGACTTGCACAAGGAACGTCGCTGGCACTTGGTGGTGCCGATGCTGATGGGCGCGGCCGGGCTGCTGATCGCCGTCAACTTCGCCACCACCCCGGCCATCGCCATCATCGGCCTATCCATTGCCACCATGGGTGCCCTCACCGGCCTGCCGATGTTCTGGCCGGTGCCCACCGCCCTGCTCAGCGCCGGAGCCGCCGCCGGTGGCTTGGCCTTGATCAATTCCATGGGTCAGATGGCCGGCTTCCTCAGCCCGTACCTGGTGGGTTGGGTCAAGGACGCCACCGGCTCGACCGACGCGGCGTTGTACCTGCTCGCCGGGGTGATCGTGTGTGGCAGCCTGCTGGCACTGCGTATGACCCGCACCCTGCGCACCTGACGCCCATTTTTCCCTGTGGGAGCGAGCTTGCTCGCGATAACGCCGGATCAGTCGGCATTGATGTTGCCTGTTCGACCGCTATCGCGAGCAAGCTCGCTCCCACAGGGATTCAGCGGTGTTTGATAAATCTGTTTGATCCGCACGGTGGTTCTGGGGTTTGATTGAGCCTTTCTCCATGGATAAAAGGATCTTGTCATGAGCTACCGCACGCTAGGCCATTCCGGGTTGCAAGTCTCGACGTTGACCCTGGGCACGATGATGTTCGGCGAACAGACCAGCACCGAGGATTCGCTGCGGATCATCGACAAGGCCTGGGACCAGGGCATCAATTTCATCGACACCGCGGACGTCTACACCCACGGTCGCTCCGAGGAAATCGTCGGCGAGGCGATCGCCCGTCACCGCCACGAATGGGTGCTGGCCACCAAGGTCGGCTTCGGCCCTCCGGACGGCGTGCCCAACCGCAGCGGCCTGAGCCGCAAGCACCTGTTCAATGGCATCGAGGCCAGCCTGACGCGCCTGGGCACCGATTACCTGGACATCTATTACCTGCACCGCGAAGACCACAACACCCCGCTGCACGTCACCGTGTCGGCCATCGGCGACTTGATTCGCCAGGGCAAGATCCGCTACTGGGGCCTGTCGAACTACCGTGGCTGGCGCATCGCCGAAGTGATCCGGATCGCCGACAGCCTGGGCATCGACCGACCGGTGATCAGCCAACCGCTGTACAACATCGTCAACCGCCAGGCGGAAACCGAGCAGATCACCGCGGCGCAGCACTATGGCCTCGGCGTGGTGCCGTTCAGCCCGCTGGCCCGCGGCGTGCTCAGCGGCAAGTACGCGCCGGATGTAGCACCGGACGCCAACAGCCGTGCCGGGCGTCAGGACAAACGCATCCTGGAAACCGAATGGCGGGTCGAGTCCCTGCGCATTGCCCAGCAGATCCTGCAATACACCCAGGGCCTGGGCGTGGGCATCGTCGAGTTCGCCATCGCCTGGGTGCTGAACAACAGCGCCGTGACCTCGGCCATCGTCGGGCCGCGCACCGAGGAGCAGTGGGATTCGTACATCAAGGCGCAGGCGGTGAAGATCAGCGCGGAAGATGAAGCCTTCATCGATTCGCTGGTGACTCCGGGGCATGCGTCGACGCCGGGGTTCAATGATGTGAGTCATTTCGTGTCGGGGCGAGTGCCGCGTACGTCATAATCATTCATCGAACAAGAACGTGGCGAGGGAGCTTGCTCCCGCTGGGCCGCGTAGCGGCCCCTTCAGTTGCGGCCGCTGCGCAGCCGAGCGGGAGCAAGCTCCCTCGCCACAACGGTGTTCCTGCCCATCAAAATAAGAGGCCTCAGTGTCCAAAGGCATCGCTCTATCGGTCTCGGCCTCTGCGCTGTTCGCCGTCATGTACTACTACACCTCGTTGCTCTCACCGTTGACCGGCCTGGAGATTTTCGGCTGGCGCATGCTGCTGACGATGCCATGCATGACCGTGTTCATGTTGGTGGTACGGGAGTGGCACCTGGTCACGGCGCTGCTCCGCCGCCTGGTCGCCACGCCACGGCTGTTGATCGCGGCGATCGTCTCTTCGGCCCTGATGGGCGCGCAGCTGTGGCTGTTCATGTGGGCGCCGCTCAATGGCTACAGCCTGGACGTGTCGCTGGGGTACTTCCTGTTGCCGCTGTCGATGGTCCTGACCGGGCGTATCGTCTATGGCGAGCGCCTGTCCTACCTGCAGAAAATCGCCGTGTTCTTCGCCACCCTTGGCGTGTTCAACGAGTTGTACCGGGTGGGTGGTTTTTCCTGGGCAACCTTGCTGGTGGTGATCGGCTACCCGATCTATTTCATCCTGCGCAAACGCATCAAGACTGACAACCTCGGCGGGCTCTGGCTGGACATGACCCTGATGCTGCCCGTGGCGCTGTGGTTCGTGCAAAGCGGTGAACAGGGTTTCAACGTGTTCGATCAATACCCGCGGCTGTCGCTGCTGATCCCGTTGCTCGGGGTGATCAGCGTCAGCGCGCTGGTGTCCTACATCGTTGCCAGCCGGCTGCTGCCGTTCAGTCTCTTCGGCTTGTTGAGTTACGTTGAACCGGTCCTGCTGCTGGGCGTTGCGCTGCTGTTGGGCGAAAGCATCAAGGCCACTGAATGGCTGACCTACATCCCCATCTGGATAGCCGTGGCGGTGTTGGTGTTCGAAGGCTTCAAGCACTTGGTGCGGCAGCGGCGCAGGGGCTGAAACCTGTGGGAGCGGGCTTGCTCGCGAAAGCGATGTGTCAGGCACCATTGGTATTGACTGACACTCCGCTTTCGCGAGCAAGCCCGCTCCCACTCTGGCTCTGCGTCGTTCAATAAAAAGCCCGCCCGACATCACTGCCGGGCGGGCTTTTTCATGGATCAGGTGTTACTCGGTCGCCAGCACACCCCGACGCACCTGGTCGCGTTCGATGGACTCGAACAGCGCCTTGAAGTTGCCTTCGCCAAAGCCGTCGTCGCCCTTGCGCTGGATGAATTCGAAAAACACCGGCCCCATCAGGGTTTCCGAGAAGATCTGCAGCAGCAGGCGCTTATCACCCTGCTCGGAAGCACCATCGAGCAAAATGCCCCGCGATTGCAATTCATTCACCGGTTCGCCGTGGTTCGGCAGGCGGCCTTCGAGCATTTCGTAGTAGGTGTCCGGCGGCGCGGTCATGAAGCGCATGCCGATGCTTTTCAAGTGGTCCCAGGTCTTGATCAGGTCATCGGTGAGGAAGGCCACGTGCTGGATGCCCTCGCCGTTGAACTGCATCAGGAACTCTTCGATTTGCCCGGCGCCCTTGGACGACTCTTCGTTCAACGGGATGCGGATCATGCCATCCGGGGCGGTCATGGCCTTGGAGGTCAGGCCGGTGTATTCGCCCTTGATGTCGAAGTAACGGATCTCGCGGAAGTTGAACAACTTCTCGTAGAAGCCGGCCCAGTAGGCCATGCGCCCGCGGTAGACGTTGTGGGTCAGGTGATCGATGATTTTCAGGCCCGCGCCCACCGGGTTGCGGTCCACGCCTTCGAGGAACACGAAATCGATGTCATAGATCGAGCTGCCTTCACCAAAACGGTCGATCAGGTACAGCGGCGCGCCGCCGATGCCCTTGATGGCCGGCAGGTTCAGCTCCATCGGGCCGGTCTCGATGTGGATCGGCTGGGCGCCAAGTTCCAGGGCACGCTTGTAGGCCAGTTGCGAATCCTTGACCCGGAACGCCATGCCGCACACCGACGGACCGTGCTCGGCGGCAAAGTACGAGGCCACGCTGTGGGGTTCGTTGTTGAGGATCAGGTTGATCGCGCCCTGGCGATACAGGTGCACATCCTTGGAGCGGTGGGTGGCCACTTTGGTGAAGCCCATGATCTCGAAGATCGGCTCCAGGGTGTTGGGGGTCGGGGATGCGAATTCAATGAATTCGAAGCCCATCAGGCCCATGGGGTTTTCGTATAGATCTGCCATGTCGGCGCCTCATCATTCTGGTCAATTAACAAAAAACGTTAGTTGCAGGCAATGCTGGGGACACGGGGCGGCGCGCAGGAAATGCCACGAACGCTGCGGGCGAGGAAATCGCCGTAGATCAGTTGAAACCCAAGTATCTTCATTGTCGACCCAAGGCTCTTGCGGGCGAGGCTTCTGCTGCCAGAAGACGTTATTCTTATATGCGTAAATCGATTCTACACAGCGTAACCGGATTTGTCCGCCTTCTGTATCAAATCGCCTTTTCCTTCGAACGCGCAAGGGGTTTGTTGCAGAGGAAAATACCCACCAGGATCACGCCCCCGCCGACACACATCAAGGCCGTGAGCCGTTCGTCCAGCAGCAGCGCTCCCAGCAGCACCGCCGTCAGCGGGTTGAGCGCGATGAACACGCCGGACCGGGTCGCGCCGATCCGGCGAATGCCGTCATACCAGGCGATATAGGCCAGGGCCGAGCCCAGCACGCCGAGGTACAACAGGCTCAGCCATTGCTCCATGTCCAGCACGCGCAGGGCGTCGAGCCGAATCTCGCCCGCCGCCGCGCAGGTCAGCCACAACATCAGCGTGCCCAGCAGAATCGACCAGGTCACGGTCTGCAAGGGGCCGAGACTGTCATTGAGTTTTTTCGAAAACAGCGAATAGATGCCCCAGCCCAGTACGCAGCCAAAAATCAACAGGTCGCCGATCCAGCCTTGCGCCGCGCCTTGTAGCAAGGACGGATCACGACTGACAATCACCAACCCCGCCCCGCCGATGCACAGCACGATGCCCGTCACTTTCAGGCCGCTCAACCGCTCCTTGAACAACCACCAGGACGCCAGCCCGATCACCGCCGGGTTCAAGGCCACGATCAAGGAGGCCCGCGACGCATTGATGTACTGCAAGCCATAGAAGAAGCACAGGTTGTAGAAAAAGATGCCGAAGAACCCCAGCGCTGCCAATTGCAGCCCCTGCTTCACTGTGGGCTTGATCAGCGGGATCCCGGCCAGGGCGAGAAACGCCAGCAGCGCGAGACTCGCCAGCAGGAACCGCAGGCTGGCTGCAAACATCGGCGCCAGGGCATCGGCAAGGATCCGGCCGGCCACGAACGTCCCGCCCCAGATCATGGTGACCGTGGCGAGCTTCAGGTAGACCGGCAGGTCCGACGGGATGGGGACGGTTTGTTCGAGGGTTTTCATGGTGCACCGAAACCTGTAAGTGAAGTCACTCACAAAACCTGTGGCGAGGGGATTTATCCCCGCTGGGCTGCGCAGCGGCCCCAAACCTGACGACTCGGTGTGTCTGGAGTTCGTGGGGGCCGCTTCGCGCCCCAACGGGGATAAATCCCCTCGCCACAAAGTTCTGTATTGCTTTCTGATTCGAATCAGATGCCTCATCATCAGGCTCATGCTTTGTCATCGTAAAATGAGCGATCACTCATGACCCTCACCCAACTCGAAATCTTCTCCCTGGTCGCCGAGCTACGGGGTTTCACCGCCGCAGCCACGCGCTTGGGCATCGGCCAGTCCGCGGTGTCCCACGCCATCAAATCCCTGGAACAAGAGTTGGGCGTGGAACTGCTCAGACGCCATCAGTCGGTGGTGGAGCTCAGCGACATTGGTCAGCAGCTGCTGCTGCGGGCCCGGGCCATGCTCGGGCTGGCCAACACCTTGCGTCAGGAAGCCGCCGATGCCCGGGGCATGCGCCGCGGCTCCTTGCGCATCGGCTCGTTCGGGCCGACGTCATCAATGAAACTGTTGCCCGCGATCCTGCGGCGCTATCGAGCCTTGCATCCCGGGATCGAAGTGCACATCGACGAAGGGCCCGACAGGCAGGTCATCCAATGGCTGGACGAACGACGGATCGACGTCGGTTTCGTGGTACTGCCCGAGGAGCGCTTCGATACGTTCGCGTTGCTGGAAGATCAGATGGTCGCCCTACTGCCCGCCTCACATCCCCTCGCCGCCCAGGCCAGCCTGAGCCTCAAGGACCTGTGCAACGACCCCTTCGTGCATACCGAGGCGGGGTCGTCGGAGCTGGTTACGCGCCTGTTCAATGCCGCCCGGCTGACACCGAACGTGCGTTTTCGTTGTTCGCAGTTGCTCAGCACCCTGGATGTCGTCAGGCGTGGCGAGGCAGTGAGCGTGGTGTCCGAAGGGTCGTTGCCGGACGATGGAAATCCCGGTTACGTTGCCCGGCCCTTGTCGCCACGGGTGCCGCGCCAGATCGGCCTGGCGGTATTGGACAGCCGCCAGGCCTCGCCCGCCACCCTGGCGTTCATCGAACTGGCCCGACAGTCATGAGCCTCTGTGGGGGCCGAGCTTGCTCGCGATGGCGGCGAATCAGCTTGCATCGAGGTTGAACGTCACGACGTCATCGCGAGCGAGCTCGCTCCCACAGTATGGGCGTGAGCGTCGCAGGCTCCCTGTGGGAGCGAGCTTGCTCGCGATGGCGGTGGGTCAGCTTGCAACAATTGCGGGCCTGCCCACAGACAGGCAAGTCACCGACAGGCCATCTATCATGGTCGACATCTGACGCTCCCCCTCATCCCCTTTCCCTCAGGTTGTGCCGATGCCCTTGACCGCCACCCGCTCGCACACCCGGCCCCGTCGCTATCTGGTCACCCTGCTTTGCGGCCTGGTGCCGATCCTGTCGGGGCTGGTCATTTTGTACATGCAGGCCGAACGGACGCTGGCGCAACACACCCGGCAGACCGCCGAGGAGTCGGTCCGGCAGATCGAACTGATGCTCGACAACACCGCGTTGGCGGCCCGTGAACTATTGCCCCTGGCCGGCCAGCCCTGCGAAGCGGTGAAGCTGGCCTTGCGCGAACAGGTGACGCGCCGGCCCTTCGTCCGCTCGACCAACCTGATCTGGGATAACAACCTCTATTGCAGCTCGCTGTTCGGGGCCTTCGAGGAACGCCTCAATCCTAGCGACTATCACCAAGGCACGCTGTGGCTAATGGACGGCAACCCAGTCACGCCGGACACCGCGTTGCTGATCTACCGACTCAATGAGGGCCGGCAAGGCGCCCTGGCCACCCTTGACGGGTATCACCTGGCCAACGTCCTGCGCCTGATCGGCCGCCAGGCCCGGCTGCGGCTGCAAGTCGGGCCGAATTGGCTGGCGGCGGACGGCAAGGTCCGGCCAGCGCCCTTGCCCGGGTCGCCGGTGGCCCAGACCGAACTGGGTTCAGCGCGCTACGCCTTCAATGTGGAAGCCGGATTCGACGAGGGTGAAACCTGGCGCTACATGGCCAGGGAATATCCGCCGCTGTTCAGCCTGCTGATTTTCTTCGGCGTTGTGGCCGGGACACTCGGACACTGGCTGCAACAGCGCGCCTCGTCTCCCAGCCGTGAATTGCAACGGGCGCTGGAAGCCGGCGAGTTCGTGCCCTACCTGCAACCAGTCGTGCACAGCGACAGTAAACGCTGGGCCGGCGTCGAGGTGCTGATGCGCTGGAACCATCCCAAGGAAGGCCTGGTCCGCCCGGATCTGTTCATCCCCTTCGCCGAACACAGTGGCGTGATCGTGCCGATGACCCGTGCGCTGATGCAGCAAACCATGCATCTGCTGGTGCCGCTTGCGCCTCGACTCGAAGCGCCGTTTCATGTCGGCATCAACATCACCGCCCGCCACTGCCAGGATCTGGCGCTGGTGGACGATTGCCGCGAGTTCCTCAATGCCTTCGCGCCGGGAGCGATGACCCTGGTGCTGGAGTTGACCGAGCGCGAGCTGATCGAACCGACAGCCGTGACCCGGCAACTGTTCGACCAGCTGAGGGATTTGGGCGTCAAGATCGCCCTCGACGATTTCGGCACCGGTCATTCCAGCCTGGCGTACTTGCGCCAGTTCAACGTGGACTTCCTGAAGATCGACCAGAGTTTTGTCGCGATGATCGGTGCCGACGCCCTGTCGCGCCACCTCCTCGATAGCATCATCGAACTGTCGGGCAAGTTGGGCCTGGACATGGTTGCCGAGGGCATCGAAACCGTCGAACAAAGCGACTACCTGAACGCCCATGGGGTGAACTTTCTACAAGGCTATCTATTTGGCCGACCGATGAGCGGGCAGGCATTCGTCGAGACCTTGACCGGCACTAATGGCAGTTAACTGCCGTCGATCTATTGACGATGTCCTGCCAATTGATAAAAGCGTTTGCTGTTGTTACATAACGAAAAAGTTACGATTTACACTTTCCGGATTAACTACTACAATTTTTCTACCTGTGCCACATAACAGGAGAGAGTCATTAACACCGAGTCGCTTCAAGGCGCTTGGCTTATAGCTTTGTTTGCGGTTGGTATCAGCCAAATATTTTGATTGGAGTAATCATTTTGTCCAGACTCGCTGAATTTCGTGCAGCCGAAAAGGCCCTTCAAGAACAGCTCAAGCAGCTGGAATCGCTGAAGAACGATGCCGGGCTCAAGAAGGAAATCGAATTCGAGGAAAAGCTCCAGGGACTGATGAAAACCTACGGCAAGAACCTGCGCGACATCGTCGCGATCCTCGATCCGAACCCATCCAAGGCGAGCCTGCAATCGACCAAGCCCACCAAGACACGCCGCGCGCGCGTGGTAAAGGTTTACCAGAACCCGCACACCGGCGAACTGATCGAGACCAAGGGCGGCAATCACCGCGGCCTGAAAGCCTGGAAAGAACAGTACGGTGCAAAGACCGTCGATTCTTGGCTGCGTGGTTGACAGTGCGTGGTTGACAACCCCCAAGACGCAAAAAAGCCCTGCACACTCAGGGCTTTTTTATGGGCAGGACTTTAGGATTAAACCCATTGGCGTATTACGCTGAAGACGTCATAGTTTCAAACTGTTTCGCACCGACTGTATTTCATCCTGGCTTTCAACAAACACCTGCGCCTGCCCTGCATAGGACAGCACATAAGCCTTGCCCTCATTTAGTGCCGCGACGAGTGCCTGAGACAATACATGTCGTCCGTTTTGCGTGATCGTGCAAGTGGTTTCCAATGCAGTTACACCGCCCAACATTGAGGCATGGACCTTAGTGCATACACTTTGGTAACCACCTTGGAAAAAATCCTTCTGGATTGACTTGCGCATTTCCAACAATACGCCTTGCAAGTTGACCTGATGATCGGGCTCGACGGGGGTGGTAGTCAGTTCCATGACCATCACGGCGTTGCCTGCGGGATCACTTTTGGTTGCCCGTTGGCGCAGGGTTCCGGGTGGCGCCGAGGCCGATGCGTCTGCCGGCAGCGGTTCGACGACCCAGCCCTGGGGCCACAGGATCTGCGGTTCGTCGGCCTGGACACCACCGGCACTCGCAAGACTGGCAAACAGCAGGACAAACAGCGAAAGGAACGGTCGAATCATTGCGAGGCCACTCAAGGACGAATCGTAAAGTCTGAAGCCCGGTGCAGCACCAGGCAATAGCCACGTGTGGTTTGGCGATGCCGCGCCCCTTGCGTATCATGGGCGCACCTGCAAGGAAGCCGTCTGACGCAAGCCCAGGAACCGTCGCGACCATGCTTGCGACGCCGTTTGCCCCACTTATTTTCTGGAGGGCCCATGAGCCTGCACGAACTCAATACTTTCCCTGGCGTCACCGCACAACCTGACGCTGCCACGGCCAGGTTCGTCTTCAACCACACCATGCTGCGGGTCAAGGACATCACCAAGTCCCTGGATTTCTACACCCGCGTGCTGGGTTTCTCGCTGGTGGAAAAACGCGACTTCCCGGAAGCCGAATTCAGCCTGTACTTCCTGGCGCTGGTGGACAAGAACCAGATTCCGGCGGACGCGGCGGCGCGTACCGAATGGATGAAATCGATCCCTGGCATCCTGGAACTGACCCACAACCACGGCACCGAAAGCGACCCGGCGTTCGCCTACCATAACGGCAACACCGACCCACGCGGTTTCGGCCACATCTGCATCTCGGTACCGGACATCGTCGCGGCCTGCGAGCGCTTCGAAGCACTGGGCTGTGACTTCCAGAAACGCCTGACCGATGGCCGCATGAAAAGCCTGGCCTTCATCAAGGACCCGGATGGCTACTGGGTCGAAATCATCCAGCCTGCGCCGCTGTAAGCTGTACTGATGTCCATTGTGGGAGCGAGCTCGCTCGCGATGAGGGCAGCACATTCAGCATTGAGGCAAGCTGACCCACCGCCATCGCGAGCAAGCTCGCTCCCACAGAATGATGGTCGATAAAAAACCCCATGAGCCATGGCCCATGGGGTTTTGTCTTGCCGCTTTCGGCTGTTTATGCCGGCGCGGAGGTGCGGATCAGGTGGTCGAAGGCGCTCAGCGAAGCCTTGGCGCCCTCGCCCACGGCGATCACGATCTGCTTGTACGGCACAGTGGTCACGTCACCGGCGGCGAACACGCCTGGGATCGAGGTCTCACCACGGGCATCGACGATAATTTCCCCCCTCGGCGACAGCTCGACGGTGCCTTTGAGCCAATCGGTGTTGGGCAACAGGCCGATCTGCACGAAGATCCCTTCCAGCGCCACGTCCCGCACTTCACCGCTCGGACGGTCCTTGTAGCGCAAGCCATTGACCTTCTGGCCGTCCCCCGTCACTTCGGTGGTCTGGGCATTGGTCACCACTGTCACGTTTGGCAGGCTGTGCAGCTTGCGCTGCAACACCGCGTCGGCACGCAATTGCACATCGAACTCCAGCAAGGTGACGTGGGCCACGATACCCGCCAGGTCGATCGCCGCCTCGACGCCGGAGTTACCACCGCCGATCACCGCCACGCGCTTGCCTTTGAACAACGGGCCGTCGCAATGCGGGCAGTACGCCACGCCCTTGTTGCGATATTGCTGCTCGCCCGGCACGTTCATTTCGCGCCAGCGAGCACCGGTCGCCAGGATCACGGTCTTGGCCTTGAGGCTCGCACCGCTGGCGAACTTGATTTCATGCAGGCTGCCGTCCTTGCCCGGCAGCAAGGCGTCGGCACGCTGCAGGTTCATGATGTCCACGTCGTACTGCTTGACGTGTTCTTCCAGGGCAACGGCCAGTTTCGGCCCTTCGGTTTCCTGGACCGAGATGAAGTTCTCGATGGCCATGGTGTCGAGCACCTGGCCGCCGAAACGTTCGGCCGCCACACCGGTGCGGATCCCTTTACGGGCCGCGTAGATCGCCGCCGAAGCGCCAGCCGGGCCGCCGCCGACCACCAGCACATCGAAGGCATCCTTGGCGCTGATTTTCTCAGCCTGGCGTTCGATGCCGCTGGTGTCGATCTTGGCGAGAATCTCTTCCAGGCCCATGCGGCCCTGGCCGAAGTTCACGCCGTTCAGGTAAATGCTGGGCACGGCCATGATCTGACGTTCATCGACTTCGGCCTGGAACAGCGCGCCGTCGATGGCGACGTGGCGAATGTTCGGGTTCAGCACCGCCATCAGGTTCAGCGCCTGGACCACGTCCGGGCAGTTCTGGCACGACAGCGAGAAATACGTCTCGAAGTTGAACTCGCCTTCAAGGGCGCGAATCTGTTCGATGACCTCGACACTGGCCTTCGATGGGTGGCCGCCGACTTGCAGCAGGGCCAACACCAGCGAAGTGAATTCGTGGCCCATGGGGATGCCGGCAAAACGCAGGCTGATATCGGCGCCCGGGCGGTTCAACGAAAACGACGGCTTGCGCCCATCGGTACCGTTGTCGAGCAAAGTAATCTTGTCGGAAAGACTGGCAACGTCTTGGAGTAACGCGAGCATTTCCTGGGATTTCGCACCGTCGTCGAGGGAGGCGACGATCTCGATCGGCTGGGTGACCCGTTCCAGGTATGACTTCAACTGAGCTTTAAGATTGGCGTCCAACATACGGGCGATTTCCATTTTTGAATTTCAGAAAAAACAACGCCCGAGCGAATCTCGCCCGGGCGTTTTTTGGGGCGAAGCGGCTTACTTGATTAAGAGCGGATCGCCCTCGGATGACTCACAGACTTAGATCTTGCCGACCAGGTCCAGGGACGGAGCCAGGGTGGCCTCGCCTTCTTTCCACTTGGCTGGGCAGACTTCGCCCGGGTGAGCGGCTACGTACTGAGCGGCCTTGATCTTGCGCAGCAGCTCGGAAGCGTCGCGGCCTACACCACCGTCGTTAATTTCGACGATCTTGATCTGGCCTTCAGGGTTGATCACGAAAGTACCGCGGTCAGCCAGGCCGACTTCTTCGATCAACACGTCGAAGTTGCGGGAGATGACGTGGGTCGGGTCGCCGATCATGGTGTACTGGATCTTGCCGATGGCTGGCGAAGTGTTGTGCCAGGCAGCGTGGGCAAAGTGAGTGTCGGTGGAGACGCTGTAGACCTCGACACCCAACTTCTGGAATTCGGCGTAGTTGTCAGCCAGGTCTTCCAGCTCGGTTGGACAAACGAAGGTGAAGTCGGCCGGATAGAAGAACACGACAGACCACTTGCCTTTCAGGTCGGCATCCGAGACTTCGACGAATGCGCCGTTTTTGAAAGCGGTAGCGTTGAACGGTTTAACTTGGCTGTTGATGATAGGCATCGATGTTTCTCCATCAGGGTTGAGAAGTTGATGGAGGGAATCTTAACCACTCATCCCCCCGCTGGCTCATTGGCAAACCTGATGTGAATGATTGGTTTTGGCTATCAGGAATCTATATAGATAGAAAAAATCTGTAGGTGCTGGTGGAGGCTGCGATCTTCCGCTGGGGACTCAAGTGTCTGGGGGAAAGATCGCAGCCTCGTTGCACTCGTCAGCTCCTACGCAACGGCTACGGGCCGCGTCAGGCGACGGGCGTACGCATCGTCACGAACTCTTCGGCGGCGGTCGGGTGCACGCCGATGGTCTCGTCGAAGTCGCGCTTGGTGGCACCGGCCTTGAGGGCGATGGCCAAGCCTTGGACGATTTCACCGGCATCCGGGCCGACCATGTGGCAACCCAGGACCTTGTCGGTCTGGGCATCCACCACCAGTTTCATCAGGGTGCGCTCCTGGCAGTCGGTCAAGCTCAGCTTCATCGGCCGGAAACGGCTTTCGAAGATCTCGACCTCATGCCCCTCTTCCCTGGCCTGCTCCTCGGTCAGGCCCACCGTGCCGATGTTCGGCAGGCTGAACACGGCGGTGGGGATCATCCGGTAATCCACCAGTCGATATTGCTCGGGCTTGAACAGACGCCGCGCCACCGCCATGCCTTCGGCCAGGGCGACAGGGGTGAGTTGGACGCGACCGATCACGTCGCCAATGGCCAGGATCGACGGTTCGGTGGTCTCGTATTTTTCGTTGACCTTGACGAAACCCTTCTCGTCCACCGCGACGGTGGTGTTCTCCAGGCCGAGATTGTCGAGCATCGGCCGCCGGCCGGTGGCGTAGAACACACAATCGGTGATTAACGTTTTGCCATCCTTGAGCTCGACCCTCAGGCTGCCGTCGTCCAGTTTTTCGATGGATTTAATGTCGGCGTTGAATTGCAAGTCCAAGCCACGACGGGTCAGTTCTTCGGCCAGGTGCTTGCGCACCGCACCGTCGAAACCGCGCAGGAACAGTTCGCCGCGATACAGCAACGACGTCTGCGCGCCCATGCCGTGGAAGATCCCGGCGAACTCCACCGCAATGTAGCCACCGCCCACCACGATGACGCGCTTGGGCAGCTCCTTGAGAAAGAACGCCTCGTTGGAGCTGATGGCGTGCTCGCGCCCCGGAATGTCCGGGATCACCGGCCAGCCGCCGGTGGCGATCAGGATATGCCTGGCGGTGTGACGCTGGCCGTTGATCTCGACTTCATGGGGCCCGGTCAGCCTGGCGTGACCTTCGTGCAACGTGACGCCGCTGTTGACCAGCAGGTTGCGGTAGATGCCGTTGAGGCGATTGATCTCCTGGTCCTTGTTGGCGATCAGCGTGGCCCATTCGAAACTCGCCTCGCCCGCCGTCCAGCCATAGGCCGACGCTTGCTCGAAGTCCTCGGCGTAATGCGCGCCATAGACCAGCAGTTTTTTCGGCACGCAGCCCACGTTGACGCAGGTCCCGCCCAGATAGCGACTTTCCGCCACGGCCACCTTTGCCCCAAAACCGGCGGCGAACCGCGCAGCTCGCACACCACCGGAACCGGCGCCAATCACATACAAGTCAAAATCATAGGCCATTTTCTATCTCCTTCGGCAGGTCATCAGCATACCTGCTGTTTTCACCTGAGGCAGCGTTGCGGTGGGTTATGGGGGCGGAAAACGAAAAAAGCCAGCCGGGCTGGATTAAACGCAATTCCTGTGGGAGCGAGCTTGCTCGCGATGGCGTCGGATCAGCAGCATTGATGTTGGCTGGCACACCGCGATCGCGAGCAAGCTCGCTCCCACAGGGGGTTTGCTTGTGTGCGAGACTTTTCCCCGCGCAAAAAAACGCCCCGAACCAGTCGGGGCGTTTTTCAAGGCGCGGCGGCTATCAGTAAGCCTTGCCGGTCTTGTAGAAGTTCTCGAAGCAGAAGTTGGTCGCGTCGATGTAGCCTTCAGCGCCACCGCAGTCGAAACGCTTGCCCTTGAACTTGTAGGCCATGACGCAGCCGTTCTGGGCCTGTTTCATCAGGGCATCGGTGATCTGGATTTCGCCGCCCTTGCCTGGCTCGGTCTGTTCGATCAGGTCGAAGATGTCCGGGGTCAGGATGTAGCGACCGATGATCGCCAGGTTCGACGGTGCGTCTTCAGGCTTTGGTTTTTCAACCATGCTGTGAACACGGTAGATGTCGTCGCGGATCATTTCGCCGGCAATCACGCCGTACTTGTTGGTTTCCTGCGGATCGACTTCCTGGATCGCCACGATGGAGCAGCGGAACTGCTTGTACAGCTTGACCATCTGGGTCAGGACGCCGTCGCCTTCGAGGTTGACGCACAGGTCGTCCGCCAGGACCACGGCGAACGGTTCGTCGCCGATCAATGGGCGGCCGGTCAGGATCGCGTGGCCCAGGCCTTTCATTTCGGTCTGGCGGGTGTAGGAGAACGAGCACTCATCCAGCAGTTTGCGGATGCCGACCAGGTACTTTTCCTTGTCGGTGCCTTTGATCTGGTTTTCCAGCTCGTAGCTGATGTCGAAATGGTCTTCCAGCGCGCGTTTACCACGGCCAGTCACGATGGAGATTTCAGTCAGGCCCGCATCGAGGGCTTCTTCGACGCCGTACTGGATCAGTGGCTTGTTCACCACCGGCAGCATTTCTTTGGGCATGGCTTTAGTCGCTGGCAGGAAGCGAGTACCGTAACCGGCTGCTGGGAACAAGCATTTCTTGATCATATAAGTCCTTGAAAAGGCGGTGTGTACGAGTTTCGGCGCAGTCTAATCAGGCGACGGGCACCTTACAATGCCCGCACTGGCCAACCGGTGCCATCATAGAGAAATAAAAAACGGCGGATAGTTCAATCGCCTTTCGTTTCGATGGCAGCAGCGGTCCACTGTACGCCAGTGAGCGCTGTTTGCGAGCATTTGACGTATCATGGCGTCCTTGATCAAGCCAATTGAGGCAGCTAGATGTCGGCAAGAAACGCAAACGGTTATTCGGTCAGCCAGGGCAAGGACGGCCAGTGGTGGATTATCAACTACCACGGCGAGCAGGTCGCCGGTCCCTTGCCTAGCAAGGCCATGGCAGTGGAAGTGGCTGCGGTATTCCAGGACGAACGCGCTGCCCCAGCGACGAATGAACGCGAAAGCGCCCCCGCACGCAGCCCCCGCCGCAAGAAATGACCAGACCGGCCCTAGTCGATGCCACCCGGGCATCGAACGAGGCCGGTTTCGCTGTACCGCAATGGCCATTCGCTATAATCTCGCCGTTGCCCTTTCCTCCTCGATGACGATCCCATGAAGACACTTCTGGCGCTGTTTACAGTCCTGGCCCTGGCGGGCTGTGCCTCGGCCGAAAAAACCTATCTCGATAATGGCGAGCAGGGCTTGGCCATCGACTGCTCGGGCGAGGCCAATTCCTGGGCGACTTGCTATGAAAAGGCCGATGCGTCCTGTGCCGGCACCGGCTACCGCATCGTCGGCACCGACGGCACGCCCCAGGCCAAGGAAAGCGAGAAGACCCTGGGCGTCGACGTCGGCAACTTCAGCAGCCGCAGTGTCGTGGTGGTCTGTAAATAAGCGAGTGTCCTGTATCTGCGATACAGGACACTAGATGTGGATCTCGGCGGTCTTGATGCCCAGCCCGCGTATGGTCTCGATCAGGTCATCGAGTTGGCTGAAGGACTCGACTTCGTCCTGCTCATCCACCAGGAAAAAACTGCGCCCTGCGCTTTTCTTGAAGAACACCACCCATTCGCCCGGGTTCGCCGGGTTCTGAATCACGTGGGTGGCATAAATAAGGCCTTCTGCATGGCGCTCGCGCACCTGCTCGCGTTTCATCGACTGACTCCATGAATGACAATGCCGCCAACGTTGACCGTGGCGGCATTTTTTGTCGAGGGCGCCAGTCTAGCCGATGGCCGCCCGCTCGTCAGGCGCTGACGGTGCTCAGCCGGAAATACAGGCGTTGGCCGCATCCTGCACGTCGCCCGGACGCACCGGCACGTTGGACATGCTTTCGTGCAGCTTGATGCTGCTGCCACTGGAACGCTCGTCAATGTCGAACACCGCCGCCGGCAAGGACGACAGTTTGCCCGGCACGATCAGCCGCACGCCGCTCTTGTGCGGCTCCATTTGCAGCGAGCCACGGCTGCTGGCCAGCTTGTCGGCAACGCACTTGGCATATTCGTGTGGTTTCTTTCCGGAGATGACGCTCATGGTGGGAGGCGTCTGATTGATGTCCGATACCGATGCACATCCACTCATGGCCAATGCCAACACCCACACGCTGCGCTTCATATGTTTCCTCCAATAAAGATCCTCCGACAGTGCAGACGCCGTTTTGCTCCGGCGCCGCACCGCTTTTTTTCCCCGCCACCTGCGATAAATGAACAAAGCCTGGAGCGCGAGACGGATATTAACACTCGAGGCTGATAAACTGCGCCTCATTGCCCCTTGCTATCGTTTTGATTTTGTAGAAAAAGCCCTTCTGGAGGCGCCCATGAAATTCATTCACCAGCGCGAGCACCTGAACGAAGACGACATAGTCGTCATCGAATGCTCCCAAATGTGCAACATCCGTTTGATGAACGACGCCAACTTCCGCAGCTTCAAGAACGGCGGCCGGCACACCTATCACGGTGGCGCGTTCGACACGTTCCCGGCCAGGATCACGGCGCCGAGCACCGGTTTCTGGAACATCACCATCGACACCGTCAACCGTCGTGCAATCAGCGTCACGCGCAAGCCGACCCTGACCCACAAGATCAAAATCATCCGGCGTTCCAGCTCGAAACTGAGCTGAGCATCGCCCTTTCAAGAAAGGCAAAACCGTGGCCCAGACGACCAAATATGTCATCAAGTACAAGCTAAACGGCGAACGCCGCTTCGAATTCGCGCAGATGGAAACCGGCACCGAGGAAGAAGCCCGGGCCGCGTTGCAAAAGCTGCATGGCGAAACCGACGATGTGATCAGCGACATCGGCGTCAGCAAAGCGCTGTAAAGACTCACCCTGATAAATTTTTTTGGCATCAAGGTGGGCCCAATGCTTTTGTGGCGAGGGAGCTTGCTCCCGCCGGGCGGCGAAGCCGCCCCATTGTCTGGTGCATTCTTGCAAGCAGACCGCGCTGGCAGGTTTTACGACTGCTACGCAGTCGAGCGGGAGCAAGCTCCCTCGCCACAGAGGATTCGTCGTGCCTGCTGACGGGAGCGACTCAGGACATTAATGCATCGCAAGAACCGGAGTGCTGACCAACGAAGCACTCCCCAGACTGAGCAATCCTTTGCACCAAGGATTGTCATCATGCCCACTCCCCCGCATCTGCCCTCACTGACCCAACGAATAAATCACCTGGATGGGTCGGCCCTGGAACACAGCCTCGAGCAGGACGGCAGCGCGCTCATCCGCAACCTGCTGCCCGCCACGCAATGTCGAATGCTCAGCGGTTTATACGCAGAGAGCGGGCTTTTTCGTTCCCGGGTGATCATGGCCCGCCACGGATTCGGGCGCGGCGAGTATCAGTATTTCCGCTATCCGCTACCGGACCTCATCCAACAGCTGCGTCAGGCGTTGTACCCAATGCTGGTGCCGCTGGCGAACCGCTGGAACGAATGCATGGGCCTTGAAGGGCGATATCCCGACCAGCACGCCGACTTCATCCAACGCTGTCACGCTGCGGGACAATCGCGTCCGACGCCCTTATTGCTGCAATACGGTCCGCAGGACTACAACTGCCTGCACCAGGATCTGTATGGCGAGCAGGTGTTCCCCTTGCAGGTCGCGATCCTGTTGTCGGAACCGGGCCAGGACTTTACCGGCGGCGAGTTTGTCCTCACTGAACAGCGCCCGCGCATGCAGTCGCGGCCCCAGGTCATCGATCTGAAACAGGGCGACGCCGTGGTATTTGCCGTGCACCAACGGCCAGTCAAAGGCGTTCGCGGTTATTATCGGGTGAACATGCGCCATGGCGTCAGCCGCGTGCACAGCGGCAGACGGCACACCTTGGGAATCATTTTTCATGATGCGCAGTAACGACACACCGTTCACATTGGACCTGTTCGCCGACCAGGCGCCCACCACGTCCGGCCAGATCGAACAGATTGGCCAACAATCCTTCGTACTGCGTGGGTTCGCCTTGCCCTGGCTCGACCGTTTGCTGCCGGCGCTGGAAAGCGTCCTGCAGGCTGCGCCGTTCCGGCAGATGGTCACGCCCGGTGGCTTTACCATGTCGGTGGCCTTGAGCAGTTGCGGCGCCCTGGGCTGGACCACCGACCGCAGCGGCTATCGCTACACCGCCCATGACCCGCAGACCGGCCACCCCTGGCCCGACATGCCGGCGGTGTTTCGCGAACTGGCCCAGGCCGCCGCCCGGCAGGCGCAGTTCGAGCATTTCGAACCCGACAGCTGCCTGATCAACCGCTACGTGCCCGGCGCGCGGATGTCGCTGCACCAGGACAAGGACGAACGCTCCCTCGCCGCGCCCATCGTCTCGATCTCCCTGGGCTTGCCAGCGGTGTTCCAGTTCGGCGGCTTCGAGCGCAGCGACAAGAGCCTGCGCATCCCGCTGCTCCATGGTGACATCGTGGTCTGGGGCGGCGTGGACCGGTTGCGTTACCACGGCGTGTTGCCGCTCAAGGAAGGACAACACCCGCGCCTGGGGGCCCAGCGAATCAACCTGACGTTTCGCACCGCCGGATGAAGGTGCAGAATTCAACCGCAAGCCCCGGAGTGTCGTCACTTGGATGGCTCGCTACTGTAGGCAAAACGGGCCAATGGGATAACGACCATGAACAATACTTCGAACAATCTTGCCCCTGAACTGGATCCCCGCTGGGCCGCCGTGCTCGCCCGGGATCCGCGCGCCGATGGGCAATTCGTCTATGGTGTGAAAACCACCGGCATCTATTGCCACCCCAGCAGCCTGTCGCGCCTGCCCAACCCACGCAACGTCGAATTCTTCGACACGCCGGAACAGGCCCAGGCCGCCGGCTACCGGCCCAGCAAGCGCGTGGCCCGGGACCAGACCCAGATCGCCGCCCAACAAGCGGCCCGAGTCGCGGCGGCCTGCCGGCAGATCGAGGCGGCCGAGGAACTGCCAGGCCTGAATGAGCTGGCAGCAAGCGCCGGCTTGAGCCCCTTCCACTTTCATCGGGTCTTCAAGGCCGTCACCGGCCTGACGCCCAAGGGTTACGCTGCCGCCCATCGCTCACGCAAGGTGCGCGCACGCCTGGCCGATGGCGGCACGATCACCGAGGCGCTGTACGACGCCGGTTTCAATTCCAACAGCCGCTTTTATGAAGCCGCCGACAAGGTATTGGGCATGAAGCCTACGGACTACCGCGCCGCCGGGCAGAACACCGACATCCGTTTCGCCGTCGGCCAATGCTCCCTCGGCGCGATCCTGGTGGCGCAAAGCGAGCGTGGCGTGTGCGCGATCCTGCTGGGAGACGACCCCGACGCGCTGGTGCGGGACCTGCAGGACAAATTCCGCCGGGCCAACCTCATTGGCGCCGACCGGGAATTCGAGCAGTTGATTGCCCAAGTGGTGGGCTTTGTCGAAGCACCGGCCCTGGGCCTGGACCTGCCCTTGGACCTGCGCGGCACCGCCTTTCAGGAACGGGTCTGGCAAGCGTTGCGGGACATTCCCGCGGGCAGCACCGCCAGCTACGCCGAGATCGCCCAGCGCATCGGCATGCCCAAGGCCGTGCGCGCCGTGGCCCAGGCCTGCGGCGCCAACAGCCTGGCGGTGGCGATCCCTTGCCACCGGGTGGTGCGCAGCGACGGCAACCTGTCGGGCTATCGCTGGGGCGTGGAGCGCAAGCGTCAGCTGCTGGCGCTGGAGCGCTCGGCCGGGGACTGAACGCCGATGTAGATCGCCACCGAGTCGGGGCCGCTGTAGACCTCGAAATCGGTGGTGAAGCGGCGTAGCGTCTGTGGGTTATCGGCGAAGTAGGCCCAGATCAGGCCCCAGGTCTGGATCACGCAATCGGGCATCGGCCCCTTGGCCGAAAACACCAGGTAGTCGCCGCCCTCGATGTCCACGGCGGGGTAACCGGCGCTCGTCGCATCCACCTGTACGCCGGCCGTCACATCGAAGTAGCCGGTGGCGTCGGACTCGTAGTTGGAATACACCCCATAGACAAACGACTCCGACTGCCGGGCCGGGATGCTGTCGAACAACCCTTCGTTGAAGAACTGCTGCCACATCGGGCCGATCTTCGCCGTGTCGGGCCGCTGCTCGTCGGTGTTGCGGGTGTGCACCTGCAAACCGGCCACGGTGAAGGGTTCGACGGTCTTGAGTTTCACGTCCATGGGTCAGGCTCCTTGATGACTGAAGCCGCATGGTAACCCTCCCACCGACGGGATCAAGTTGCCGAGGGCGATTGAAAAACTCGACTGGCCCTCGCCGGCCCACACCTGCTAAAAACGCTGTTTCCTTCTGCCGTCGGAGACCCGCACATGAGCCAGTGGCCAGACACTCGCCTTCTTGATCTGCTCGGTATCGAGCTGCCCATCATCCAGGGGCCGCTGGCCGGGGTGACCGGGCCGGCCATGGTGGTCGCCACCTGCAATGCCGGCGGGCTGGGTTCGATGCCGGCGGCGATGCTCGATGTCGAGCAGTTGCGCCAGGCGCTGACGACCATCAGCGAACAGACCGACAAGCCGTTCAACGTGAATTTTTTCTGTCACCAACCGCCGGCCTTCGACGAACAGCGGGCCGAGACCTGGAAGCAACGGCTCAAGCCGTATTATCAGGAACTGGGCGTCGACTTCGACGCACCGACCCCGGTGTCCAACCGCACCCCCTTCGATGATGCCGCCTGCCGGGTATTGGAGGAGATGCGTCCCAAGGTGGTCAGTTTCCACTTTGGCCTGCCGGAAAAATCCCTGCTGGACCGGGTAAAGGCCACCGGGGCGAAAATCCTTTCGTCGGCCACCACCGTCGAGGAAGCCATCTGGCTCGAACAGCACGGTTGCGACGCGATCATCGCCATGGGCTATGAAGCCGGAGGCCATCGCGGGATGTTCCTCAGCGACGACCTCAACACCCAGGTCGGCCTGTTTGCCTTGCTGCCGCAGGTGGTGGATGCGGTGAAGGTACCGGTGATCGCCACCGGCGGCATTGGCGATGCGCGCGGGATTGTCGCGGCATTCGCCCTGGGCGCCTCGGCGGTGCAACTGGGCAGCGCCTACCTGTTCACCCCCGAGGCGAAAATCAGCGCGTCCCATCACCGGGCGTTGCGCACGGCCAAGGAAAGCCAGACCGCCGTCACCAACCTGTTCACCGGCCGCCCGGCCCGGGGCATCGTCAACCGGGTGATGCGCGAAGTAGGCCCGATGAGCCCGCTCGCGCCGGCATTTCCCCTGGCGGGCGGCGCATTGATGCCGTTGCGCGCCAAGGGCGAAGCGGACTTCAGCAACCTCTGGGCCGGCCAGGCGTTTCCAATGGGCCGCGAGCTGTCGAGCGCCGAACTGACCCGGCGGTTGGCTGAAGAGGCATTGGCCCGATTCAACAACCGTGGGCGGCCCTGACGGTCGTCATCGCCTGTCAGGCCGCCATCGCGAGCAAGCTCGCTCCCACAGGTCCAGTGGTGTGTCCGGATTGCCGGTTGCTCCCCTATCCCCTGTGGGAGCGAGCTTGCTCGCGATGGGGCCAGTCCTCGCCTTCTCGTTGCCCCGACAAAATGCCGCGTTCCGTTTGTCGGCCATTCGCTATATATTCCGATATATAGCGAACCTGCCCTCGGAGCCTCATCTATGCGCCTCACCCGCTTCGCGCCGTTGCTGTTGATCCCGTTCCTGACTATTGGCGCCGTCCAGGCCGCCGAGGTGCAGGTGGCGGTCGCCGCCAATTTCACTGCGCCGATCCAGGCCATTGCCGCCGATTTCGAAAAAGACACCGGGCATAAACTGGTGGCGGCGTACGGTGCCACCGGGCAGTTCTACACGCAGATCAAGAATGGCGCGCCATTCGAGGTTTTCCTCGCCGCCGACGACACCACCCCGGCCAGGCTCGAAAGCGAAGGCGACACCGTCAAGGGCTCGCGCTTCACCTACGCTGTCGGCACCTTGGCGCTGTGGTCGGCCAAGGCCGGTTATGTCGACAACCAGGGCCAGGTCCTCAAGCGCAACGACTTCCAACACCTGTCCATCGCCAACCCGAAAGCCGCGCCCTATGGCCTGGCCGCGACCCAGGTGCTGGACAAGCTGGGCTTGACCAACCAGGTCAAAAGCAAGCTCGTCGAAGGCCAGAACATCACCCAGGCCTACCAGTTCGTCTCCACCGGCAACGCCGAGCTGGGCTTCGTCGCCTTGTCGCAGATCTACAAGGACGGCAAGGTCACCGGCGGTTCGGCGTGGATCGTCCCGGCCGAACTGCATGACCCGATCAAACAGGACGCGGTGATCCTCACCAAGGGCCGGGACAACCCCGCCGCCGTGGCCCTGGTGGATTACCTCAAAGGCCCGAAAGCCGCTGCCATCATCCAAGCCTACGGTTACCAACGCTAAATGCCCCTGACCAGCGCCGACTACGCCGCCATCTGGCTGACCCTGAAGCTGGCGTCCTTGACCACGGTGATCCTGCTGCTCGTCGGCACGCCCATCGCGTTGTGGCTGTCACGCACCCGCTCCTGGTTGCGCGGGCCGGTGGGGGCGGTGGTGGCGTTGCCGTTGGTGCTACCGCCAACGGTGATTGGCTTTTACCTGCTGCTGGCATTGGGGCCGAACGGCTGGATCGGCCAGCTCACCCAGGCCCTCGGGTTGGGCACCCTCACCTTCAGCTTTACCGGGCTGGTGATCGGCTCGGTGATCTATTCCATGCCGTTTGTGGTGCAACCGTTGCAAAACGCCTTCGCGGCCATCGGCAGTCGCCCCCTGGAAGTCGCCGCCACCCTGCGAGCCGGGCCCTGGGATACGTTTTTCAGCGTCATCCTGCCCCTGGCCCGTCCCGGTTTCATCACCGCGGCGATTCTGGGTTTCGCTCACACCGTCGGCGAATTCGGCGTGGTGCTGATGATCGGCGGCAACATCCCGGAGAAAACCCGGGTGGTGTCGGTGCAGATCTACGACCATGTCGAAGCCCTGGAGTATGCCCAGGCCCACTGGCTGGCGGCGGCGATGCTGGTGTTTTCATTCCTGGTGCTGCTGGCGTTGTATTCCAGCCGCCGAACCCGTGCCGGTTGGGGCTGATCGATGATCAACGCGCACTTGCAACTCGACCACGGAGCTTTTTCCCTGGACCTGGATGTGCAACTGCCAGGCCGTGGCGTGACCGCCCTGTATGGGCCTTCCGGCTCCGGCAAGACCACTTGCCTGCGCTGCATTGCCGGGTTGGAGCGGCCGGCCCGGGGCTTTATCGAGGTCAACGGCCAAGTGTGGCAGGACAGCGAGCACGGCGTGTTCGTGCCGCCCCACAAGCGGCCGGTGGGGTATGTGTTCCAAGAGGCCAGCCTGTTCGCCCATCTGTCGGTACGGGCCAACCTGGCGTTCGGCCTCAAGCGCATCGCGCCGGCACAACGGCGAGTGGACATGAACCAGGCCACCGATCTGCTGGGTATCGGGCACTTGCTCGAGCGCCAGCCGCACAACCTCTCCGGCGGCGAGCGCCAACGGGTGGGCATCGCCCGAGCCTTGCTCACCAGCCCGCGGCTGCTGCTGATGGATGAGCCGCTGGCGGCCCTCGATACCCGGCGCAAAAACGAAATCCTGCCCTACCTGCAACGACTCCACGATGAGCTGGACATCCCGGTGCTGTATGTCAGCCATTCCCAGGACGAAGTGGCGCGCCTGGCCGATCACATCGTGCTGCTCGACGCTGGCCGCGCGCAGGCCAGCGGCCCCATCGGCGAAACCCTGGCCCGGCTCGACCTGCCATTGGCCCTGGGGGATGACGCCGGGGTGGTGATCGAGGGCAAGGTCAGCGGCTATGACCCGGCGTATCAATTGCTGACCCTGAACCTGCCCGACAGCCAACTGACCGTACGCGTCGCCCACACGTCCCTGGCCCTCGGCCAGCCGCTGCGCTTCAAAGTCCAGGCCCGGGACGTCAGTCTCAGCCTGGCGAACGATGCCCAGACCAGCATCCTCAACCGCCTGCCAGTCACGGTAGTCAGCGAACAGGCCGCCGACAACGCCGCCCATGTGCTGGTCCGCCTGGAAGCCGCCGGTACTCCGCTGCTGGCGCGCATTACCCGTTACTCCCGCGACCAGTTGAACCTGCGGCCGGGGCTGGCGTTGTGGGCGCAGATCAAGGCGGTGGCAGTGTTGGCGTAGTCCCCTTGTGTGAGCGAGCTTGCTCGCGATGACGGCGGTACATCCAACATTGATGCAAGCTGATTCACCGCTATCGCGAGCAAGCTCGCTCCCACAAGGGTTGCGGGTAGCCGCAGAATCTTGGCACGACCGCAACGGGCTGCGGTCAATCGATCACAGGCCACCGGATTCGCTGCCAAGGACTTTCTTCATGCCCGACACCCTGCCGCCGGATGCACTGCCGGCCGACCTGCATTACGTCGACGACACCGCCCCCGGCATCACCCGCAAGAAATTGCGTGGCAAGTTCTGTTATTTCGACCCGCAGGGCCAGCGCATCACCGATGCGGCCGAGATCCAGCGCATCAACGCCCTGGCGGTGCCGCCGGCCTACACGGATGTGTGGATCTGCATCGACCCCCGAGGTCATCTCCAGGCCACCGGGCGCGATGCCCGCGGGCGCAAGCAGTACCGCTACCACGCGCGCTGGCGTGAGGTGCGCGATGCGGACAAGTATTCGCGGATGCTGGAATTCGGACGCGCCCTGCCGCGCCTGCGCAAACGCCTGGAAGAAATCCTCGCCACGCCCGGTTTCAGCCGCGACAAAGTCATGGCCACGGTCATCACCCTCCTGGACATGACCCTGATCCGCGTCGGCAACCCCCAATACGCTCGCGACAATCGCTCCTACGGCCTGACGACCCTGCGCAACAAGCATGTGGAAGTCAACGGCAGTGCCATCGCCTTTCAGTTCCGCGGCAAAAGCGGCATCGAGCACCAGATCACCGTGAAGGACCGGCGCCTGGCGCGGATCATCAAGCGCTGCCAGGAGATTCCCGGGCAGAACCTGTTCCAGTACCTGGACGAACACGGCGAGCGCCACTCCATCAGTTCTTCGGACATCAACGCTTACCTCAAGACCCTGACCGGCGCCGACTTCACCGCCAAGGACTATCGCACCTGGGCCGGCAGCGCAGCCGCTCTGGCCGGGCTGCGGGCGCTGCGTTGGGAAACTGAGACCGAAGCCAAGAGACACGTCACCGAGATGGTCAAGCAGGTCTCCCGACAACTGGGTAACACACCGACCGTCTGTCGCAAATGCTACATCCACCCGGCGGTGGTGGAGGGTTTCCTGCTCGGCGCCCTGAAGGCACTGCCCAAACCCCGGGCCCGCAAAGGCCTCAGCGAAGAAGAAGCCGGATTGACGCTATTCTTGCAACGGATGACACAAGCCGCCGAGGCATGCGAACAGGCGCAATCGGCTTGACGCGATTCACCCGTAACGAGCCAAGAAGGCGGAACATCGGCAGGCCACCGGACTCCCAATTTTACGGCACGACCACGCGCAGACTTTAAAAGGGTGAAATCGACAGGAGCTTCAGATGTCCGAACACATTGTCCATTTCCATTGCCAGATCGATCAGGGCACCACGGAACGCTTCCGGGACAATTGCCTGGAAGCCATTGAAAAAGGTGCCGACTCGCTGATGCTCAACCTCTCCACCGTCGGCGGCAGCACCAACTTCGGTTTTACGCTCTACACCTTCATCAAGTCCCTTCCAGTGCCGGTGCGGGCGGTCAACGCCGGCAACATCGAGTCGATGGGCATCATCATGTTCCTGGCCGCCAGCGACCGCACCACCACCCCGCACTCGAGGTTCCTGATTCATCCGATGAACTGGTATTTCGGCCAGAAATCCGTGGACCATTCACGTCTGCGTGAGTACCTGTCCAGCCTGGACAACGACGTGGCGCGGTACGTGGAGATCTACGTCAAGGAAACCGCTGGCGCCGCGACTCAATTGGATATCTTCAAGTGCCTGTGCGCCGAGGAACGGGTGATTCCGGCTGAAAATTCCCTGGCCTTCGGCATCGCCCATCGGGTCGAGCAAGTCGTGTTTCCTGTGGAGGCCAAGCACTGGAAAGTCAGCGGCGGTGAAGATTAAACAATGTCATTGATAAATAAAATGCTTATGGGTTCATCAATAAAACCCAGTAATCCTGTACAACTTTCAAGCGAAGCGGCTGTATAACTTTCCCCTTTGCTTTTATTCGAGCTATAACCGTTCGTCGCCAACGAAACGTTTTCATTAAACTTCCCCCGGGAATCTTCTTTCACAGTTAGGCGAGGCAGTTGCTCGCTTAACCAAAATGAGGATTCTCAACATGGCTAACACTGGAAACAAGAACCCAGGTAATTTTGCAAATGATCGTGAAAAAGCATCGGAAGCCGGCAAGAAAGGCGGACACGCTTCGGGCGGCAATTTTGCAAACGACCGGGAAAAAGCCTCTGAAGCCGGCAGGAAAGGTGGCGAACGCAGCCATGGCGGCGGCAGAAAATCGTAACCTGGAAAACCGCCAGGACGCAGTCACGCTGCGCCCTGGCGCTTGACCGTACAGAGGTCGCCCATGAGCAGCCGGGATCGATTCATTATCAGTTTCATCAGCAACGGCCAACCCGACAATCGCGTGGTCGAGGCCCGCTCCGAGACATTGAGTGTCAGCGAAGCCGAAGCCTTGTTGAGGGCGACATTCAGTGAACTCGAGAAAGTTGAACTCAGCGATGTGCAAGTTCAGAAGAAAACCAGGCCCAACGAAGAAGAACATGGCGTGCCGGGACATTTCAAACAGCCATAATTCAAACTAATTCCGTAACGCCCTGTTTGTTTGACACTTCGAACACCCTGCGGCTAAGGAGCAAACTCCTTCGCCACGCACTGGTATTCCAACCATCCAACGGCGCTGAAATATGGAATTTCATATATCCGAGTATCCATATATACTCCGGCGCAGCCCACCCCGCGCCTATCGGAGCCGAATCGATGAAAGTCCTCTTCATGTGCACCGCCAACAGCTGCCGCAGCATTCTCAGCGAAGCGATGTTCAACCATCTGGCCCCGGCCGGGTTCGAAGCCGTCAGCGCCGGCAGCTTTCCCAAGGGCCAAGTGCTGCCGCGCAGCCTGAGCACCTTGCAGGAGGCCGGTATCTGTATCAACGGCTTGTGCAGCAAAGGCAACGATGCTTTCGAGAGCAGCCCGCCGGACATCGTGATCACGGTGTGCGACAACGCCGCCAACGAGGCCTGCCCGGTGTATTTCGGTCCGGCGCTCAAGAGCCACTGGGGCCTGGCGGACCCGTCGGAGGTCAAAGGCAACGATGATCAGGTCGGCCAGGCGTTCCACAGCACCCTGGACCGCATCGAAGCCCGCTGCCGGGCCTTCTTCGCCCTGCCCTTCGACCAGTTGGACGCCCAGGCCCTGAAAGCCGAGCTGGACCGCATCGGCACCCTCTGACAGCTCAACCGGCGTTATACGCCTGCTTCACCGTCTCGATCCAGCTTGGGTCCAGGCGCGACTGTTCGGTGTCCAGGCCCAGCGCCTGCATGTTCGCCAGGTGCCCGTCGGCTTCACGCGCCAATGAGCCCTGGGCGCTGGAGTTGGCGTCCAGCTGATGCATCTGGGCCAGTCCCAGGTGATAGAAGCGAAGCAGCTTCATGGCGGTGGGGTCCTGGGCTTGCACACCGGCCGTCACCTGATGCATCACGTTGGTGATTTTCATCAGGCTGCGCTTGAGCTGCCAGCCATATACCGCGGCGGCCATCCACGGCTGCGACCAGAAATACTGGCGCATCAGCACGGCCATCGCCAACACGGCGACAATCACCCCACCGAGGTTGAAGCGAAAGTTATCGCCTCCGGGCGTACCCAACAGCATCACGGCCAGGCTGGACAGCAGCATCGCCAGGGCCAGGAACACCACCGCGATGATCAGGGTGCTGCGGCGGGTCTGCCTGCGGTAGGTATCGCCATCCCACGGTTTGATCTCGAACATCGCGGCGCAATTTCCTTGTACGGCATCAAAAGAGTCACGCATTATCGCCTGCCTGGTCGATTTAGCTATGCTGGGGCTCATTTTGTATGGCCGCCGACTAGCCGGGCCCGGATCGAAGTCCATGGCGATAGCGCAAGGATCGTGCGATCTTTCCGCGTGGACGTTTTTTTCAAGATGCCGTCGTTGTGTGCATGGCATCGTTTTCAAGGAAAGCTGAATGACTCAAAGACATGTAATCAACGCCTCGGTAAGCCCCAAGGGCAGCCTGGAGACCTTGTCCCAGCGCGAAGTCCAGCAACTGAGCGAAGCCGGTTCCGGCAGTATCTATACCCTCTTTCGCCAGTGCGCCCTGGCCATTCTCAATACCGGCGCCCATGTCGATAACGCCAAGACCATCCTGGAAGCCTACAAGGACTTCGAGATCCGCATTCACCAGCAGGACCGGGGCGTACGCCTGGAGCTGCTGAACGCGCCAGCCGATGCGTTCGTCGACGGCGAAATGATCGCCAGCACCCGGGAAATGCTCTTCAGTGCCCTGCGCGATATCGTCTACACCGAGAACGAACTGGACAGCCAGCGCATCGACCTCAGCTCGTCCCAGGGCATCAGCGACTACGTGTTCCACCTGCTGCGCAACGCCCGCACCCTGCGTCCTGGCGTGGAGCCGAAAATCGTCGTGTGCTGGGGCGGTCACTCGATCAACACCGAAGAATACAAATACACCAAGAAGGTCGGCCACGAACTGGGCCTGCGCAGCCTGGACATCTGCACCGGCTGCGGCCCGGGCGTGATGAAAGGCCCGATGAAAGGCGCCACCATCGCCCACGCCAAGCAGCGCATCCATGGTGGTCGCTACCTGGGCCTGACGGAGCCGGGAATCATCGCCGCCGAGGCGCCGAACCCGATCGTCAATGAGCTGGTGATCCTGCCAGACATCGAGAAACGCCTGGAAGCCTTCGTGCGTGTGGGCCACGGCATTATCATCTTCCCCGGCGGCGCCGGTACGGCGGAAGAGTTCCTGTACCTGCTGGGCATCCTGATGCACCCAGCCAACGAGGACCTGCCCTTCCCCGTCGTGCTCACCGGGCCGAAAAGCGCCGCGCCGTACCTCGACCAGTTGCATGCGTTCGTCGGTGCGACCCTGGGCGAGGCCGCGCAGAAGCACTACCAGATCATCATTGACGACCCGGCCGAAGTGGCCCGGCAGATGACCCAGGGGCTCAAGGAGGTCAAGCAGTTCCGCCGCGAGCGCAACGACGCCTTCCACTTCAACTGGCTGCTGAAGATCGACGAGGGCTTCCAGCGCCCGTTCGACCCGACTCACGCCAACATGGCCAGCCTCGGCCTGAGCCGTGACCTGCCCGCCCACGAACTGGCCGCCAACCTGCGCCGGGCGTTCTCGGGGATCGTGGCCGGTAACGTCAAGGACAAGGGCATCCGCCTGATCGAAGAGCACGGTCCTTACGAGATCCACGGCGACGCCGCCATCATGGAACCCCTCGACCGCCTGCTCCAGGCCTTCGTCGCCCAACACCGCATGAAACTGCCGGGCGGCGCGGCATACGTGCCGTGTTATCGCGTGGTGACCTGACCACAACGCCCCAGAGCCGGTGTGGGAGCGGGCTTGCTCGCGAAGGCGTCAGATCAGTGGATATTGACGTTGGCTGATACACCGCATTCGCGAGCAAGCCCGCTCCCACAGGGGTTTTGCTGTGGTCACAAAATCGGAATCAACCGCATCAACCCGCCCGCACCCACCTCGACACCCAGGCTGCGGTAATCCTTGATCTGCGGATGAAGGGTGACCACAGGGTGCGTGTGCGTTGCCGTCACCACCATCACATCGGCCCCGGCGGCCTCGCCTGCCCGAATACCGGCCTCGGCGTCTTCAAACACCAGACACTCCTGGGGCGTCACCTGCAAGCGTTCGGCCGCCAGGCGATAGCAGGTGGGGTCGGGCTTGCCGTCGCTCACGTCCTCGGCGGTGACCATCACTGCCGGGCGCGGGATCCCCGCCGCTTCCATACGCCGCAAGGCCAATGCCATGGGCGCTGAGGTGACGATTGCCCATCGCTCTGGCGGCAGGCTTTTCACAAACGCCAGAGCACCGGGCACTTGCACCACCCCTTCGACGTCTTCGATTTCTTCCTGGGTAAGCTGCTCGGCCTCGGCCTGGGCATCTACCCCTGGCAGGTGCTGGCGGGCGATGGTGTCGATGGCGCGCACCCCATGGATGGTCGGCAGGAACGTCGCCACGTCCAAGCCATGGCGCAGGGCCCAGCGTGTCCAGATTCGCTCGGTGGCGGCGATGGAATTGAGCAGTGTGCCGTCCATGTCGAAGAGGAAGGCGCGGTAAGCAAGGTTGGGTAGAGGGCTGGCAGGCATCGGATCCTCGGTGGCGGCATGACGGGTAACGACCACTGTAACATCGCCAGGCACCGAACCCTTGTGGGAGCGAGCTTGCTCGCGATAGCGGTGGATCAGCCTGCATCGATGCCGAGTGTGCCGACGCCATCGCGAGCAAGCTCGCTCCCACAGGGGCCGGTGATGGATTGATTACACCAACCGCTCAATCGGCTGATGCTGCCAGACCCGCTTGTAGTAAAGCGTCTGCAACAACAGCATGCTCAAGTAAGCCACCGGGAACGCCATCCACACCCCTTGCAGCCCGAAGTGCGCGTCCAGCAGATACGCGGCCGGCACTTGCACAGCGACGATGCAGAAAATCGAGATGGCGACCGGCACCAGCACCGTGCCGCTGGCGCGCATGATGCCGCCGACGATTGCCTGGAAGCCGAACACCAGCAAGCTCCAGAGCATGATATGCAGCAAATGTTCGGCCTGGACCCGCGCCGCCGGGTCAGTGATGAACAGCCCCAGCAGCCAGTGGGACAACAGGTAGCCCAGGAGCACCAGCCCACCGGTGAGCCAGAGGTTGAATGCGAGCCCCGTGCGCAGGATCGGCCCCAGGCGCTCCAGGCGGCCGGCACCGATGGCCTGGGCGCCGAGGATCGAGGCAGTGATGGCAATCGACAGCGCCGGAAACTGCACGTAGTTGACGATCTGCGTCACCGCGCCGTAGGCCGCCGTGGCCTGGGAGCCGTGGCGATTGACCAGCGCCAGGATCACCAATTCCGACAACGAGATCACCACCATTTGCAACCCCGTGGGCAGGCCGATGCGCAACACCTTGCCGAGGATGTCCCTGTCCAGGCGCATCGCCGCGAACAAAGCACGGTCCGGCGCCAGGGCATGCTCGCGGCGACGCAGGCGCCACGCCAGCATCAGCATCGCCGACGTCGTCCCCGCCAGCCCCGCCCATGCCGCGCTCTGGATGCCCATCTGCGGCAACCCCAGCCAGCCGCGAATCAACGCTGGCGTGAGCAGCAGCCCGACACTGGTGGACACCAGCAGCGCCAACATCGGTGACACCGTATCGCTCACCCCGCGCAGCAACTGGGTGAACAGCACGAATACCAGCAACATCGGCAAGATCCACAGCATGACCCGGGCATAGGAAACGGCGTCCTCCAGCACATCGGCCGGCGTGCCGAGCCCTTGCAGCGCCTGACGCGCAAAGACACTGCCAAGCACCGCCGCCACCAGGCCAATGATCGCTCCCAGCAACAAGGTCGAACCGGCAATCGCCTTCACCGTACCGGTTTCGCCGGCGCCATAGGCCTGCCCGATCAACACCCCCGCCCCCGCGCCCAGGCCGATCACCAAGGCGATAAAGAAAAACACGATGGGAAACATGCCCGACACCGACGCCAATGCCTGGGTGCCGAGCATCTGGCCGATGTAGATGCTGTTGAACGTGCCGGACATGGACTGCAGGAAGTTGGACAGGACCATGGGGATCAGGAACAGGAGATAGGTTTTCCAGAGGGGCTGGGTCGGCATGGGGACTCTGATGGCAGGTTCGAAAATCCAATGCGGGGTAATTTAGCTCAATACATCGATTCTGTTTCAGAAGATGTCCGTTTTCGTGGCGAGGACGCATGCTCCCGTCGGGCTGCGCAACCGTCCCAAATCCACCGGACTGACGCCCTTGGCGGAAAGGCTCGCCTCACGCCCCAGCCGGAGCAAGCGCCCTAGCCCGGGGATCTCCACAGGTCAGGCCATCTCGACAATTTCCCGATCTCGTCTATTCTCAGATATCACTGTGCCATTATTTTTATCGAAATCGGACGACTGGTCCTCAAGACAGTGCCGACTTTGCAGATAACCAGTTATTCGCAAATTACCTGTCAGCACCACTGTTCAAGGACCGAACCATGACGTCGTACTCTCACGGTCATTCCCTTTCCCAATCACAACCACGCATTCTCTGGAGTGCCGTGCTGGTGGCCATTGCCGCGGGCATTGGCGTGCTGGCGCTCAATGGCACGAGTGGGCAAAACATCGGTTTGAGTGTGGCGATCCTGGCGCTGGGCGTCGGTGCTGGCGTATGGGGTGCGCGTTCGCAACGCCAGCAGTTCGACAGTGCCCTCGCCGCCGCCATCGCCCACCACGACCTGCAAGGCAGCGAGCACCTGGCCCATAAAACCCACGCACAACTCAACGACGTCATCCTCGGTGCCATGCCGATCTGGGCCAAGCAGGTCGAAAGTTCCCGGCAGCAGACCGAAACCGCGATCGTTTCCCTGACCAGCCGCTTCACCGGCATTTCGTCACGCCTGGAAGACACCGTGCAAGCCTCGCAATTGGCCGCCGGTGAACTGGCCGGCAGCAGCGGTGGCGGCGCCGTGCAGGTGCTGGCCCAAAGCGAAGGTGAACTGGTCAAGGTCATCGATTCCCTGAAGGCCACCCAGGCCAGCCGCGACGAAACCCTGGCCCAGGTGCGCAACCTGACGGCCTATACCGGCGAGCTGCGGACCATGGCCGCCGACGTCGCGGCGATTGCCGCGCAGACCAACCTGCTGGCCCTCAACGCCGCCATCGAAGCCGCCCGTGCCGGCGAGGCCGGGCGTGGGTTTGCGGTGGTGGCCGACGCCGTGCGCAGCCTCTCGAGCAAGTCCAGCGAGACCGGCCAACAGATGTCGGCCAAGGTCGACATCATCAACACCGCCATCACCCAACTGGTGCATGCCGCCTCCAGCGGCGCGGACCAGGACAGCCATTCGGTCAGTGCCTCCGAGCAAAGCATCCAGCAGGTGCTGGAGCGCTTCAAGAGTGTCACCGGCCGCCTGGCCGACTCGGCCGACATGCTGCAACGGGAAAGCTTCGGCATCCGTGATGAACTCACCGAGGTGCTGGTCAGCCTGCAATTCCAGGATCGGGTCAGCCAGATCCTCAGCCACGTGCGCGACAACATAGAGGACCTGCATGTGCATCTGCAGCAGGCCAGTCAGTCGCCCGACCAGGCCGTCTCCATCGATGCCCGCCAATGGCTGGCGCGCATGGAAACCACCTACGCCACCGACGAGCAACGCCGCAATCACCACGGCGACTCGAGCGCGCAACAGAGTTCACAGGAAATTACCTTCTTTTAGGAGAGCCGCTCATGGCTAAAAGTGTATTGGTTGTCGACGACTCCGCGAGCGTTCGGCAGGTGGTCGGCATCGCGTTGAAAAGTGCCGGCTATGACGTGATCGAAGCCAGCGATGGCAAGGACGCGCTGGGCAAGCTCAACGGCCAGAAAGTGCATCTGATCATCAGTGACGTGAACATGCCCAACATGGACGGCATCACCTTCGTCAAGGAGGTCAAGAAGCTGGCCAGTTACAAGTTCACGCCGATCATCATGCTCACCACCGAATCCCAGGAATCGAAGAAACAGGAAGGCCAGGCCGCCGGGGCCAAGGCCTGGGTGGTCAAGCCGTTCCAGCCGGCGCAGATGCTGGCGGCGGTATCCAAGCTGATTCTTCCTTAGATAGCCGGAGGCTCCCATGCCGTTGCACTACGAAACACAGGATGACACCGCCCAGGTGCACATCGACGGCGAGCTGACGATCTACACCGCGGCCGAGCTGGCCGCACAGTGGCTGCCGCACCTGGGGGTGACGCCGCGAATGGCCCTTGATCTGTCGCAGATCACCGAGATGGACGGCGCTGGCCTGCAACTGCTGCTGATGGTGCAGCGCGAGGCCTCCCGGGCCGGGACCCAACTGACCCTCACCGGCCAAAGCCAGGCCGTCACGGAGACACTTGCCCTGTGCAACCTGGTTGCCTAGGACGTCGGACACGACAAAGGAAATGAGCGTGAGCATCAATCTCGATCAGGCACAACAGACCTTCATCGTCGAGGCACGGGAACAGTTGCAGGCGATGGAAGAGTCGCTGCTGCAACTGGAAACCGACCCCGGCGACGATGACGCCATCGGCGCAATCTTCCGGGCGGCCCACACGATCAAGGGTTCGGCCGGCCTGTTCGGCCTGGAACCGATCGTCAGCTTCACCCACATTGTCGAAGACGTACTCGACCGCCTGCGCAACGGCAGCGTCGAGGTGGACGCCGGCCTGATTGCGGTGTTGCTCAAGTCCAGTGACCACATGCTGGAACTGATCAACGTGGCCGCCAATCAGGGCGGATCGCTGCCGCCACCGGCCCTGCAACGGGAAGTGGAGCTGTGCCAGATCCTGCAGGAATACCAGGCGCCCTCCCCGACCGCGGCGCCAACGTCGGCGCAGGAAACCGAAACCCGCGAACTCGGCGAAACGCGCCTCTGGCATCTTTCCCTGCGCTTCGGCCAGGACGTGTTCCGCAACGGCATGGACCCGCTGTCGTTCCTGCGCTACCTGCAAACCCTGGGTGAAATCGTCGACCTCACTACCCTGACCGACGCCCTGCCCGCCGCCGATGCCTGGGACGCCGAGTCCTGCTACCTGGGCTTCGACATCGCGTTTCGCTCGGCCGCCAGCCAGGGGGCGATCAACGAAGTGTTCGATTTCGTCCGGGAAGACTGCGAGATCGAGATCGTTGCCCAAGATGACGACATTGCGCCTCCGGCCAACACCGGCCTGATGACCACATCACCGGAACCGGCCGAGGAAACCACTGCGTTGGTCGCCACCGGCGAGTTGCTGTCCGACCAGCGCAAGACACCGCGCATGCCCGCCCAGATCGCCACCGACAAACAAGCGGTGACCAGCGACAGCAAGGCCAAGGACGGCACCTACGTACGGGTCAATGCCGACAAGCTCGACGAGTTGATCAACCTGGTGGGTGAACTGGTCATTGCCAGTGCCGGCGCCAGCCTGCTGGCCCGCACCTGCCACAACGACCCATTGCAGGAAGCCACCTCGTCGGTCTCCGGGCTGGTGGAAGAAATCCTCGACGGCGCCCTGCGCCTGCGCATGATCCCCATTGGCGAAACCTTCAACCGCTTCCGTCGGGTGGTGCGCGATGTCAGCCAGGAACTGGGCAAGGACATCGACCTGATCATCAGCGGCGCGGAGACCGAGCTGGACAAGACCGTGGTGGAAAAAATCGGCGACCCACTCATGCACCTGCTGCGCAACGCCATGGACCACGGCATTGAAACCGCCGAGGCCCGGCTGGCGGCCGGCAAACCGGTCAAGGGGCACCTGCACCTCAACGCGTATCACGACTCCGGCAGCATCGTGCTGGAAATCGCCGACGACGGCGCCGGCCTGAACCGCGACCGGATCCTGGAAAAAGCCCAGGAACGTGGCCTGGTACAGCCCGGTGCCAGCCCCACCGACCAGGAAATCTACAACCTGATTTTCGAACCCGGCTTTTCCACCGCCCAGGCCGTGACCAACCTTTCAGGGCGTGGCGTGGGCATGGACGTGGTCAAGCGCAACATCACCCTGCTGCGCGGCACCGTCGACCTGGACAGCCAGCCCGGCAAGGGCACCGTGGTGCGCATCCGCCTGCCACTGACCCTGGCGATCATCAATGGATTCCTGGTGGGCATCGGTCAGTCGACCTATGTGATACCGCTGGACATGGTCCAGGAATGCATCGAGCTGAGCGAAGACGATGGGCTCGCCAGCCGCGAGCAAGGCTACCTCGACCTGCGCGGCGAGGTGCTGCCCCTGGTCTACCTGCGCGATCACTTCAGCCACGAAGGCCCGGCGGCGCGTCGGCAGAACGTGGTGGTGGTGCGCTACGCAGAACTCAAGGCCGGGCTGGTGGTGGATGACTTGCTGGGTGAATTCCAGACCGTGATCAAACCGCTGGGCAAGCTGTTTGGCGCCCTTCGCGGCATCAGTGGCTCGACCATCCTGGGCAGTGGCGCCGTGGCGTTGATTCTCGACGTACCGGCGCTGCTCACCGAGATCGCCCAGACAGAAAACCGCTACACCCCGACTCAATTACAACAAGCCAATGCTCGCTGACGCTTTAGCAATTCCATGGAGAGGTACTTCCCAATGAAATGGTTCTACGATCTTAGAATCGCCACCAAACTGATCACTTCATTTCTTGTGGTGCTGGCCCTGACAGCCGTCATGGGGGTGTTCGCGATCATCCAACTGGGCGAGGTGAACAGCACCACCGTCGAGATCCGGGAAAACTGGATGCCTTCCATGCGTGCGGCCTCGGGCATGCGTTTCTACGGGGCAAACTACCGCCTCAAGGAAAACCGCCACATTACCGCCGATTCCGAACAGGAACGCCTCGCCGTCGAACAAGAAGCGGAAGAAGCCAAGAAGGGTTTTGAAACCCGCATGGCGACCTATGAAAAACTGCTCTCCAACGCGGAAGATCGCCAGCTGTTCGAAACCACCCGCAATGACTGGGCCGCTTACCTCGCCGTAAGCAAGGACCTGCTTGCGCTGTCTCGGCAAAACCTGACCGAGCAAGCCCATGCACTGCTCAAGGGCGAATCCAAGCGTCAATTCGACCTAGTGGTCAACGACCTGCAAAAGCTGGTGGAACTCAATGACGCCGGCGCTGGCGCCGCCAGCGAGCGTGGCGCAGCGCTGTTTGAAAAGTCGCGCCTGTCGATCATCGTCGCGCTGATTGCTGCCCTGCTGGTGGGCCTGGGCCTGGCGCTGTTCATCTCGCGCATCATATCCCGCCCCTTGAAACAGGCCGCGACCGTCGCCGAGCAATTGGCCGAAGGCAACCTGAACGCAAAAATCGAAGGCGGCTCCAAAGACGAAACCGGCATGGTGCTCAACGCCATGCAGAACATGATCGGCAAGCTCTCGCACATCATTGGCGAAGTGCGTAACGCCGCAGACAACCTGGCCAGTGCTTCCGAAGAAGTCAGCGCCACCGCGCAATCGATGAGCCAGGCCACCAGCGAGCAGGCGGCCAGTGTCGAGGAAACCAGTGCGTCCATCGAGCAGATGAGCGCCAGCATCAACCAGAACACCGAGAACGCCAAGGTCACCGATGGCATGGCCAGCAAAGCCGCCAAGGAAGCCACCGACGGCGGCGAATCGGTGCAGCAGACCGTGGTGGCGATGAAGAAAATCGCCCAGCGCATCAGCATCATCGACGACATCGCCTACCAGACCAACCTGCTGGCGCTCAACGCGGCCATCGAGGCGGCCCGCGCCGGTGAACACGGCAAAGGCTTCGCCGTGGTCGCCGCCGAAGTGCGCAAGCTGGCCGAACGCAGCCAGGTGGCCGCCCAGGAAATCGGCGAGCTGTCTTCCAGCAGCGTCGATATGGCGGAAAAGGCTGGGAACCTGCTCAACGAGATGGTCCCCTCGATCAACAAGACCTCGGACCTGGTGCAGGAAATCAGCGCCGCCTCCGAAGAGCAGGCCGCCGGTGTGGCGCAGATCAACACCGCCATGACCCAGCTCAACCAGGTGACCCAACAGAACGCCTCCAGCAGCGAAGAGCTGGCCGCCACCGCCGAGGAAATGAGCAGCCAGGCCGAACAGCTGCAACAGGCCATGAGCTTCTTCACCTTGGACACGCCGCCCAAGTCTGCTGTGCAAGTTGCCAGGGTCGATAACACCCCCGGCTCCTCCGGCCGCAAACCGACGCGGGCACCGGCACCGATCATGCCCAAGGCGTTTGCCTACAACATGGCCAGCGCCCCGGACGAATCGGAATTCACCCGGTTCTGATGGCCCGGTTCCACTGGCTTGCTTAAAGGAGAAAAAGCAATGGGCGCCATCGCGACCACACGTCAGACCGCCATCGCGGTCGAGGAAGAAGCGCAATACCTGACGTTCATGCTCGGCACGGAGATGTTTGCCATCGGCATCCTGTGCATCAAGGAAATCATCGAGTACGGCAACCTGACCGTGGTACCGATGATGCCAACCTTCGTGCGCGGGGTGATCAACCTGCGGGGCGCGGTCGTGCCGGTCGTTGACCTGTCGGCCCGTTTCGGCCGGCCGAATTCGGCGATCAGCCGGCGCTCGTGCGTGGTGATCATCGAGGCGTCCAGTGCCGACGGCCAAGCCCAGGACATTGGCCTGCTGGTGGACACGGTGTCGGCGGTGCTGGAGATCCCGGCTTCGCAGATCGAGCCGCCACCGAGCTTCGGTGCGAAGATCCGGGCCGATTTCATCAGTGGCATGGCCAAGGTCGATGGCAAGTTCGTCATCGTGCTGGAGGTGGACCGCGTGTTGTCCATCGACGAAATGTCCCAACTCGCCGAAACCAGCCCGAACGCGCTGGAAGTGGATGCCCCGTGAACGCCGATAGCTGCAAGGAACGCCCCGCGAACGCGCTGGCGCTCAGTGACCGAGAGTTCGGCCAGTTCCAGTCCTGGCTGTACCAGGCCGCCGGCATCAGCCTGTCCGAGGCCAAGAAAGCCCTGGTGGCCGGGCGTCTGTTCAAGCGCCTCAAGCACTATGGGCTGGACAGCTACGGCGAGTATTTCAAGCTGATCATGAACGGCCAGCGCACCGATGAATTACAAGTGGCGCTGGACCTGCTGACAACCAACGAGACCTACTTTTTCCGCGAGCCCAAACATTTCGATTTCCTGCGCCAACACGTACTGCCCCACGCAACGCCGGGCAAGACCTTCCGCCTGTGGAGCGCGGCCAGCTCTTCCGGGGAAGAACCCTATAGCCTGGCCATGACCCTGGCCGAAGGGCTGGGCACCACGCCCTGGGAAGTGATCGGTTCGGACATCAGCAGCCAGGTGCTGGCCAAGGCGCGCTCCGGGCATTACCCGATGGAGCGCGCCCGCACCCTGCCCCAGCCGCTGCTGGTGAAATACTGCCTCAAGGGCACCGGCAGCCAGCAAGGCACGTTCCTCATCGACCGGGCGTTGCGCAACCGGGTCAACTTCATCCAGGTCAACCTCAACGACACGTTGCCGGAGCTGGGGGAGTTCGATGTGATCTTCCTGCGCAACGTCATGATCTATTTCGACCAACCGACCAAAAGCAAAGTGGTCGCCCGCTTGATCCCTCGGCTCAAGCCCGGCGGGTATTTCATCGTCAGCCACTCGGAGAGTCTCAACGGTGTGTCCGATGCGTTGAAACTGGTGGCGCCCTCGATTTACCGCAAACCATGAACGCCGCCATCAGAGCAGTGGCCGAGGAGTACCTGGCGCCAGGGGAGTTTCGCTTCGCCACCTGTCCGACCCGCCTGCGCACCATTCTTGGCTCTTGCGTGGCGATTACGCTGTGGCACCCCGAACGCAGGATCGGTGCCATGTGCCACTTCATGCTGCCCAGTCGAGTGCGCTGCTCCACCACACTGAACGGCCTCTACGCCGACGAAGCCATCGAACTGTTCATCCGTCAGGCCCGGGCGCACCACACCGACCCCGAGGACTACCAACTCAAGCTGTTCGGCGGCGGGGAGATGTTCCCCGAGCTGCAACGCCATGTGCCCTACGGCGATGTGGCGCGACTGAACGTCAACGCCGCGCTGGAAATGGCCGCCCTCTACCGCCTCGACCTGATCGCCCAGGACATGGGCAGCACTGGCCACCGCAGCATCATCTTCGACCTGTGCAGTGGCGATGTGTGGGTCAGGCACCACCCCATAAGGACCCGGCACTGACCATGTCAAAAAAGATCAATGTACTGCTGGTGGATGACTCTGCCGTGGTTCGCCAGGTGTTATTGGCGATTCTCAGCGAGACACCGGACATCCACGTCATGGGCGCGGCGTCCGACCCGATTTTCGCCATGGATAAACTGGCCAAGGAATGGCCCGACGTGATCGTGCTGGACGTGGAAATGCCGCGCATGGACGGCATCACCTTCCTGAAGAAAATCATGAGCGAACGCCCCACCCCGGTGGTGATCTGTTCGTCCCTGACGCCCCGGGGCGCGGAAACGACGTTGCAGGCGATGGCCGCCGGTGCGGTGGAAATCATCACCAAGCCCACCACCGGGCTGAAGAACTTTCTGTTGGAGTCGGCGCCGGAATTGGTGTCGGCGATCCGTGCCGCCGCCCAGGTCAACGTGCGCAACCTCGGCAAGCGTCCCGCCCCGACGACGCTGACACCGGCGACCAAACTCACCGCCGACGCCATGCTGCCCGCCGCCAACGGCCATGCCATGGCGCAGACCACCGAACGCATCGTCGCCCTGGGCACCTCTACCGGCGGCACCCAGGCCCTGGAAGCGGTGCTCACCGCCTTGCCACGGGTCTGTCCGGGGATCGTCATCGTCCAGCACATGCCGGAAAAATTCACCGCCTCGTTCGCTGCCCGGCTCAACAGCCTGTGCCAGATCGAAGTGCGCGAAGCCCGTAACAACGACCGCATCCACCCGGGCCTGGCGCTCATCGCCCCGGGCGGCAAACACATGATGGTGACCCGTAGCGGCGCGTTCTACCATGTGCAAGTGGTGGACGGTCCGTTGGTCAACCGCCATCGCCCCTCGGTGGATGTATTGTTTCGCTCAGTCGCCAAATTCGCCGGCCGCAACGCCACCGGCATCATCATGACCGGCATGGGCGACGACGGCGCCCGCGGCCTGAAGGAAATGCTCGACGCCGGCGCCGCCACTGTGGCCCAGGACGAAGCCAGTTGCGTGGTCTTCGGCATGCCCAAGGAAGCGATCAAACTCAATGCTGCGCAGCGGGTGATGGGGTTGCAGGACATTGCGCAGGTGATCTTGCATCGGTAACAGATAAAAAAGGCAATCAAAACCTGTGGGAGCGAGCTTGCTCGCGATAGCGGCGGACCATTCAACATGGATGCAAGCTGTACCACCGCTATCGCGAGCAAGCTCGCTCCCACAGTGGAGTTGTGGCGAGGCGCGATCCCTCGTCACAGAAGCTTCAGCAGCCTGTGCCTATACGGGCGAAATCGTCGCCAGCACGCCGATCAAAAGCGTCAGTGCCAAAAACCCACCTAGAAAAATCGCCATCTTCGCCATGAGCACTCCTGGACCAAAAAAAAGCAGCACACGGGCAGCTCGATAGGCTGGCCGCGTGGTTATTCTGGGGCCGGGCCCGGGCTCATTACAGAGGCACCTGACGCAGGAAAATACGGATCAGACGAACACCCTCCTACCCTCCTCGCACAATTTCAGCGAGCAACAAAAGATAAAGCCCTGCCGCAGAGTTCTCTCACCGAAGGGAACGGATATACCAACGTATATTTTCATGTCCCAAGTCAGCGTGGTCATCGACCCGGGCAGCACTTAATCTTGCCGGGCATTTAACGCCACCGTTCAAGTGCGCTTCAACTTCATGACTTCCGATGATCGCCAGTGTGGTCGCAGCCCTGATTCCAAAGCTTAGTTAAAGAGGTGATCCATGCGCCCTTCATTCCTTGCACCCGCATTGACGCCCTTCAAAAACAGAGGACAACTCCCCGCCCACTCCTGGCGCGCCGACATGGCGCTATTGGGCCTGCTGGTGCTCTTGGCTGCCTTTGTATTCCATGGCCTGGATCAGATGAACCAGCCCCTCGGTGTGCTGGACGCTTCGCCACTGTCCCTGGAGCTGGTGCACCTGCCGGAATATGCCTTGCGCACCACGTTGCGCATGTTCATCGCCTTGTTCGTTTCATTGGTTTTTTCCCTGGTCATTGCCACCTTGGCAGCCAAAAGTCGCAAGGCGGCAATGCTTATCCTGCCGGCGCTGGATATTCTCCAATCCGTGCCAGTCCTGGGCTTTCTCACTTTTACCGTTGTGTTCTTCATGGGACTGTTCCCGGGCAAGGAGACCGGCGTGGAGTGCGCGGCGATCTTCGCCATCTTCACCAGCCAAGTCTGGAACATGACCTTCAGTTTCTATCAATCGCTGAGAACCGTGCCCAACGATCTCTACGACGTCAGCCGACAGTTCTCGTTTTCGCCATGGCAACGTTTTGTCAGGTTGGAGCTACCGTTCGCCACGCCGGGCCTGGTGTGGAACATGATGATGTCGATGTCCGGCGGCTGGTTTTTCGTCGTCGCGTCCGAAGCCATTACCGTCGGCGACACCACCGTCAGCCTGCCGGGCATCGGTTCATGGCTGGCGCTGGCGATCGAGCAGCAAAACATCGCCGCGATCGCTTGGGCGGTGCTGACCATGGTTGGGGTGATCATTGCCTATGACCTGCTGTTTTTCCGGCCGATTGTCGCCTGGGCGGACAAATTCCGCTTTGAACAGACCGCCTCCCAGAAACGCCCACGGTCCAGGGTCTATGACCTGCTGCGCTCGACTCGCCTGGTGCCCTTGGTGCTGCTGGCGCTGGGCAGCATCAAGGCGTCGTTGTTTCTGGAAAAGATCCCTCGGCTACCGTCCATCCGCTTCAAGACCAGCCCCCGCGTCAGCCGCGCCGCCGACCTGGCTTGGCTCGCCCTGGTCGCCGCGGCCTGCATCGCCGGCATCCTGCACCTGTCGCGTTTCATTGGCAGCACCTTGGGCTGGGACGACGTCGCCAGTACCTTCGGCCTGGGCCTGGCCACCCTGTTGCGAGTCAGCGTGCTCATCGTATTGGCCAGCGTATTGTGGGTGCCCATCGGCGTCTGGATCGGCTTGAACCCGCGCTGGGCCGAACGCCTGCAACCCGTCGCGCAATTGCTGGCGGCCTTCCCCGCCAACGTGCTGTTTCCGTTTGCGGTGATCGCCATCGTCGCCCTGAAACTCGACCCCGATGTCTGGCTCTCGCCGCTGATGATCCTGGGCACCCAGTGGTACATCCTGTTCAACGTGATTGCCGGTGCCAGCGCCCTGCCGACGGATCTGCGCGAGGCGGCGCGCAGCTTCCACGTACGCGGCTGGCAGTGGTGGCGCCAGGTCGCGCTGCCGGGCGTCTTCCCTTACTACATCACCGGCGCCCTCACGGCAGCGGGTGGCTCATGGAACGCCAGCATCGTCGCCGAGGCGGTGTCCTGGGGTGATCAGCATCTGTATGCATCCGGCTTGGGTGCCTATATCGCCCAGGCCACCACGGCCGGGGATCTGCATCGGGTGGCGCTGGGCGTCGTGGTCATGTCGATTTTCGTGGTCGGTTTCAACCGGTTGCTGTGGCGCCCGCTGTACGGTTTCGCCGAACGTCGGCTTCGAATTGATTGAGGGGAATCTCATGCAAGTGATAGACAAACGCTGCCTGGTGGATGTGCAGCAAGTCGGCCATGTCTACGGCACGGGCGGCGGTGCCGAGCGCCGGGTCCTGGACAATGTCTGCATGCGCTTGGACGAAGGCGAAATCGTCGGCCTGCTGGGGCGTTCGGGCTCCGGCAAATCGACCTTGTTGCGCTCCATCGCCGGCCTGATTTCGCCCACCACGGGGGTGGTGGATTTTCCGCCCAATGCCCAAGGACTGGCGAGTTCGGTGCGCATGGTGTTCCAGAGCTTCGCCCTGTTCCCCTGGCTGACGGTGCTGCAAAACGTCGAGATCGGCCTCGAAGCCTTAGGCGTGGCGGCGCCTGAGCGACGGCGGCGGGCGCTGGCCGCCATCGATATGATCGGCCTCGACGGCTTCGAAAGCGCCTTCCCCAAGGAACTGTCAGGCGGCATGCGCCAGCGCGTCGGCTTGGCCCGCGCACTGGTGGTCAATCCGGATGTGTTGTTGATGGACGAGCCGTTTTCCGCCTTGGACGTATTGACCGCCGAAACGCTGCGCACCGATCTGCTGGAGTTGTGGCGTGAGGGGCGCATGCCGATCAGGTCGATCCTGATGGTCACCCATAACATCGAAGAAGCCGTACTGATGTGTGACCGGATACTGATTTTTTCCTCCAACCCGGGTCGGGTCATGAGTGAGATCGCCGTGGACCTCAGCCAGCCGCGCAATCGCGCCGACCCGGCGTTCCAAGCCTTGGTCGAACACATTTACGTGCAGATGGCCGGCGGCGCGAATGTCGGTTCCGCACGCCAGGAGAGCTTTGCAGGCAGTGGCGTGGGCATGGTCCTGCCGTCGATTTCCAGCAATGCCCTGGCCGGGCTGATCGAAGCGGTGCAGGATCAGCCATTTGCCGGCCAAGCGGATTTACGCGAGCTCGCCGACGCATTGCGCTACACCGCCAGTGATCTTTTGCCCGTCGCCGAGGTGTTGCAGCTCCTGCGCCTGGCCGACCTGCAGGACGGCCACATCACCCTCCTGCCGGCCGGGCTGCGCTACGCCGAGTCAGCGGTGGATGAGCGCAAGCACCTGTTTGCCCGACACCTGCTTAAATATGTGCCGTTGGTGGGGCATGTGCGCCGGGTGCTGGACGACCGCCCCACCCGCACCGCACCGGCCAGGCGTTTCCGTGACCAACTGGAAGATTTCATGTCCGAGCACGATGCCGCTATTACGCTGGACTGTGTCACGCAATGGGGACGCTACGCCGAGTTGTTCGCCTATGACGAAGTGGCCGATCAGTTCAGCCTGGACAATCCATCCTGAGGTGCTGCGGTATAAACTGCGTGGATCGGTCATTGGAGCAATGCGCGATGGACATTCAATGAGAAGAACCCAACTGACCCTGCGCCTGCTGCTCCTGCTGGGGTTGGCCCTCGGCATCGCGGCGATCGATACGGTCACCGACCTGGAAATCGCGGTCGGGGTCTTCCAGATCGTGGTGGTGCTGATCGCGGTGAGAATCCTGCCGGCACGCGCCGTGGCCGGGGTCGCGCTGATCTGCATGGTCCTGACGATCCTGAGCTATCGGCTGACGCGTTTTGGCGACACCGAGGCCGGACTGATCAATGTGCTGATCAGCCTGGCGGCCATCGCCGGCACGACGTACCTGGCGCTGCGGCTCTCGGCCGCCGTGCGCACGGTGCACCAGACGCGCGCCCACCTGGCGCACATCGCGCGTATCAACATGCTCGGCGAACTCGCCGCCTCGATCGCCCACGAAGTCAACCAGCCCCTGGCTGCCGTGGCCGCCAGCGGCGGTGCCTGCCTGCGCTGGATGGCGACCGAGCCGCCCAACCTGCCCAAGGCCCGGCAGGCGGTGGAGCGGATCATCGCCGACACCCACCGGGCCAGCGATATCATCGCTCGGTTGCGCGGCATGGCCCGGCATCAAGCACCGACGAAGCAGTGGCTGAACGTGGCCGACACGGTCCATGCCGCGTTGCGCTTGATGACGGGCGAGCTGAACGAGCAGAACATCACTGTGCAGGTGCAGGTCCAGGACGGACTGCCGCCGATGCTGGCGGACGAAGTGCAGATCCAGCAAGTGATCCTGAACCTGGCGATGAACGCACTCGACGCCATGCGTCAGGTTGACGTCGAGCAGCGGATTCTGCAGTTTCAGGTGACGCTCGAATCGCCTGGGCAACTGCTCTTTTCGGTATCCGACCAAGGCAATGGCTTGCCGGCCAGCGACCGTGAACGGGTGTTCGACGCCTTCTACAGCACCAAGCAGGACGGCATGGGGATGGGCCTGGCCATCAGCCGCTCGATCATCGAGGCCCATGACGGACGACTCTGGGCCACCAGTCATTCGCCGTCAGGTTCGACCTTTCACTTCACGCTGCCCGCCGTCACAAGGGAATCCGATGAGCCAAACTGACATGCAAGACCAGCCCGACTCGAGGGTCTTCATCGTCGACGACGACCCATCGGTGCGGGCCTCACTGCAAGACTTGCTGGCCTCCGTGGGCCTGGCGAGCATGGCCTTCGGCTCGACCCGTGAATTCATGGATGCCGAACGACCGGACGTCCCGGCGTGCCTGATCCTCGACGTGCGCATGCCGGGCCTGAGTGGGTTGGATTTCCAACAGGAAATGGCGCGTTTGAATATTCAGGTCCCGGTGGTGTTCATCACCGCCCATGGCGACATTCCCATGTCCGTCAAAGCCATGAAGGCCGGAGCGCTGGAGTTCCTGACCAAGCCATTCCGCGAACAGGACCTGCTCGATGCAATCACCCTGGGCCTGAACCGCGACCAGGAACGGCGCAAGGCCGCGGCGAGTGTCGACGCGTTGAAACGTCGGCATGACGCGTTGACTGACGGCGAACGCGAGGTGATGGACCTGGTCGTGTCAGGGCTGTTGAACAAGCAGGTGGCCGCCCGACTGGGCTTGAGCGAGGTGACCGTGAAAGTGCGCCGCGGGTCGTTGATGCGCAAGATGGATGCGGACTCGTTGGCAACGCTGGTGAAGATGTCGGAAAAACTCAAGGAAGCAGATCGCTAGCGGCCCATGATCACGGCTATCATTGCCGTTCGCCCTGTTGCCGGGCGATGTCGCTGCCCCCCTCAAGGACTCAGGTATGAACCTTCTGCCGTCACGCTCCACCCTCTTCGTCTCCAGCCTTTTGCTCAGCTCGCTGTGCTTCGCCGAAGGCGAGCCAACCGACGGCAGCCTCATCAAGGACTCGACCAAGGCAGCCGTCTCAAGCTTCATTACCGCGGGCAAGAACCTGTTGGGCGGCGTCAGCGAAGGCGTGCTCGATGGCCGTGAATCGGTGCAGGGCACCGACGGCGCCGCGATCGTTGCCTCCGGCGAACAAATGAAAGACCGCATCGCCATCGAGGTGCTGAAGCTTGAGCCCAGCGACGAAAACGTCAGCGTCACCCTCGGCTTCAAAAACAGCACCGACACCCAACTGCGCCTGATCAACCTCGGCCAGACGGGCGTGCTGCTGGCCATTGACCAAGCAGGTTACGCCAACCGCCTCACCGGCCTGGACAACCCGGATGAAGTCACCATCCCGCCGAAAACCGCCGTACGCCAGAAGTTCGTGTTTGAAGGCATGAACGAGCCGGTCAGCACCGTACGGGTGTGGGGACAGGATTACTCGGTCAAAAAATAATGCGGCAACGTATCCGGATGACAGGCCTGGTTCTCGCCATGTGCACGCTTGCGGCCTGCGAGTACGGTTCAGAGCCGGACCCGCTAAAAACCGCCCTGCTCGACGCACCACCCGAGCTCGTCTTCAAGGGCCCGCTTGCGGGGCAGTCTGTTCACCTGGTTGTCCACAATTGCGCGGTTTACAGGATCGAGGGCCAGTCGGCAAAAGACATGGCCTGGACCGTGGTGCTGGAAACGGAGCCCTACCCTTTTTTCACCCATTGCGCGCGGCAGTCGCTGAGCAAGGGAGAGGATGGGGTGACGGTTGAGTTGGGGAAAATGGCGTTTGGGGCCGGCGGGTGCTGTGCCACGGGAGGAACCTACCGCACGACCGATGGACGCGGATGGAAAAAGTTGTAGGCGTAACTGCGCCGCTACAACGTCCAACCTCATTGCCTCCCTCCGCGACAGCATCAGCTGGCTTTTGCCCCATTACTCGGCCCAACACTCAACGCCAGCACGCTCATCAACACAATCACCGCCCCGACAATCACCATCATTGACGGGCGCTCGGCCAACACCAAAGAAGCCATCGACATCGCCGTGGGCGGTATCAGGTAAAGCGCCATGGAAGCGCGGCTCACGTTGCTGTGCGCCAGCACGTAGGCCCAAGCAAGGTATGCCAGCGCGCTGGGAAAAATACCGAGAACCAACACCGCCAGCTTCACCGACGCCGTAGCCTGTCGTGCCGCGCTCAACATGCCCGGCGCGAAAATGAACAAAAGGAGTGTGCCCGACCAGACGGTGTAACAAACCAGGGTCAAGCCGTCGTAGCGATGGGTATGGCGCTTCTGCAAAGCGAAATACACACTCCAGGACAGCGCCGCCAGCAGGATCAATAGCCCACGGGCGTCCATGTCACCCAAGCCTCGATCCCCCGTGACGACTATGGCAGCGCCAAGCAAGCCGCACAGGACACAGCCCCATTGCCAAGCGCCAACTCTTTCCTTGAAGACAGAATGCGCCAGCAACGTACTGAACAGAGGGGTGGACTGGGCCAGGACACTGGCCGCCCCAGCGCTGACACCCCGCTGCCCGTAATTGAGAGCGATGTGGTGCAGACTCACGGCAAAGAAACCCAACACCGCCAGCAACGGCCAATCCCCGAGACGTGGCCAGGCAATACCCTTCGCCATCGCGACGACGGCCATGAACACCGAAGCGATGAGAAACCGTACCAATGCCAGTTGACCCGGTTCGTAGGCCTGCAAGCCGATGCGAATACCAATTGGCGAATAGGCCCAGCAAAGAATCACGAACATCGTCGCCAGGATCACTTTTACGCGGGGTCTGCTGGGGTTCTTCAAGCCTTCAAACGGCACACAACGGGTTTCCATTCAGAGTTCCTGCGCACTGAGCGCCTGGTCTATTTACGCAGTATCAAAACCACCCACCCTCAATACAAGTGACTTAAACTCAGCCAACTATTCACTTTGGGTGAGTTATGGACCTGTCCCAACTGCGCATGCTCAAGACCGTCTGCGACACCGGCAGCATCGCCCGCGCCGCCGAAGTGCTGCACTGCGTGCCGTCCAACATCACGGCACGGCTCAAATCCCTGGAACGGGAGTTGGGTACACCGTTGTTTTTTCGTGAAGGTCGCGGCTTGCGGATCAGCCCAGCGGGCGAGGTGTTCCTGGGGTACGCGACAAAAATCCTCGGCCTGACGGAAGAAGCCCGCCGCGCGGTAAACCCCAGCCACACGCCAAGCGGACCGCTACGCATAGGCGCCATCGAATCCAGCGCCACGGGGCGCCTGCCGCAGTTACTGGCCAAATACCACGCGCAGTATCCTCAGGTGTCGCTGGAGCTGAGCACGGGGACCTGGGCGCAGTTGCTGGACGATACCCAGCGCCACCGGCTCGACGGTGTGATCGTGGCGGTCGATGTGGAGCGGCCGGGGCTCAAGCGCGCCGTGATGTACCGCGAAGACCTGATGCTCATCGCCTCCGAATCCCACGGCCCCTTACGCAACGCCGCCGACCTGCAAGGCAAGGCCATCTTCATGTGGCCCCCGGGCTGTCCGTACCGCCTTGCCCTGGAGCAGTGGTTGCTGCGCCATGACCAAGTGCAACCGATCATCAGCATCGCCAGTTATGGCGCCATTGTCGGCTGCGTCAGTGCCGGTGCCGGCATCTCGCTGGTGCCTCGTGGGATCTATGAGCAATACCGTCATGGTGCTGGCTGGATAGGGTATGAATTCCCTGAGCTGACGGGCATCGATAACCTTTTCTACTGGCATGAAAACGCTGGCCGGCATCCTGCCAGGGAAGCGTTTTTGACGATGTTGAAGACGGAGTTCGAAGGGTAGCCGCAACCGCCACAAAAACCATTGGGTTGGCGGTATCCCACTGACCACATTCTTGTGGCGAGGGGATTTATCCCCGTTGGGGCGCGAAGCGGCCCTAAAAGCCGACAACTCGGTCCACCGCCCAACACAAAACCCCGTGGCGAGGGAGCTTGCTCCCGTTGGACTGCGAAGCAGTCCTGAAAACCTGTGTACCAAGCCAAATCTCAGGGTTTGTTCGAAGGGCCGCTTCGCGGCCAGCGGAAGCAAGCTCCCTCGCCACAGGTTCTCATTAACCTTCCCTGTCAGCGCACAAACTGAAAAATGTTACACCGCTAAAGAAGGGTCCTAACCGCACTACGAGATCTGCTGAAACCGGCGTGATCCGACTGTTCCTACGGAACCTGAGATCGTCGGTTCGTTTCCAAATGGAAGTCTCACGATTCTTACGAAGCTCTCGGAATCCCTCACCTTGTCCGCCTTGGTTGCACAAATCTAAAGTCATTCCCGTCGCCCCAAAAGCGACCGGGTTTGGCGACCTGCGTATCGGATCAGCCTCCTAAACCAACTGGAGCAATCCCATGCAGAGATACCTCCCCATCACCGGCATCGACTCCCCTCCCGCTTCCCTGCACCTACTGCCAGCCGGAGCGACACCGTCGGCTTCATGTTCGATGAAAAGAACCATGATCTGCAGTCAATCTCCCATCCATCAGGAGTAGCCATATGGCTACAAGTGAGACTATGATCGATAAGAAAATGTACGAGATCCACCAGACGCCCGATTTTGAGGATTGGCTTGACAGTGTGAAGGATACTCAAGGAAAAGCGGCCATCTTGGCCCGCCTGGATCGCGCCCGAAATGGCAATTTTGGTGATTGCGAACCGATTGGCGATGGGGTGAGCGAAATGCGTGTTTTTATCGGGCCGGGGTACAGAATCTGCTTTGTACGCTCGGGAATCGCAGAGTACTTGATGCTCAGCGGAAGCGATAAAACAGATCAAAGACGAGGCATAAGAGAGCCAAAGTGATTCTTGATGCCCTGAGAGGTAAATGACATGAGCGACAAATTCAACCCTGGGAATATGCCGGTCCTTAGCCTCAGCACTGCCGGTACGACTCGTTACGAGGCTTCGCGCTTTCTCGATACCCCAGAAGCCATAGCGGCTTATTTGGCTGAAAGTATGAAAACCGATGATACGGAGAGCCTTATTCATGCTTTGGCCGAGGTCGCAAAAGCCAAAGGTGTCAATAAAGTCGCCAAAGATGCCGGAGTTAACCGTGAAAGCCTTTATAAGGTGCTGAAATCTGGAGCAAAAACGCGGTTTGAAACTATCAGGAAATTGATGACCGCGATGGGTGTGGAACTCACGGTACAACCGATTGCAACATTAGCAGTGGCTTCCAAAGCTGCGACTTCAAAAGTTGGAAAACCACCGGTCGCCGCATCAAAACCTACAGCAAAATCCGCCGCGAAAAAACCAGCCGTACCGGCGGCTAAACCAGACGCAAAACCTGCTGCGAGAAAATCAGCTACGGTCAAGCCTGCCGCATCGTAAAGACCTCCAAGCCTGCCCAGTGCTGGCAGTACAAATAACAAAAGGAGGATCGATAAGGGAGCGGAACTACTATCAAGCAAATAAATCAGCCCTCCTTTTATCCTGGTGACGAGGGGATTTATCCCCGTTGGGGCGCGAAGCTGCCCTAAAGCTGACAACTCGGTCCACCGCCCTCCGTGGCGAGGGAGCTTGCTCCCGCTGGACTGCGAAGCAGTCCTGAAACCTGCCAACACCGAGTATCCCGTCAACTCCCAGGGCTTGTTCGAAGGGCCGCTTCGCGGCCAGCGGAAGCAAGCTCCCTCTCCACAGGTTCTCATCAATCTTGCCTGTCAGCGCACGGCTGAAAAATGTTACATAGTTGAAGGATCGGTCCTAACCGCACTACGACAGGGAGTCAGCTTTGGAACCAGCACCACCGTTTATCCTCCATGAAACGAACCATTGGACAGTCAACCATCACTTGGCCTCTGCCCTGCCCGGCTACCTCATGCTCGGCGCCAAAGCTCACGTGAACTCATTGGCCCAATTGCCCGCGTCGGCGTTAGCGGAGCTGGGTGGCCTGATGGCACACATCCAGAGGGTCCTTGAAACACAGCTCAACCCCAAATGGCTGTACATCAGCCGATTCGGCCACGATCCCCGCTACCCGATCCACTTCCATTTCATCCCGGTGTACGACTGGGTCGAGGCGTTATTCTGGAAAGATACGCGGTACAGGCTGCTGGAGAGTTTTGGGAGTCAAGGGAATGCCCAGACATTGACCGATGGCGCGGAGCTGACGTTGTTCATTTGGCGGGAGTTTGGGGAGAGCACGACGCCGCCAACCATTCAGGGGCCGTCAATTGACCAAGTGATTGAAAGATTGCGTCAGTCATTCAACTCAGTTGTACCGGTCACATGAACATCAAAACATCATCCGTCGCTCTACTCGGCATCCTGTCATGCATACAAGCGTCAGCGTCCTTCGCGGACAACGCCAATGGGAAAACGCTCTATCTTCAGCGATGCGCCGTATGCCATGGCGCGGACATCAAGGGAACAGGGCCGTTGGCCAGGAAAAGCAACCCGCCAACCCCTGACCTTACGACACCCGCCTTCAAGAAACGACTGACCGATTACCCGGGTGTGATTGTCTCTTCAATCATACTTCGCCCAAATGGAAACCTGATTCCAAGGACCTTGCAGGAAAATGGCGTGAAGATCCCACCGCACCCTTGGAGCGTCAGGGACCTGCGCGATCTCCATCAATACATGAGTGACGTCATTTCAAATAAATGATCTTACGGGGAACTGCGCCTCGGCTTATCGACAACAACTGCAATACCCAGGGCTTCTCGGGACTGGGTATTGAAGTGTTCTATAACACCGTCAGTAAAGCGTATTGGCAACACGCTCCGGCAGAGCCTTGTCATAAGCGTCGCCATCGACCTGCGATGGGCAGATACGTTTGAACACCTCGCCCGCCGTAGGCAGTGCACTGCGCTCGATCTGCCGCTTCACGTCCCACAATCCCGCCCTGACCACTGCCCTGCTGCACTGGAAATAAACACTGGTTACGGTGACTTCCAGAACGGTTCGAGGGAGTTGCCCTTTTACTGCGAAGCGGGACAACAGGGCTGGCTCGACGGATATCCTGGCCGTGCCATTCACGCGCAAGGTTTCCCCCACGCCGGGCACGAGAAAAAGCAGCGCGACCCGGGGATCCTCGACGATGTTTCGCAGCGAATCGATACGGTTGTTGCCGCGGCGGTCGGGCAGATACAGCGTCTTGCTGTCATGGACATGAACGAACCCCGGCGCGTCGCCCCTCGGAGACGCATCCAGCCCTCCGGGGCCTGAGGAAGCGAGGATCACAAAGGATGCAGCCTCGATGAAGGGCTGGTAAACCGGATGGATATGGTCGACTTCCTTGAGGATCGAGGGTGCCGCGACGGGGCCGTAGAGGCTTTCCAGCGCTTGCGTCGTGGTGATGTAGGCGCTGTCCCGCTCCATGCTTGTCTCCGTTGCAGATGTTAAAAAAATCGTATTCAAGTGACTGACCAGACCATTGCACAACGGCTGCCCGGAGCATATCCACGTTGGTATTCGGCATTCAATATGGTCGCCAGTCGCGGTTCCAGGTCTTGGGTGGCTTTAGCCTGGAAACCCATGCTGGCATAAAACGGGGCGTTCCAGGGCACGTCGATGAATGTCGTGAGGGTGATCAAACGCAGTCCGTTGGAGCGGGCATAGTCCTGCGCAACTTCTATCAGCCGCCGCCCCAAGCCCTGGCCCTGCCAGGACAGTGCGACAGACACCTCATGGATATGAAGAGCCTCACCGCAGCGCTCGGCACTGAGAAATCCTTGTGGCCTGCTTTCGTCATCGAGGGCAACCCAGCACGTCGATAACGCAATGAGCTGGCGATGTCGCTCGACGGACATCGGCGGCGACTGCGCCACCCAGCTCAGCTCATCAATGCTGCGGAACGCCAGGACGGCGGACGCCTCGATGGCGGACAGGTGTTGTGCGTCGTCCGCCATTGCAACCCGAACAGTCACAGGCATGAATACCCCCTCGGTTGTGTGAATCGACTGACCCGATCAAGAACCTGGCAGGCCGCGCCCATTCGATGGCGCCGCCTGCGCAAGCATCAGCGCAATACCCCCTATGGTCAATGAGCCTCCCCTCATCAGCTCGGCCACCGCTTTCTCCAGAAAACCCAGGCAGCGTTCATTCAACCAAGTGCCCTCGGCGAGGCTGGGTTCTGCCAATACTCGAAGCAACATCGTTCCCAACTCCTGTTTCCTTAGACGCTGCCCTTAAGGCTTGGCATTCATGCGCCCCTGGATCGCCACGCGCAGGCAACCCCAGGCAATAAAGCCGATGATCAGGCCCTCGGCGATCCCCACCAGCAAGTTGAAGGAAAAGCTCAGCGGCTGCTCGGCCCAGTAGAACGTCGTCGAGCCCGTTCGAAAGCCACTGACGCGCAGCCGTCCGGTAAAAATGGCCGGCACCAAGGACATGACGTTAGTCAGTTCCAGCACCGCAAAGAAGGCGCCCAACAGCGTGAGCAAGGCACGCGCGGGCACGCCCAGTTTCTCGGTCGGCTCAGGCGCAGCAGCGTCACCCTTTTCCCGGCGCTGACGGGCTGCCCTTACCACCTTGCCGCTGGTAGGGGCCGGAGTTGGCCTATAGGGCACCTTCACAACCGGCGCCGCCCCCTCGACGACCTCAGTGGGCAGCGTCACGCCCAGGTAGTCGGCCAGCTCCCGCAGCCACAGGTCCGTGCGTTGACTGCCCGGCACCACCGGAACGTTGTCGGTGGTCAGGCGGTGCGCGGTGCCATCGCGCAGTATCAGCCACAGCTGGGTACGAGCTCGCCCAGCCTGCGGGAGGCGGCGCAGTTCGAGGGATTTGGCAGCATCGATCCGGAAGGCCGATTGCACACGCTCCCGGCGCCCGAAAAGGTTACGGGTCAGGCGCTTGCCTTCACCGTCGACCCGCGACAAGACCAACGTCTCGTGGACGCCGGTGTACACCACCAGCAGCAGGCCAAGGGCAGGAATCAGCAGCCACAGCAGCACCATTAATAGAGCGGACAGTGGATCCACCTCAGCCATCAACGAGGCCCCATCAACGATCACGAACACGGCGAACGCCATCGGCAAGATGAAGGCTAGCGCGCCTACCACCAGCACGAATGCGCTCTGCACCCGGTTGCGCGAGTGGATATGCAGATCACCCTGCGCGGTGCGCTCGAACCGATGTCCTATCAACATGCATGCCTCCTGTTGCGTTGCTTTGCAGACTGTTCGAGAGGCCGGGATGACGATTGGAACGCCTCGGGCCGGGATGGTGTTCCAGAGGCGCAGGATACCGGATGTCGCGGCCTTGGGGATGGGGTCGACGAGCGTTCTTTACTGGAAACTCTGGTGACCGACGGTGGGCATTCTGACTACATGAGCGAGAAGAACCTCGCATAATCCCTGGCATTGGCCCATTCGTATTCAGCTCAGCCCCCTACGTGCTTACTGTTAAAGCCGCGCTTGAGATTTGATTGGGCAGAGAGAGGAGACTGTCCTACCGTTCTAGGGCGTCCACTTTGGGGGCGGAAGCGGATGCTCGTATCTCTCCAGTAGGGGGCGCATCAATGATCCATGCGCAAGCGCGTGGCCATCACTTGAACTACCAAGGCTGCCGACCGTGACTTCCAAAAAATCCACCGGTAGGGCCGTCAGAACCAAGTAACGCCATCTTGATGGCTGTAGCCGCCCCCTCTTCAGGGGACAAAGTGCCTGAGTTGCCATTGAGATCAGTCCGGACGTGCCCAGGCTCAACTGCGTTCACTTTAATACCAAGCGGCTCCAATTCCTTTGAGAAGGAAACCGTTACAGCATTGAGTGCGACTTTGGAAGAGGTGTAGTCGAGGAGATTAACGGTGGAGTAGATCGAGGTCGGATCGGTGATCAATGCCAAGGAACCAACTCCGCTGCTCATCATTACGATCCGGGCTTGACCAGCAGCTTTCAATAGCGGTAAGAACGCTTGTGTAACACGAACAGGCCCGAACAGATTTACCTCGTAAACAGCTTTCATATCCTCCATCCGCACCTCACTGGGCGCTTTAGTCATGTCGACCGCGATCCCTGCGTTGTTAACGAGAATATCCAGCGCAGTAATCTTGCAGGCAAGTTCCGCGGCGGCACGCTGTACGCTCGCCTCGTCTGCCACGTCTAACTCAAGCAGTCCTGCGCAGAGTCCCTCACCACGCAACTGAGCCACGGCCTGCTCTCCCCGGAGACGATCACGTGCGCCAATCCATATAAAAAAACCAGCTTTAGCGAGCCCTTGGGCGATGGCCAGACCGATCCCTTTGTTTGCGCCGGTGACCAACGCTTGTCGTTTGTCGTTCACTTTGTAATTCCTCAATGGACTCGTGCTTGTTGCATTTGCCAAATAGGCACTCTGGTTTTCGCGCTCAATGCCGACCAGGATGTGACTACTGGTCTCATGCCCGCCCATTCAGCCAAGACGGGCATGAGTCGAGGCTGCTTTTACGCAGGCTGCGCTGCCGCTTCGCTTTGAGGACCCTTGACGTGGTGCTGTAGGTCGCCGGCAAAGCGCAAAGTCACCTCGCGACGAGTGAATCGCCATTCCCCATCATGCAGCTCGAACTGGTCGAGGTACTTGCCGGCGCAAATGGGCTGCAACGGAAAACCGTCGAGTTGTTGATGCACCGTGTAATAGCTTACCGAAGTGGCTTCATCACCCGAAGGAGAGACGTCGATCAGGACATTGGTAATCGAATGCCACGTGCGGGGCGTGCCGTCGGCATGAACCTGAAGGCCCGCTTCGAAGAACCCCAACAGCCCCTCTAACGAGGATGCTTCGTTGCCAAGAACATGGATCACCGCATGCTGAAGTACCTCGGCCACACCAGCGAAATCTCCGCTGTCGAGACGATGGATGTAAGTGGCATGTAGGCGATGAATTGCACTTTCAGCTGCGAGGCGTGCAAAGAGCTCTGGTTGATTACTCATGACTTTCTCCAAGGGAATAGCTCTTAAATAGAGAGGTATAGCGTTGACCACACGTTTGACGCGCTCAGCACAGGGCCTTGGCTGTGAGCCAATATGACTTCTGAAGAACGCTAATTTTGGTGCGTTGGTTGCCAGCCTCTTGGCCAGCGTTGAGCCGTTTCGAGGCTCGACGCATACACACCTAGGTTCACGTCGAGCAGGTAGCTGCGAGGCCTATTAGCTCTGCGACGCCCCACCATCAACGAACAATTCCACGCCATTGACATAGCTGGCGGCATCACTGGCAAGGAACCCCACGGCAGCACCAATTTCATGGGCCTGGCCGATACGCCCGATAGTGCTTTTTTCACTCAAGGACTTGATCACCTCTTCAGCGTGCTCCGCGAGCATGTTGCGCAGCGATTGCGTATCCACTGGACCCGGGCTTAGTAGGTTGATGCGTATCCCGCGGCCTTTGATGTCGAGCGTCCAGCTTCTCACCAGTGTTCGCAGTGCGGCTTTGGTCGCGCCGTACACACTCAAGCCGGGGCCGGGATCGATAGAGGCCGTGGAGCCAATGATGACAATGCTGCTCCCCTTTGCCATGAGCGGCAGCGCGCCCTGAACAGTGAAGGTCACGCCCTTCACATTGGTACTGAATACGCGGTCGAAATACGCCTCGGTGATGCTGCCCAGTGGGGCGATCTCACCCATACCGGCGTTGGCGACGAGCACATCGATTCGACCATGGCGATGTTTGATCTCGGCGAACAACGTCGCGAGATCGGCTAAAACCGAGACATCCGCAACCACCGCGCTGGCCCGCTCTCCGAGGCTTGAGAGCGCCTCGTTCAGCTGTTCCTGCCGACGCCCCGTAATCACCACAGTGGCGCCCTGTCCTGCCAGCTCTTGGGCAATGGCGAGGCCCAATCCCGAGGAGCCTCCGGTCACGAGAACGACTTTGTCTTGAAACGGCATGCTGATGCTCCTGTGTGCTGGAGGAATGAACTTATATAGCGAACACTACATAGCGCTAACGAACGACGCAAGCTATTTAGTGATTGCTATATAAATCCAGCATTCAGCGCAGTGCAGTTGCTCTGTCATATAGCGACCGCTACAATTGCGAGCACTCCAACGAGATCCTCATGAACGACAAAATCCGCCAACGCCGGCCTGCTTTCGACAGAGAGGCTGGAGTCGCCATTGCCCAGGCCATGTTCCACGAGCACGGCTTCGATGCGGTGAGCCTCACGGATCTGGTCGAAGCCATGGATATCAAGCCGCCAAGCTTCTATGCGGCTTATGGCAGCAAGGCTGAGCTGTTCGAAAAAGCCATGCTGCGCTACGCCAGTGAACATGCCCTGCCGCTGGACAAACTGCTGGCACCGGATCGGCCAGTGCCTGAAGCGCTCGCCGCCTTGCTGGTCGCGGCAGCGAAGCAGTACGGAAAAGACCCTATCTTACGAGGCTGCATGATCACCGAGGGCATGCGGGCGGACGATGAGGTTGCCCGCAACATGGCGCAAACCTTGGCCGATGGGGGCGTCAAAGCGATCCGGGATTATCTTGACCGAGCGCTTCCCGATAAAGCGCAATGCCTGACCGACTACCTTTCGATCACCTTACGCGGGCTATCAGCAGCCGCGTGCAATGGCATGCCCCGCAAAAGGCTAATTGAGGTTGCGCAGACGGCGGGTCGTTTCATTGCTCACGAGCTGGCTAGCTCGCAGGCTGGAAAACTACCAATCCGTGATCATCGTCCTGACGATCTTACTGGCTGACTCAACGCCTGAAACGGTCACCGGGGTTGAAAACCCGGCTAGTTCGCCGCTCAAAACTCTCCGTGCCGCATCTTTCGCCGCAAGCAACGTGAATGCGTAGCTGTTGATCGTCGATCACCGAGCGTGCCACAACTCCATCAACACTCGTTAGCGTGAAGAGTCACTTCACCCCCTATCACGGGGCAGCTCTAAGTTGACCAATCCGTGTATTCCCATTGGCTCAGCCGCGCCCAAATAACGAAACGCCCCTTGGCACGGCGCCATCGTAAGCGCTTGCTCTGGATAGAGATGTTTATCACCCGGATTTAGCCCGGCAAGTCAGTACCCCACACCACGAACACCGCCCGAAGCACGGATGGATTCGCCGGTTACCCAATGCGAATCTTCAGATGCCAGAAACACGGCCAATGGTGCAATGTCCTCAGGCTCCCCAAAACGTCCCAGCGGGGTTCCAGCCAACAGCTTCTCTCCTAGCTCACCCGTAAAGTTACCATCGGTAGCCGGGGTGTTCGTATGGCCTGGCAGAATCGAGTTGACCCTGATGCCCCGCGCGCCCAACTCCCTTGCCAGTGCGAAGGTCAAGGTATCGACCGCGCCTTTGGTAGCCGAGTACACGCTCGACGCCAAATAGGGGTCGGTACTGAGGATCGAGCTGATATTGATGATGCTGCCATTCGGCCCAAGCAGTTTGACCGCCTCACGCACCGCCAGAAGATAGCCCAGCACATTCAGGTTGAATTGCTTATGGAAGGCTTCTTCGGTTAGGTCATCGATCATCTCGAACACTGCAACACCGGCATTGTTGACCAGGATATCCAGAGTACGGTAGTTCGCACGGACCGTTTCAAACAGGCGCACCACATCGGTCGCCTGACTCATGTCTGCCTGCACGGCGAGCGCTGTTCCGCCGTTGGCCTCGATCCCGGCGACCACGGCATCGGCATCCGCCTGGCTGGTGCCGTAATTGACGATGACCGTTGCGCCCTGCGCTGCCAAAGCCTTGGCAATCCCAGCGCCAATGCCTTTGGATGCGCCGGTGACAACCGCTATTTTTCCTTCGAGTTTCATGACGTGCCCTTTTGAAGTTACGTGACAAATGGCTGCGTCGGTCTTTGGTATGGAAAACCGCAAGGCAACGCGCCGCTTGCCATCAGTATTCGGGCATCGACAGCGACGACGTTTGCCGGTTAATCGCACATGCTTGCCTATTCTTCTCAGTTGGCTTGCTATGGTCTGGGATATGGCTCACGGTGGGCGGCATGGATCAATCAATGGCAGACCTGCGCCGCATCGTGATGCGAGCGCAAGACAAGTGGACCGAGACCGGATTACCCCGCGTGGCGATGGTGCGTGCCGAGGCCTGTGCAAGTCAGGTCTATCAACCGATGCTGCACCTGGTACTTCAGGGCACCAAGACCTTGTCGATTGGAGAAGAAATTTCCAGGTATTCGGCAGGCCACTATTTTCTAGTGCCTGTGGAAGTGCCTGCCACGGGACAGATTAACGCAGACGCAGTTGACCAGCCCTATCTGGCGGTCAGCCTGACGCTAGACCCGGATGTGATCGCCGCGCTGTTGATGGACGAAGGCAAAACGCCAAGGCCACCGGAGAATACCTGTTTTGAAGGCGTCCTCGCGCCTGCGCAAATGATCGATGCGTGGCTGCGCATGATGCGGCTCATGGATCATCCCCACGAGGCTGCGATCCTGGCGCCGATGATCGAAAGGGAGATTCTGTTCCGCGCCTTGCAGGGACCGTTGGGTGGGATTCTGCGTGACATCGCGCGGCCGGATGGGCGGATGGCGCAGATCCGCCGCGTCACCCAATGGATTCGAGACCACTATACCGAGCCGTTTCGGGTAGAGCCGCTGGCAGTCATGGCGGAAATGAGTGCGGCGGCCTTCTATCGGCACTTCAAATCAGTAACGGCCATGACGCCGATCCAGTATCAGAAACGCCTGCGCTTGCTCCGGGCGCGGTGGCTGCTGCTGTTCGACACACTGGACGCGACGTCAATCGCCTATGCCGTGGGCTATGAAAGCGCCTCACAATTCAACCGTGAATACGCAAGATTGTTTGGTCTGCCCCCTGCGCGGGATGCAGCGAGATTCAAGTCTCCCCTCCCCGCCGCAGGCTGACGGCAATCGGGTGAATCACCTCAAAAATCCGAGATCAACGTCCCTTCGATACTCTCGGCAAACCCGCCACCGAAGACCCTGGCTGGCGTTGCGAAACCCGCCAGGCGATCACCCGTGAGTACCCGTCGCGCCGCCTCCACCGCCGCCAACGGCGTGTAAGAGTAGCCGTTCACGGTTTCGATCACCGACCGCACGATTGTCCCGTCGACACCCACGACCTCAATCACTGCCCGCGCAGGGTGAGCCTCCCTCTGCGCTTGAGTGGGGCCATCCGGCATTTGCGACAGGTCGCCTTCTGGGAACGCGTCACCCGCGATGTGCACAAACATCGCGATGTTCGGGATGCCGGTCGAATGCCAGCCCGTCACCAGATCGCCAAAAGACAGCGGCACACAGAGGACCGGCCCCTCACCGAAGTCGAAATGACGGGGCGTTGCATCGGGTGTCTCGACCAGTTCGCCATCGACCCTGGCCAGCACACCGGCGCCCATTATTTCACTGACGCTCATCGCCGAGCCTCGGGACATTGAGCCGGGAACCTGAAGCGCAATGCTCAGGGCAAAAGGCTGTTCGACACGCTTGGCGACATGCACCGCCAGCGAATCCGTCGGTACAACGTCCCACCCGACGCCCGGCAGCAGCATGACATTACGTGAGACGGCTTCCGCGCCCAGCCGCTCGGCCACCCGATAGACATTGATCTCGGCGGTGATGTCCAGATAGTCGATTCCAGCCTTGATACAGGCGCGCATCAACGGCTCTGCGGTGTGCGCAAAGGGTCCGGCGAAATTGAGCAGGACCGAGATTCCAGATAACGAGCCCGCCGCATCCGCGTCGGCATCGAACACCCGATACGGCACGGCCAACTGCGCGGCGAGTGCCACCAGGCGCGCATGATTGCGCCCGGCGATTTCGAAACGCAGGCCTAGCGCTTTTGCCCGCTCAGCCGCCATGCGACCGGTATAACCGGCGGCGCCGTATATCAGCAGCGTGCTCATTGGACGTGCTGCCATTTTTTGTAGACGAATTCCAGGCTGTACCCGTCCGGGTCCAGCACATTGGCGGCGTAGTAATCCGGGTCGTAGTGCAGACGCGCACCTGGCGCGCCGTTGTCGGCCGCGCCCTCCTTCATGGCTGCGGCGTAGGCGGCATCCACTTCAGCCTTGCTCTTGGCGACGAAACCCACATGGGCGGCGCGTCCCTCGGTGACCCCTTCACGCAGCCAGAAAACAATCCGGCCATTGGCACCGAAGCCTTTGAGGTCCGGATGCCCCGGCGGGCCGTCCTTGCCGTCATAGTCCAGGCGCGCGGTGATACCCAACGGGATCAACGCCGCTTCGTAGAAGCGGATGGAACGGGTAATGTCGCTGACCGACAAAAAGACATGATCCAGCATTGCGTGCTCCTCAAGTGGTGTAGCTGCCGGCGGGTCAGATGTTGTAGCCGCCAGCGACTTCGATGGTCTGGGCATTGATCCAACCGCCGTCCTGCGACAGCAACATGGTAATCACGCGCGCAACGTCCTCCGGTTCACCCACTCTGCCGAGCGCGGTCTGCCCCGCTAGCAAGGCCTCAAATTCATCGCTCAAGCCGCCGCCCAATTCGGTACGGATCGCGCCGGGTGACACAGTGTTGGCCCGAATCCGTCGTTCGCCAAACTCTTTGGCCATGTAACGCGTGAGCACTTCGAGCCCACCCTTGAACGCTGCGTAAGGCGCCACACCCGACGTGGCGACACGAGTGGTCGCGCTGGTCAGGTTGACGATACTCGCACCCTCCGCCAGCAGCGGCAGCAATGTTTGCGTGAGGAAGAACGGGCCTTTGAGATGAACATTGAACAGACCATCGAACTGCGCTTCGCTGACGGTGGCCAAGGGATTGAACAGACCATATCCAGCATTGTTGACCAAGCCACTGAGGGTGGTGAGGCCCCAGGTTTCGCGCAAGGCCAGTGCTACTGCCCCACGAAACCCGGAGAAGCTTGCAACGTCAGACACATCAAGCTTGAGCGCAACCGCCTTGCCTCCCGCGTGCTCGATGCGCTCAACGACCGAAGCGGCTGCTTCTGGATGACTGTTATAAGTCAGGATGACGCCCATGCCCCGTTGAGCAATATGCTCGGCGGCGCTGGCCCCGATGCCGCGACTCCCACCTGTAATGACGATTACGCTCATGTGCTGTTCCTCTGGGGTAAATGTGGATCCAGAGTACTGATCACCGTAGCACTGAACGCACCCGTTCCTGCTCGAAACCTGCCTGTTTCTACTTTTTGCTTGCAGCACACCAGCGTCTGCCCTCAGCATGCACGTCATGGACAATCAACTGAACGAACTGAGATCACTCGCGGCCAACGCCGAAAACCGGCGAACGGAAACCGGCATTCCCCGCGTAGCCATGGTCAAGGGCAAGATCCCTGAGCACATGCTCGCGGCGGTCTATGACCCTATGATCAACGTGATTCTTCAAGGCAGCAAAAGCATGACCGTGGGCGACCGCACATTGCGGTACGACCCTGCGACCTACTTCGTGATGTCCATCGACCTGCCCGCCGTGGGTTCGGTACACCCTGCCGAAACCGGAGAGCCCTATCTGGCCGTCAGCCTGACGCTCGACCCGACGGTGTTATCCACCCTGTTCGCCGACCTGCCCAAACCTGCCAATCGCGTCGACGCCCACTCCGGGTTTTCGGTCGCATCGATGACCACTGAACTCATGGACGCCTGGGGTCGAATGTTGAGGCTAATGGGTGACGCTGATGCCATCGCAGCACTGGCCTCGGTGTACGAACGGGAAATCATTTTCCGCGTCCTTCAAGGCCCCCTTGGCTGGATGCTGCGAGCGATCGCAGCGCCCGACAGCGCGATGGCCCGTGTGAACCTCGCGGTCCAGTGGATCCGTCGCGACTTCGCCCAGCCCATCGGCGTCGAGCGCCTGGCTGAGCGAGCATCCATGAGTGTCTCGGCGTTCCATCGCCACTTCAAAGCCGTCACCAACCTGAGCCCGTTGCAATATCAGAAGCGCGTGCGCCTGCTCCAGGCCAGAACACTGATGGTGGCGAATGCGAAGAGTGTCATGGCGGCTGCTTTCGAGGTCGGCTATGAAAGCGCGACGCAGTTCAGCCGAGACTATGCAAAGGTGTTTGGCCTTCCTCCGTCGCAGGATGCGAGCAGAATCCATGGGCAAGGGAGAGTGATAGCAGGCGATTAAGCGGTATACGCAGGTAGCTGTGAATGACAGCTATCGGCCGATGCTGTTGAACAAGTCGGCGTTCGGATGCAGTCTCTTTTACGGAGCCGATCCATAACGGCCGTTCCATCAGAGTTTCGGGCACCATAACGACCTTAAAAACAGAACCTCGAATATGAATCATGAACTTTGGCAGGAACCTGATGGCTGTCAGACCTTTTGTCTAGCCGGTGCTCAAGGTGATGGTGCGCGTGCGCTCATGCATTCGGAAGCGAAGCTTGTTTGGGAGGTCGAGGCTGAAAGTCACTTTGAAGCGATGACCAAATATTATGCGCACATGCAGTGGGGCGAATACCTGACGGACTTTCCCGAACAAGACAAGACTTCCTACAGAAAACTGGGCTGGGAATGACCCGTCAAGAGTCGGATAAAACCAGGTTCTCCGGCGGTGGTCGTACCTGGGTTCAGGCGAGCTAAAAATCCGACTTTTTCAACGGAATCGGCCAGAAGCAGACAGTCTCTGCCACCCAGCCAAGAACGAAAGGATCGAGGCTAAAGCCTTTCCCACAAGACATTTGGTTTTCAGTAGAAGCGGTTATAGCCACGAGTTTTAGTGCCGCAGTTTAATAGCCTTACGCCGCCTCAACCGGCGCGAACGCCTTGGCAGCGGCCACGGTATCCAAGGATTCGCGCAGCAGCTGAATTTTGCCGTCTTTGGCCACTAGGCGGCCTGCGTACATCTGCCGGTAGATGAGGCCTGTGGCAGGCACCAGCGCCTCTACGCTGTATTCGGCAAACACTTGATCGGGGGTGTCGATCAAAAAGCGCACATTGTGGAATTTGAAATCCGGCACTTTACCGAGCAATGAGCCGATAAAACCCTCGATCGCTGCAGGCCCCTTCACGCTGTGTGGAATGCCGAGCGACTCCAGGTAGGGCAGCTCCAGCACGCCGTCCTCGGCGAACAGGGCCGCTGCCAAGTATGGCGTCTGGATGGCATCCAAGTACTGTTGAAGTAATTCCACGGCATTTTTCATGACGACTTTCTCCCGAAACGAATAATTGGATGGCACGCTGTGTTGTGCCGACCAAACCACGTTAAGGGATCCACTCGGTTTCAAAAATAGCAGTTAATGAAAGTCATCATTTCATAATTGAAAGAGCTGCCCGCATCGTCTCATGACGGCCATCGCCATACGGGCTCGCTTAAATGCTCGGCGAAGAAGTCCGACAGCGCTTTGATTTTTACCGGCCGTGTGCGGGCCGAGGGGGTGACGAAGTACAGGCCACCACGGGCCATGCTCCATTCCGGTAGCACCACGACCAAGCGCCCATCCGCCAAGTATTCGCTGGCAATAAACTCCGGCAGTTCGGCGATGGCCAGGCCTTCAAGCAACACCGGCAATAACGCATCCGAGTTGGTCACTCTTAACGGGCCGCTGGGCACCACGTCTTCTTCGGTGCCGTCCTTATGGGTGAACCGCCATACTTGGCTGCGGGCTCGGTAGGCATAACTCAGGCACGTGCGGGCCGCCAGTTCGCGGGGATGGCCAGGGTGGCCATGGGCATCTAGATAAGCCGGTGAGGCGACCAGGTATTGGGTGACAGCGCAGAGACGCCGCGCAACCAGCGAGGAGTCCGGCAATACGGCAATGCGTAACGCCGCGTCAAAGCCCTCGGCGATCAGGTCTACCGAGGCGTCTGAAAGGTGCAGGTCAATCGACAGCTCGGGATACTGCCGGATCAACTGCGGCATCAGCGGTGCCACCCAACGCAGGCCAAACGACATGGGGATCGCAAGGCGTACTTGGCTGCGGGGCTGGACCGATAACTCCTGAGCCTCACTTTCCACTTCTTCAGCCTGCCGATAAATCTCCCCCGCCTTGGCCGCCATACTCGCGCCGAATTCGGTGAGTGCCAGTTGCCGCGAAGTGCGGTTGAACAAGCGCCCGCCCAAGCGTTCCTCCAGCCGCGCGACCGCCCGCGATACCGTTGGCACCGACACGCTCATGACCCGCGCTGCGCCAGCGAACGACCCTTCTTCGGCCACCTTGGCAAACATCGCCAACCCTTCGAAATCTGGAAGATTGCTCATTTCATTTCTGCAACGATAGGTTTCATACAATTCTATTTTGAATGTTTTGCCCCGTCGATAAGCTTCTCCCACACCGCAACTCACTCAATCGAAATACGGGAGAAACACCATGGCTAACAAACTCGAAGGCAAAATTGCATTGGTGACCGGCGGCAGTACAGGCATCGGTCTGGCCACTGCCAAACGCTTCGCTCAGGAAGGCGCCCATGTCTATATCACGGGCCGTCGCCAAGCCGAACTGGACGCCGCTGTCGCCGCTGTTGGCAACGCCACCGGTGTGCGGGTGGACTCAGCCAACCTCGATCAGCTGGACGCGTTGTATCGCCAGATTGGCGCGACCCACGGCCGAATCGATGTGCTGTTCGCCAATGCGGGTGGCGGCTCCATGCTGCCACTCGGTGACATCACGGAACAGCAGTACGACGACACCTTCAATCGCAACGTAAAAGGCGTGCTGTTCACCGTGCAAAAAGCGCTGCCGCTGCTGGCCCAAAAAGCCTCGGTGATTCTCACCGGCTCCACGGCGGGCAGCTCGGGCACCGCCGCCTTTAGTGTGTACGCCGCGTCCAAGGCCGCCGTGCGCTCCTTTGCACGCAACTGGATTCTGGATTTGAAAGACCGCCAGGTGCGTATCAACACCATTAGCCCCGGCGCCACCCGCACTCCTGGCCTGGTGGAGTTGGCCGGTCCCGATGCCGCTCAGCAGCAGGGCTTGCTCGACTACATGGCGTCGCTGATCCCCATGGGGCGTGTCGGTGAAGCGGATGAAATTGCCAGCGCCGCGTTGTTCCTGGCCTCGGATGACGCCAGCTTCGTCAACGGTATCGAGCTGTTTGTTGACGGCGGCCAGGCGCAAATCTGACCACCCAGCGGGCGACTGCCACGGTCGCCCGCCAACCCATCTCAAGAGGAACAGGTTGTGAAGCCATTGCAATCGGTAATGCTGGCCGCCAGTTGGTGCTAATTAATATATCTGTCCCGAATGGCACTTTGGCTTATCGCCTGAAGAAAAGCGGCATCCTCGACGACGGTGGCGCCGACTGACTTCTATTAGCCGCCTTCCCGGGCGGGACCCTGTCAATTATGGCCTGCCCGCCACAAGCGCCTCAGCGGCATTGATCAAATCCACACTCATTACAATCGTTTTACTAAATGATCAATGCAGCGCCCTCCGCTAAACGCTGGATTCGGTCTAAGCGGCATCATCAACAAACTTATCCTGTTGAAAAATATAAGCTTTTTATAGATATCACGCCGATGGCATAGGCTTTGCTCAGGTACCAACTCCCAGTCGCCGTGTACATACCAGTACTTACGGCGCGTGTTTGGTTTCCACGAACCGCCAACGGTAGTTAAGAACAGAGAAAGCTTATGATCACAATTTCCCAAATCAAGTCGCTCGTTGCGGCTATTACGCTTACCGCGTCTATTTTAACTGCCACCCCTGTGGCGGCACAGTCGACTAACGAAGCGCAGTCCGCTGCTTCTCTCTCGGTTGTCATGGAATTCCTGGCCAATACTGCGCCCGATAAAGTTGAAGCAGCTGCACAGAGGCTGGCGGCTCCAGACGCAACCTACGTTTCCCTCAACTTCGATAACCCAGAACTCAAAAAAATCCTGCCTTGGACAGGCACCAACAAAGGCCCGAAAGCCTTCAGCTCGTTATTCATGCAAGTCTCGGATTACTGGAAGATCGAAGACTTCACCATCTCTACCAAAATCGCCTCCGGCGAGGATGTCGCGATTTTCGGTAAGTTCACCTACCGCTCCGTAGCGGTCGACCAAGTGTTTACATCACCGTTTTCCATCCATGCCAAGGTTCGTGACGGAAAGATGACTGACTTCCAGTTCATGGAAGATACCTATGCGTCTGCCAGTTCGTTCCGACAGTCCGGTTCGTGGACCGTGAAGACATCAATGAACGCAGCCCCCTTTACGGTAGGGGCAGATTAACGACCTCGATCGAAGGGCTGAACCCTCGCCGACAATCCGCAACAGACAAGGTAGGCCCCCCCATGAAGATTGATACCCGGCACCGGTACAGCTGGTTCGGGATCAAGAAAGAGCCATGCATTCGTAGCTACACCGCCGATATTCATGTCGTGTCACTTGGCAACAATAACTTCGCTGCTTGCTGGCAGGAGAAGAGCGGTTCGACAGTTGCGAATGTACAACTCGTAGGTGCTTAACATGATGAACAGGAATGATCTGCGTCGCGCCGACATCCATCTGCTGGTTGTCTTCGAAACGATGATGTACGAACGAAATGTCAGTCGTGTCGGCGAGAAACTGCTCCTGAGTCAATCGACCATCAGCGCTGCCCTGGGGCGTTTACGACACCTGTTCGATGATCCCTTGTTCATTCGCACGGGGCGAGTGATGGAACCTACCTCGCGCGCCCAGGAGATATTTTCCAATCTGACGCCCGCGCTCGACAGCATCGCTGCCGCGCTGAGTCAGTGTCAGGCGTTTGACCCCACGACCAGTGAAGCCACCTTTCATATCGGCCTTCCCGATGACGTCGAATACGTCTTGTTGCCCTGTTTGCTGCGCCGTATGCGCATTGAAGCACCGAATATAAGGCTTGTGGTTCGCCGCGCCGATCAATGGCAATTACCACAACTGCTCGCCTCCGGGGAGATTTCCCTTGGTATCAGCCATACGTTGCAATTGCCAGCCAATACTCGGTGTAAAGGTTTACGCTCGATTCACCCGATGTTGCTACGGGCTGACTCTAAGCTCGGTGAACTGGACCTGGACGAGTTCTGCCGTCGGCCCCATGCCGTTGTGTCATCCATGGGTAATGTTATTGAGGATGCCGACCGCGCCCTCCACTTGATTGGGCGTCAACGCAAGGTCGTTCTCGCGGTGCCTCAGTTCAGCGCCTTGCCCATGTTACTTGCAGGCAGTGAAATGATTGTCATCGTGCCGGATTACGTAGCCCAAGCAATGTCTGGCACCTGTGGCATGAGAGCGGAAGCGGTGCCCCTTTCGCTGCCTCAGCAAGAGCTATCGATGGTCTGGAGAGGGGCTGCCCACAATGATGCGGGCGAACGTTGGTTGCGCTCGCGATGCAGTGTTCTGCTGGGGACGCCGTCCGAAGAGCCGGCTCGCCAGAGTGTATTGAGTTCTATGTTGGCCGTAACCTGAGTCGAGTGACTTACAAGCCCTGCCGCAGACCGGGTGACTCGCATCACCCTGACCGTGGGCGGAGGGGCGAGCGCATAGGCTGATGGTTCGTCACGCCATGTCGATGACGATTTTGCCGAACGCCCCACGCCCCAAGTGATCGAAGGCGGGCAGGACGTCGACCATGGTGTAACGAACATCTATGACAGGCTTCAAACCGATCTGGTCGACGGCGCGTATCAGATTTTCCAGGGCGTGCCGGCTACCGGTGCCGATCCCATGGACAGTAACGTCCTTGAGCATCAGCGGCATCGTGAAAGGGGACGGATTTATTTCAAAGGTCGACTGACTGCTCGGAGCCTAGAGCAGCCTTCCACGACAAATTGCTTTGGGTCAATAGCTGCCGATCATGACCGGCGGCTTTCGGCCGAATCTGTTGAAAAAGTCGGCCACCGTTTCCACGGCAGAAAAGTACGCGCCTGAGATTGAAATCCTTATTTTTGAACAGAGGGCTTCGGGCTCAGATTTCACGTAGCAGCGCGCAAGAAAGGCATTTTCAGCAGTCGGTACACGGCAGCCTGGAAAAACCGACTTTTTCAACACAATCGGCCAGAAGCGGACCTTGATAATGTTGAGCATGCGGGATGGCCGCCTGGCGGTGCATAACGCCCGGCTTGATTGGCATATGCAAAAACCCGTCGCAAGGATATGCCTTCTTCACATGGCTAGATCAAGTACGCACAGTTTTTTTGGGAACTCGTGTTGTCGGCAAAGCGATAGCCGCTACTCCTGGGCCTTCTTCTAGACCTTTTTGGAGCACCTTTTCGTCCAACTGCCCACACCACTTGGCGACCACGATTGTCGCTACGCCGTTGCCGATCAGATTGGTCAACGCCCGCGCTTCGGACATAAAGCGGTCGATACCCAAAATCAAGGCCAGCGCCGCAACCGGCACATGCCCTACCGACGACAGCGTCGCCGCCAATACGATGAAGCCACTGCCCGTCACACCTGCCGCGCCTTTTGATGTAATGAGCAAGACCAGCAGCAAAGTGATTTGGTGCGTGATGTCCATGGGCGTATCAGTGGCTTGGGCAAGAAAGATCGCCGCCATGGTCAGGTAAATGGAAGTACCATCGAGGTTGAAGGAATAACCGGTAGGGATGACCAGACCGACGACGGACTTATGGGCACCGAGTTTTTGCAGCTTGACGATCATCAGTGGCAGCGCCGTCTCGGACGACGAAGTACCCAGCACGATCAGTAGCTCTTCGCGGATGTACTTGATGAACTTAAAGATGCTGAAGCCGTGGACATGTGCGATCGTGCCTAATATTCCCAGTACGAAAACCACGCAGGTGAAGTAAAAGCACAGCATCAGGTAGCCCAACTGGACTAAAGAACCTACACCGTACTTACCGATTGTGAACGCCATCGCACCTAGCGCACCGATTGGCGCGACTTTCATCACCACGCCCATGATTCTGAACAACACCTGAGAGATGCTCTCGATGAACTCGAAAACCCGACGGCCATAGTCGCCGATGCGATGCAGCGCGTAACCAAACAATACGGAGAAGAACAACACCTGCAGGATCTCACCCTCAGCAAACGCGCCAACAATCGTATTAGGAATGATGTTCAGCAGGAACTGGATCGTGCTCTGTTTTTCTCCCGCGGCGGCGTACGCCGCAATGCCCGACGCATCGAGCGTAGACGGATCGATATGCATACCCGCGCCCGGATGAACGACGTTGACCACGGCCAGCCCGATCAACAGGGCGACTGTTGAAACTACTTCGAAGTAAAGAAGCGCATAACCACCGGTCTTTCCGACCGCTTTCATGCTTTGCATACCGGCGATACCCGTGACCACCGTACAGAAAATGATGGGGGCTATGATCATTTTGATCAGCTTGATAAAACCATCACCAAGCGGTTTTAACGTGGTACCTGTTTCCGGGTAGAAATGGCCAATAAGGATGCCGATTGCAATCGCGAACAAGACCTGAAGATACAGAATTTTGTAGAACGGTTTGCGGATATGGGTTTCAGCAGACATGGCGGAACCTCGCTTGGGACGCGTGCGTAGTCCTCGGACCACAGCACCCATTACAGACACCTTCCTTTGATGGAAGAATTTTTTTGAAGTTAAAGTCCGCTGAGTTGGGCGAAGTGCATTAACCCCGCCTCAAACCAGGAACAGCCGCGTGTGTTGGCGGCCTATTGCAAGACCCCGACGGAGACGCTGTATTAGTAACATCTCCGTCGGTTCTGATTTAAAGATGACAGGGCGCAGGACGGCGATCAGCAGTACGGTTATGTCTTGCTCAGGTTTTTAATATCCTCAAGCAGGCTATCGAGGGTAGGACGCATGATCAGCGGATCAGGCGCACCAGCCGGCGCGTCGAGCCCTATTCTGTTGTGCCAGAAGGTTGGCAAGCCGACTTTCTCCGTACCAAATAAATCGTAGGCCGAACCCGCTACGAATAGGGCGTGAGCAGGCTCTACACCCGCTACTTGCAGGGCGAGTCTGTAAGGTTGCGAATCGGGTTTATAAAAACCGGCCTGTTCAGAAGTGACAATTACATCGAACGGCACCCCGAGAAGATCCGCCGCGATGCGTCCCAACTTCTCTGAACAGTTGGTCACCACACCCAGTTTGTAATGGGGAGCCAACTCGGTCAGCACGCGTTTAGCCTCGGGCCAAGGTTGCAACTCGCTCCAGCGTGCCTCCAGATTTTGCGCGGCCTCTTTACCCAGTCCGACACTGATCGCAGCTTCTTCGACCAGCGTTTCATAAGGCCGGTAAGCGCCACAGCCGTAAGTCGCCTTCAAATAAGCCATGCGCCAGGTGCGTCCCATTTCAGCAGAGCCTGCAACGGAACTCCAAAGCGTCCACGAGTCCAGCAAAGCGGTGAGCAAATCGAACAGGACGAGTTTGACTGGAGCCTGCTGATCATTGTTTTCAATTGAATTCATAACGACTGCCCTTCTTTAAAGTCATGCCAGTTCAGCGACTGCTGAAATTTCCACCAAAGCCCCATAATGGAGCGGACCACACGGGATAATCACTCTTGCGGGACGGTGCGCGCCCATCAACGTCGAATAAACCAGATTGACGATCGGCCAATAGGCAACATCAACGATGTAGATTTGCACGCTGACCAAATGACTCAACGACGCACCAGCGGCCTGAAGCACAGCTTCTATATTGGCCATTGCCTGGAGAGTTTGGGCTTCTATTCCTTCAGGAAATTCCTGAGCATCCGTTGGAAACGGCAACTGGCCGGAAATGAAAAGAAGTTTTCCTGCCATTGCACCGTGTGAGTAATGTCCACCCGGCACAGGCAGTTTCTCTGCTGTGATCAACTTCATGCGCCCACCTTGACCGATCAAGTTTTGAGTTCTGGTGAATGAATTACCAGCCCGTGATACGCGGCCAGTAACCGAGACTGCGTCCCTCACTGAGAACGTGATAACCGCCGTGCTGCGCCGACGTGGCGCAGGCGTGATTCGGCAAGATCCGCAGAAGCGTACCCAACGGCAGCAAGCGCGCGGGCTCAAGCGTTCCGGCCCGCAATGAAATGATCCCGTGCTCCTGATTCGTGGAGCTGACAATCAGGTCACCAATAGGTTGGCCGGTGGCGTCACACACGACGCCATATCCCTGATCAACCGCTTGCCTGGCGGTACCACGATCGCGGGAAAGTGCCATCCATCCCGCATCAGTAATGATCCAGCCTTTCTCAGCCTGATGACCGATGACGGTCGTCAGAACCGAGACCGCAATATCCTGCACATCGCAGACACCCAAGCCCGCCATGACCAGATCGAAGAAGGCGAACACTCCCGCACGAACTTCAGTTACTCCGGTTAAATCCTTAGTAAAAAGTGCCGTGGGTGTCGAACCGATACTGATGATCGTCATGTTGAAACCCGCAGCGGCGAGCATTTGGCTGGCATCGATAATCGCCGCGCGTTCCTGCCGGGCGCAGGACTCGATTTCAGCGATCGACTGACTGTCGTAGGACTTGCCGGCGTGTGTCATCAAGCCGCTGAGCCTGACGCCTCTGGTGCTCAACAATTGCGCGATTTCCACCAACAGCGGCGATTGCGGGCCGAGACCGGAGCGGTGGCCGTCGCAATCGATTTCCAGCAGGACATCAAAAGCATGACCCGACGTTTGAGCAAAGTCGGCCAATAATCTGGCAGTGTCCAGATTGTCGAGTACCAGTTTGAGCTGCGCACCTTTGCTGATCAACGTGGCGGCGTGAGCGAATTTGTTAGGCGCAATGCCAACGCCATACAAGATGTCGGTAAACCCGTTCTCGAAAAAGAAATCGGCCTCACGCAGGGTTGAAACAGTGATGGGCCCGCGCCCACCTGCAAACAGGCGCTCGGTGACTTCCAGCGACTTGTTGGTCTTCACGTGTGGACGCAATACCACATTGAATGCTGCCAGCTTATTGCGCATCCGTTGGATGTTGGCATCGAGTCGATCGCGATCAAGCAATAAGGCGGGGGTTTCGATATGAGTGAGTGCGGACATGACTGGTCTCCTGGAATAGCGCTATTCTAAACTTCCGACTTCAGATTAAAATTTAATAATATTAATTCTAATATTCAGTGATTCTTAATGAACGAGACATTTGATATTCGCTTTCTCCTGGTCATCCGGGAAAGCGAGAGTTTGTTGGCCGCGTCACGCAAGCTGGGTCTGACGCCCTCGGCCGTGACCCAGCGACTTCAGCAAATGGAGAAAAAACTGTCGATTCGATTGCTGGATCGGTCAGCCCGGCAGCTGCGCTTTACCGATGAGGGCGAATTCTTGTGTCTGCGCGGGGCCGAGCTGGTCGAGCAGTTCGATACTCTGCTGGCGGACCTGCATGAGCGACGCAGTGGCTTCGTTGGCAAGTTGAAAGTCAACGCACCGTTCGGATTTGGGCGCCTGCACGTGGCGCCCGCGGTGGCGAATTTTCAGCGTCTGCATCCAGACGTAGAAATAGCATTGAGTTTGTCCGAACAGCCGATGGTCGAGGCGACTGATCGATTTGATGTCGTTATCCATATTGGGGAACTGCGCACCTCCAACCTGGTGGGCCATTCCATCGCCCCCAACCGTCGCTACGTATGCGCTTCACCCGCCTTTGTTGAACAGTATGGTCTGCCGGAACATCCCGACCAGTTGGCTACCCTGCCCTGCATTGCATTGCGGGAAAACAACGAAGACGTCACCCTCTGGCATTTCACGCGCGCACGTAAAACACTCAGTGTGCGTATCCGCCCAGCGTTGAGCTGCAACGATGGAAATGTTATTCGGCAATGGGCGTGCGAAGGGCACGGCATCATCATGCGTTCTGAATGGGATGTTGCTGATGCGCTGGCGGAGGGGACGTTGATACGACTACTGCCTGGTTGGAAACCGCCAGATGTCAATATTGTTGCGCTGACGCATCAACGCGAGGGGTTGCCCGCGCGAACGCTCAACTTTTTGCGTTACCTCCAGGATCAGTTCCGGCCGCAACCACCTTGGCGACAATAGATTTTGTTCAAATACAATAAGGTACTTTGAAGGATTTTTTAGTGTAAGCATGGTAGAAATCGGCCGATTTTAGCCAATGCTGACCGGCAGCTATGGGTCGAAAAAGGCATCTCATGGCTGGCAGCTGTTGGCCGATACCTGCCAGAGTCAGAGGTTTCTTAGCTGCACGATATGCGTCGCATGAGCATCTTGAGTTCGTGTGAAGCCGCAGCGTCGCTGGAGTCACATAAACACGCCGCAGCCTTCCCGTGCGGGTATGCGTGAACGGATCAACAGACAGCCCTCCGACGCCCACCAGTTGCCGATCCAGATACGCTGCCATTAGGCATTCGCCTGGCGCATCAAAGCGATTGGTGCCGGAATGCTATTCCGAAGTCAGTCGGGTGATAAACCTGAAACCTTCTGCCACGGCCTTTTTCTCAAGGGCGGAAATTTGTGGCGGCATATGCGTAATCGGTTGAATCTCCACGGTGGTCATCCTCCCTGATGAGGTACGAAACTCTTCTGAGTTAATAGGGTTGTATAATCAAGTGCCTATCAGAAAAATTATCGCTCTACGGCGACGCATTTGATCTCCACGAGAAGGCCAGGGCGCGCCAGTTCGCTGACACCTATACATGTCCATGCACAAGTGCTCCTGGGAAAGACTTGATCTTTCACGCGTCTGAAAATTGGCATGTGGCGGTGCATATCGACGTGATAAGTGGTCATTTCGACGACATCTTCAAATTCGCAGCCACCGGCTTCCAAGACGAGCCGGAGATTTTCCCATGCTGCCAGAAACTGCTGCTCGGGGTCTTCGATAACTGTTAAGTCAGGCGTCCGGCCTACCTGACCAGCACAGTAAAGAGTTTTTCCCACCTTTACAGCTGGTGCATAACCAGCATGCTCGAAGAGCAATCTCATGCCATCTGGAACAATGATCTGACGATCAGTCATGGTTGCGGAGCCCAAAATATGAACGGATACGGAAGCTAACCCAGGTGCCAGAGCGACGTCCACTCGGGTCACTCCTCATTAATCAATCAAATCCGACAGGTGCGAAAAAGCCGAAAAGTGGGATAGATTTATTATCAGAAAAATATATCCACCCCCCTTTTTCCTGAACGGAACTCACTCGATCTCAGTACTCATTGCAATTCCCTTGTACTGCTCCAACTCAGCCACTCGCTGGCTCAGCGCTGCGTGGACACGTCCATAAGCACCGCTGCCTAGCAGCAAACGTTTTGGCGCCGGTTCGGCTTCGGCGATCCCCAGCATGGCTTTGGCCATTTTCTGCGGATCGCCTGTCAGGGGGAAAGCGCCACTGGCGACCGCTCTACGCACTTCGCCGGCAGGCGTCTGTTCGTATTCCGCCATCACCGGAGGCCTGACCAAGGCCGCGGCAAAGTTCGTACGAGTCGGGCCTGGCTCTACAAGGGTGAACTGAATGCCAAATGGTGCAACCTCCTGCGCGACTGATTCGACAAAACCCTCGATGCCCCATTTGCTGGCGTGGTAAAGGCTGAAGTTGGGATAAGCCAGTTGGCCGCCCTCCGACGATACTTGCAGAATTCGACCGCCCCCTTGCCGACGGAGAAAAGGCAGGCAAGCGCGAATCAACTGGATTGAACCGACCAGGTTAGTTTGCAATTGCTGATCGATTTGTTCGTCACTGCATTCCTCGGCGGCGCCGAATAATGCGTACCCTGCGCTGCTGACCACGACATCAATGCGTTCTAGTTCAGTGAATGCACGGCTAACGACATTCCGAATGGCGGATGTATCGTTCACATCCAGTGCCGCTGTCCACAGCCGTTCACCATAGCGTTCCTTCAAGTGACTGAGTGCTTGAGGTTCACGCAACGTAGCCGCCACGCGATCCCCTCGTTCCAGCAATTGCTCAACTACCGCCAAGCCAATGCCGGACGAGCTGCCAGTGATTAACCAGGTTTTATTCATCGGTATGTTCTCCTCAGAGCGAGCCGGACAGGCTTGCGAGGGTCTAACGCTACGCGCCTTGGACTGCTGCTACTATCGAGTAGAATGAGGATGACCTGGTGAAAAATAACCATGAATGAATTCCCTCTGTCGCTCACCGATGTACGTGCGTTGGCGCTGATCGTTGGTCACCGAAGCTTCCGCAAAGCGGCGGATGAGCTGGGTTTGTCTGCGTCCACGCTGAGCCATTTGATGAGAACCCTCGAGGCAAGGCTCGGGATTCGTTTGCTCAATCGCACAACACGCAGCGTCGCTCCGACGGCAGCAGGGGAACGCCTACTGAGCCGGTTGAGCCCGGTGTTGCGAGAGTTTGCGCTGGCTGTAGATGAAGTTAATCAGTATCGGGATCTTCCAAGCGGCACCCTGCGCATCAATGCAAGCGATCAGGCTGCCCGCGTTTTGATGGAGTGTGCCCTGCCGACATTCCTGCAACGTTTCCCGCAGATGTCGGTCGATCTTGTTACCGATGGTCGCCTGGTTGATGTCGTTGCCGACGGCTTCGACGCGGGCATCCGCTTGGGTGAGTCAATACCTCAAGACATGATCGCCGTCCCGATAGGCCCGGATATCCGGTTTATAACCGTCGCTTCCCCGGACTACCTCAAGACTCATTCATACCCATTGACCCCAGATGATCTGCTTCGACATCAGTGCATCGGCATCCGAATGCCAAGTGGTAAACCTTATCGATGGGAGTTTGAAAAGCATGGGCAGTCATTGGTCATCGATCCCAAAGGACAGCTGACCCTCGATAACCCGGAAATCATGGCTGACGCCGCCATTTCCGGACTCGGCATCGCCTACGTGCCAGAGCGCGTAGCCTCGCGATCTTTGGCTGACGGGCGACTTGTGAAGGTTCTGGAAGACTGGTGCCCGCCAATTCCAGGATTGTTTTTATATTACCCGGGACATCGCCATATCCCCTCTGGGTTGCAGGCATTCATCGAAATCCTGAGGGAATGCACCACAGCCAATGTTGAAAATAATGAGGCCTAGGGCTTTCTGCCATTGCGTTGTCAGACGCATATCGTCGGGGATGGGTAGATGACTTGGCTGGACGGATACGTTGACGCCACCCATTGCCACTATTCTATCCAGCGGCTACTTCTGACCAATTCCTACCTAATGCGAAAGGCTCCAATCGCCCCAATCACAGCAATAACGACGGAGGCCGCAAATGCAGCCTCTCAGAGCGCTTGGCGAAACCGACTTCGCGTGATCACACAGCTTGCGACGGCGCCTCTCTATCGTGAGTAACCTCAGAAATCAACAGTAGCCGATACCTTCAGCGTACGCGGTGCACCTTGAGTCAAATAACCACCGTTGGCCGAGGCCCAGTAGTTCTCGTCGGCGACGTTTTCCAGCATCGCGTTGAAGGTCAGCGCGCGGCCCTCCATTTTCGTCCGATAACGCGCGCCCAGGTCGACGCGGGTCCAGGCGGGGATGCTGTACTCGTTGGCGCTGTCAACGAACTGGCCGCCGGTGCGCAGTAGCAGGCCGTTCAGGCTCACCCCGGGCAAGCCGGGCACATCCCAGTCGGCGCCCAGATTGAACTGGAATTTCGGCACACCCACTGCCTGGTTGCCATCGTCGCGACCGCCGGTGGTGCCGCTAAGTTCGGCTTTGGTCCAGGTGGCGCCGCTCAGCAGGCGCAAGCCGTCCAGCGGCTCACCGAACAGGCTCAGCTCCACGCCGCGATTGCGCTGCTCGGCATCCACTCGGTAGTAGCCATCGCCGCCGAGCACGCCCTGGGGCTGCTCGATGCGGAACAGGCTGAGGCTGCCGCCGAAGGTGCCCCAGTCGAGCTTGGCGCCTATCTCGGTCTGCTTGGAGCGATAGGGCGCGAACATCTCGCCGTTGTTGAGCGCGGCGGCCGGCGCGGTCGGGCCCTGCTGCAGAGACTCGACGCGGTTGGCATAGAGCGACAGGTACTCGGTGGGCTTGATCACCAGGCCATAGGCCGGCGTGGTGATACTTTCCTGATAGTTGGAGGTGCGGGCACCGCTGGCCGCGTTCCAGGCGTCGGCGCCGATGGACTGGCGGCGCACGCCCAGGGTCAGCAGCACGCGGTCGTCGAGCAAGCCCAGGGTGTCGGACACCGCCAGGCTACGGTTCTGTACCTTGGCGGTGGTGTCCGGGTCGTGGATATCGCCGGAAACGCTGGTGGCCGGCGGCTCGGCGACGGGCTGGCCCTGATACAGATTGCCGAAGCCGCGACTGCCCGCCGCGGTGGTCTCGAACGCGTTGCGCTTCTCCTGCCAGATGCCGTTGGCGGCCAGGTTGATGCTGTGGCTGACCGGCCCGGTCGCGAGTTCGCCGCGCAGCCCGGTGACGGCGCTCAGGGTTTCCTGATCCAGCGGCGAATAGAGGCGGCCGATACGGGCGTCGCCATTCGCGCCGTAGACGTAGTTGGAGGCGTAGACACCGTTCTCCCGCGTGTATTTGCCGCCTGCACTCAGGTAGGCGGTCCAGGTGGGCGACAGGTCGTACTCGGCGCTGAACATGCCATAGGTGTCTTCGAGCTGCGACCAACTCCAGGGTTGCGCGTAGTTGTGGTCGGAGTCGGGTGCCGACGGCGTCTTGCCGTTGAGTGTGCTGGTAGGCCCCGTCGTGGTGAGGTAGACCACCGAGCGCCCCTCATTGACCCGTTGCTTCTGGTAACCGAGGTCCGCGGACAGGCGCAGACGGTCACCGCGGTAGTCCAGACCGAGGGTGGCCAGGCTGAAGCGCGAGTGCTCATCGTCCACCGCGGTCTCGCCCTCGCGCTGGGCCAGGTTCACCCGCACGCCGAAGCGGTTGTCCTCGCCGAAGCGCTGGCCCAGGTCGAGGTGCCCGCCCACTCGGCTGTCGCTGGCGTGGTCCAGGGTGGCGCTGCGCGTGGGGGTGTCTTCGGCACGCTTGGAGACCACGTTGATCGCCCCGCCGACACCGCTGCCCGACGGCGATACGCCATTGACAAAGGCGTTGGCCCCCTTGAACACCTCGACCCGCTCGACCGACTCGGTGGAGATGATCTGGCGCGGCAGAATGCCGTACAGCCCGTTGAAGGCAATGTCGTCGCTGAACAGCTGGAACCCGCGCACGACGAACACCTGGGAGAAGTTGCCGAAGCCGAACGACTGACGCACGCCCGGATCGCTGGCCAGCACATCGGCCAGGGTCTGCGCCTGGCGCTTCTCAATCAGTTCGGAGGTGTAGCTGGAGAAGGCGAAGGGCACATCTTGCATGTCCTGATTGCCCAGTACGCCGATGCGGGCCCCCCGCGCCGCCTCCCCGCCGGCGTACTCGGCCGGCAGGTCGACACGGCCTTCGGCGAGCCCGCTGATGGTGGTCGGGCCCAGCTCCAACACGCCCTGCTCGGGCAGTCGCACCAGGGTGATGGTGCCGTCGTTGCCGGTCTGGAAGGTCAGGCCGCTGCCCTCCAACAACCGCTGCAGGCCGTCGACCACCGAATAGTCGCCCTTGAGCGCCGGCACCATGGCGCTGCCACGGGTCAGGCCAGCGTCATAGAGCAGCCGCACGTCCGCCTGCTCGGCGAAATCGGTGAGCGCCGCGTCGAGCCGCTGGGCAGGCACGTCGAGCTGGACGGCTTGCGCCTGTGCGGCGGCAATGGCCAGGGGGAGAACGGCTAGCGCCGCGAGGAAGGAAGTCGACCGCATGCTGATGTCCTTGGCTATCAATACGAAGAAGTCGCATTTGCAGGAACGGAAGACGAAGGCGGCGATGATTTCTGAACCATCGCCGCCTAAATATTTTCTTTTTTTGAGGGACAGGCGCGGGTCTCAGCGGCGCGATGTGACCAGGATCAACCCCGGCAGGCGCACCAGACGCACAGGCAAGGTGGTTTCCACAGCGCTCAACACCGCCTGAGGGTCGTCAAGGGCGAACACGCCGGTCACCTGTAGCCGGCGAGCGGCTTCGTCGACAAACAGCACCCGCGCAGACTGGCTGCGCTCAAGCTCGGCGAACACTTGCTCCAGCGGCCGGTCGCGGAAGACCAGCTTGCCGCGCTGCCAGCCCAAGCGCTGGCGCGCATCCAGTGCCTGCGGCGCCTGCAGCGCCGCGCCGCGCCACTGCACCTGCTGCCCGCCGACCACCGGTAGCGGCTCGCGCCCCTCGCTGGAAGCCAACACGCGGCCCTCGCTTACCGCGAGGTCGACACCGCCCTCCTCCAGACGCACATCGAAGCGCGTGCCGGTGACGCGAATGCGCGCCTCGCCGGCCCTGACAATGAACGGCCGGGCCGGGTCATGGGCAACCTGGAAATCCGCCTCGCCGCGGTACAGCCTGACCTCGCGGCGACCGTCGACAAACTGCCAGTCCAGCGCCGAATCGCCGTTGAGGGTCAACAGCGAACCATCGGCCAGACGCACCTCGCGCACCTCCCCCGGCTGGGTGCTGATGTCGGCATACAGGCCAATCCAGGTGCCCCGCGGTAGCCACAGGGCGAGCAACAGCATCGCGGCGCAGGCCAGCGGAGCCGCCCACAGTCGACGACGACGCAGCACGCGCACCTGAGGCTGCTCGACCGGACGTTCTATCTGGCCGAGCAACGACCACAGCCCTTCCACCTCACGCAACGCCTGCTCGTGCTCAGGCGCCGCCTGGCGCCAGGCCTGCGCGGCAGCGCGATCGGCAGCGGTGGCGCGGCCAGAATGCAGCAGCACCTGCCATTGCCGGGCCTGGTCGAAAAGCGAAGGATGATTCACGGCTGCGGGTCCATCTGCTTTTGGCAGTGTTCGAGGGCCTTCAGGATATAGCGTCCGGCCATGCTTTCCGAGACACCCAGGCGCTCGCCGATCTCACGCTGGGTCAGCCCGTCCAGGCGATTCCACAACAACGCCTGACGCAGATGCGGTGGCAAACCCTGGACCACGCCCTGCAGTCGCTCCAGGCGCTGGGCGTCGCTTGCCGCTCGCTCCGGACCCGGCTGGGCACTGACCAATTCGATGGATATCTCCTCCTCGACGGGGCGGGATTTTTGCTGACGGCGGTAGTCGATGATCAGGTTGCGCGCGATGCGATAGAGGAACGCACGAAGATTGCCGATCTCCTTCCCGGACTCGCACCGACGAAAGCGCAGCCAAGTCTCCTGGCGCAGGTCGGCCGCCAGCTCTGCGCACTTCACCTGCCGCGTGAGGAAGCGCAGCAGCTCGCTCGAATGGCTCTCGAACTGGCCGTCGGCGGAATGAGGATCGGATGGCCTGGACACGTAAGCGACTCAAGCGAGGAAGAATCGCGAGAATATATCAAATGATAATGACTTTCAATCACACCAACAGCGAACACACGCGGGTCGTGGCCCTCCCCCGTACGAGGTTGAACGTCAAAGGAGAAGGCCTGCCGGACCTCCTGTTGCCGAGCTTCGAATGTTCAACCTGCCGCGCCTTGGCATCAGGAGATCAAGCCCAGCGTCAGTGCCTTCAGGGTCGCGGCAGCTCGGGTCGAGCATTCCAGTTTGCGAAATATGCTCTCCATGTGTGTGCGAACGGTGCTCGGACTGATGTCCAGCAGTCGCGCCACCTGCTTGTTACTGGCGCCACGGCTGATTTCCAGGAGTACATGACACTCCCGTGCGGTGAGTAACGAACCCTTCGGCTGATGAGTCAGACGCTCGCCACGTGCAGCAGCGATAACCGCTTCGCATACAGTCTTGTCGAACAGACCACTGGCGGCATCCTGCTCCAGCAGCTGGGCCGCCTCGGATTCACCGTGGGCCGCCCTCCATGGCCTGGCTTCCCTGAGTGCGACCCAGGCTACGGAAGTGGCGAACAGTCGATGCTCGGCACACAGGGCATCCCCCATCACGCCTCGAAAGTAGCCACTGCCGTTGAGCCGTTCGTAGGCATGGGAGGCAATTTCCGCAGGCACGGCCAGTTCACTGATAGGCCTGAGCGCCTGTTGCGTCCAGTAGGGAACCAGGTGCACCCGCTCCGCGGCGCCATAAGGAAGCGCCCCGGCGGTGTTCCAGAGTTGGTTGGAAACGGCTGCCCGACCCAGACCGTAGACGAGCGCCGCCTTTCCGAGCGCTGTCAGGGTGGGTTCATCTAGCCCCCACAAGCGTGCAGCCTCCATGGCGACATGCGCCACCCGCCGCGAATGCCCCGCCAGCCAGGGTAGCTTCAAGTCAATCACGTCCCCCACCAAGGTCAGCGAGACCGAGCGTTCGGTGTCCTCATGGGTCGGGTTTTGGGAGGAGCCTTCCAGGTCTGCCAGCCATGCCCTGGCGTTATCCCTGAGCAACGACGCAAGGGCAGCGGGATAGCGCCGATCCGACTGGTCGTGGATCCAGCGCAGCGCCGCGTCCAAGCCGTGTGCTCGACTGAGAATATCCAGATCACCTGCAAGCACCACCTGATAGGCGACCTCCGGAATGTGCTCATGGGTCAAGCCCAGCGGCCGGCCAGTCCCGTCGTAGGTTTCGAATACGCGGCACAAGCCTGCCTCGACAGCGGCCCCCAGTTCGAGGGTTTTCGCGACTTGGCCAGAGACCTCGCAGTGCACGACGGCCAGCGGGGTCGCCTGATGCACCGCGTTCATGGCCTCTTTGCTCAGGGTCAAATCGAGCATCGCACGGCGGCCATCGACGTCATCGCCGAGCAGATCCGCAAACCCTTCGGCGTTGGCGGTGCAGCCGGACCAGCGCAGCAAGGCGACCTGCTCCGCTACCTTCAGGTGCTCGCCATCGCCGTGTGAGGCCTGCGCCAGCCTGCGCGCCAATGCGGCCACGCGTCGGGAATGCCCGAGTGGCTGGCCCATGCTGAGGTCCCCGACCTGACCGATCGCCTGCAGCGCTGCGCTCAATGAGATGTCCAGTTGCAACGCGCTCTCCATGAAAATGCCTTGGGGTCGGATAAATGACCGATGCCCACGAAGCAGGCCAGTCAGCAGAATTGAGCTCCCACACAGGAGTTCATCCCATGAAAACATTCAGATCAAAAGCCGTCACCCTCGCCTTCACCCTTGCAAGCACATTGGCCGCAGGTATCAGCCAGGCCCAAGATACAACGCCTTCGGTGGTCATCGTACACGGCGCGTTCGCCGACGGCTCCGATTGGGCCAAGGTCGTGCCGCTTCTGCAGGCCAAGGGGGTTGCCGTTTCGGTCGTGCAAAACCCGCTCACCTCGCTTGCCGACGATGTCGCTGCCACGCAAAGAACGCTGAACAATCAGACGGGGCCGGTCGTACTGGTCGGTCATTCCTGGGGCGGCACCGTGATTACCCAGGCCGGCAACGACAAGAAAGTCCGCGCCCTGGTGTACGTCGCCGCTTTCGCCCCCGATGCCGGTCAAACCAGCGGCGAACAAGGCAAAGGCGCGCCCACACCCCCGGGCATCAGTCAGATCAAGGCTGACGGCAACGGTTTCCTCTACTTGACCCCTGAAGGCATGGCCAAGGACTTCGCCCAGGATCTTCCAGCGGCGCAGACCGCCGTGATGACCGCGACGCAAGGCCCTATCAAGGCATCCGCATTCGAGGACAAAACGAGCGTCTCTGCCTGGAAGACCAAACCGTCCTGGTATCTGCTCGCCACCGAGGACCGGATGATCCATCCCGATGTCCAGCGTTCCGCCGCCAAGCGTATCGGCGCCACCCTGGCGCAGGTGCACACCAGCCATGTGCCCCAGCAGTCGCAGCCGGCCGAAGTGGCCAAGGTGATTCTCGAGGCCGTGAAAAGCGTCGGCGAGCAGTGATCGCCGCAGCGCGCCCCCCCCTGATAACCTTGAACCCAACCACTGCATCAATATGGACGGACGCATGAATCATCGGCGTGATCGGAACTACGACTTCATCGTGTGTGGTGCGGGTACGGCGGGCTGCGTGGTCGCGGCCCGCCTTGCCCAACAGGACAACGCACGCGTGTTGTTGATTGAAGCAGGCAACGAATATTCCGGCCCTGAAGTTACAGAGCCGGCGCAATGGCCGCTGAACCTCGGTTCAGAGCGCGATTGGGCATTCGCAGGACAACCCGATCCCCACCTCAACGGGCGTCGTCTTCCCTTGAACATGGGCAAGGGACTCGGAGGTGGCTCCAGCATCAACGTGATGGTCTGGGCACGCGGGCATCGATCGGACTGGGATCACTTCGCCGCCGAGTCCGGCGACTGCGCCTGGGGATACGATTCGGTACTGGATTACTACCGCAGGATCGAGAACTGGCACGGCAGCCCGGATGCCGCACGGCGTGGTTCAGGCGGCCCCGTGCATGTCGAGCAGCCGGCTTCGCCTCAACCCCTCGCCTGGGCAACCCTGGAAGCGGCCAGTCGTTTGGGTATCCCCCGCTACGACAGTCCCAACGGAGCGATGATGGAAGGCCCCGGCGGGGCCGCGATCACCGATCTACGCATCAACCAGGGCAGGCGCGAATCCGTTTACGATTCCTATGTCCGGCCACGGCTGCACCAACCGAACCTGACCGTCCTCACCGGCGCGCTGGTGGCCCGTGTCCTGCTTAGCGGCACCAGGGCGGTCGGTGTCGAAGTGATCATCGAAGGGCAACGGCACCGCTTCTTTGCCGAGGCCGAAGTCGTCTTGTCCATGGGCGCGGTGAACACGCCCAAGGTGCTCATGCAGTCAGGCATCGGCCCGGAGGGTGAACTGCGCCCCCATGGCATCGTTCCGATCAGTCACCTTCCCGGTGTGGGTCAGAATCTTCAGGATCATATTGCCTTTGGCTGTACCTGGGAGTACCTGCAACCCCAGGCGGTTGGTGGCGGCGGTTGTGAAACCACGTTGTACTGGAAAAGCGACAATCGCCTGGACGCCCCGGACCTGCTGCATTGTCAGCTTGAATTTGCGGTGCCCTCTCCTGCTGAAGTGGGTATCCAGCCACCGCAACAGGGTTGGACGATGTTCGCAGGGCTGGCCAGGCCTGTCAGTCGAGGGCGCCTGCGTCTATCGGGCGCCGGGCCGTCGGATGCTCCACTCATCGAGCCGAACTCGCTGAGCGCGCCCGAGGACATGGCGGCGGCGTTTGCATCGATCGACCTCTGCAGGGCACTCGGGAACAGCGAAACCTTCAACCACCTGGTAAAGCGCGAGGTGGTGCCCGGGCCGAAAGCGCACCGCGCCATGGAGCAGTTCATCCGCCATTCTGCCGTGTCCTATTGGCACCCGTCCTGCACCGCGAAAATGGGCCGAGATGAAATGTCTGTGGTCGACCATCAGTTGCGCGTGCATGGCATCGAGAAATTGCGGATCGCGGATGCCTCGATCATGCCGCGAATCACCGTCGGCAACACCATGGCGCCTTGCGTGGTCATTGGCGAGCGGGCAGCGGATCTCGTCCTCGCGGCCCAGGGTGTCGAGGCGTTGGAGAACGGACCTCTTTCAGTCAAAAAAGGAACGACGCCCCCAACTGGAAGATAGCGTCAGCCAGGGAGGCAAAGCGGGTCTGTCATGCCGAGGGCACCTTGACTGCCCGCGGGTCCATGAAGATCAACCTGCAATTGTGCCCGTTGTCTGGTCAGCCAGGGTGTTCGCGGCCCGGACAGCACTGGGAGACAAGCCCACCGAACGTTTGAAAGCCCGGCTAAAGGCAGCCAATGAGCCGTACCCCAATTGGCTGGCGACGGTTTCGACAGGTTGATGCTCTCGGCTCAAACTTAGAAAAGCCAAACGCATTCTCAAATCGGTCAGGTATCGAAGTGGAGAAACGCCTGTCGCCAGAAGAAAGCGCTGCGCAAACACCGACCGAGACTGATTGGCTTCGTTCGCAAGCGTCGCCACTGTCCAATGTTTACCGGGATGCTTGTGCATCATGATGATAGCCCTGCTCAGTCGGGGATCCCTTAACGCGCTTAACCATCCGGTGGCGCTATCGCATCCGCCTGCCACCCAACTTCGTACGATGAGCGCGGCGACCACTTCGGCAAGGCGCGCCAAAATGCCCATGTGCCCAGGTTGTAATGTGAGCGATTCCCGCTCCATTGCCTCAAGCATGGGACGGATTTCGGGTGATCTGTCCAGGAGCGTGCTCACCAGCAGAACCTCCGGCATCGCAGAAACGAGAGGCTGCATCCCGCCAAGCTCCAGTTCCATGCAGCAACTGAAGATAACCGCATCGTCCTGCGCGCTCATCTCATCGCAAGTGCCCCGCTCGCGGCGTTTACCCTCGATGACAGCGTCCAAGGCAAACGGCTTTACATCTGCAACAAGCGTGTCTTCGGTGGACAACACCCCATGGGCCCCTCCACGGGGGATGAGCACTGCATCCCCGGTATCGAGCCTATACAGATCTGCGCCGGGGCTGCGCAGCCAGACGGGCCCACGTCCGACGAAATGAAATTGTGCTCGTCCTATTTCGTTGCTGAAGCCAACCCCCAGGGGCTTGGGAATTTCCATTCTGCGAAATTGAACACCGAAAAGGCGCATGCCCATTAGCAATTCGCTGATCAGCTCACTGGAATTGGTTTGCATAGAGGGAACCTTGGAGTCTGGACGAATGATCAACATGTCAGCACCCTGGATCATAGACCGTCCTGGACCCGCTCTCTAGACTCCCCTCATCAACCCTCGAGTCTGGAAGCAATCCCATGAATCACCCTCTTCTCACCCGGTTATTACGTGGCACCTGGCTTGTCGTTTTGTTAGCTGGCCTCTCGTCAACGAGCATGGCGGCAGACAAGCGCTACACAGTGACGGCACCGGATGGGGTCAAGCTCGCGGTACAAGAGTCAGGAAACCCCGACGGCCCCACCATTATCTTCATTCATGGCTTGCTCGGGAGTCGACTCAATTGGGAGAGGCAGACGAGTAGCCCCGAGCTGCAACGCTACCGGATGGTCACCTATGACCTGCGCGGCCATGGTCTTTCCGATATGCCCACAAACGCGGATGCATACACCGACGGGCGCCGGTATGCCGATGACTTGGCAGCGGTGATCAAGGCTACGGGCAGCGACCATCCGGTATTGGTCGGCTGGTCGTTGGGCGGCGTGGTCATATCCAACTACCTTGCCGCCTATGGTGACGCTGACCTCGGTGGCGTCATGTATGTCGACGGTGTAATCGAACTCAACGCTGCGCTGATTACTTCCCACCCCGATGTGTATAGCGGCCTGGCGTCTGACGACCTGAAGACCCACTTGAACGCTGTACGGACTTTCCTTGCACTCTGCTTCCACACCCAGCCAGATGGATCGACATTCGAATTGCTGTTATCCAATGCCTCGATGGCTTCCTGGACGATGACCCGCGCCACCCCTTCAATGACCGTCTCTATCGCAGAGGGTTTGCCGAAAGCGCGCATACCTGTCCTGATGCTGTATGGCGCAAAGGATGAGCTCGTCCAAGTCCAACCCAGCATCGCCCGCGCCAAACAGCTGAATGCTCACATTCAAACGAAAATTTATGAAAATTCGGGTCATGCCCCATTCCTGGAAGAAGCGCCACGATTCAATCGAGATCTGGCGAAGTTCATGGCGTCGGCTAGCACCGCGACAAAGGGTATAGCGAGGTGACTGATGACTAATCTTCCGGGCACAACATCTGCACCGTTCTTTCCTGGATTCCGGCCTCTCGAGGTAATGGCCGGTGGCGTGCAATTCGCTGGAGCCATTGGTGGCGAAGGCCTGCCAGTTCTGCTCCTTCACGGCTACCCGCAGACTCATATCGCTTGGAGGCGGATTGCACCTGAGTTAGCGAAGAATCATACGGTGATTATCCCGGACCTTCCGGGGTATGGCTCGAGTCAGCCTCTGGAGACGACCCCAAGATGGACAAAGCGACGTGTCGGTGATGCGCTGGTAGCCCTTATGGATGCGCTGGGCTACAGGCGATTCACAGTGGTTGGCCATGATCGGGGAGCACGGGCTGGGTATCGCCTGGTGCTGGACCATCCCGACTCAGTCACTGCCTTCGCCTCCCTTACCGTGGTGCCTACTCTGGACGCGATGGCCTCCATGGACTTCCGCGCCGCCACCAAGGCTTTCCACTGGTTTTTATTTGCTCAAAAGGCCGATCTGCCGGAGCGCTTACTTGCAGCGGACCCGGATGCTTTCATCAATGCTGCTTTGGCGCAAATGACAGAGGGGCGAGGCTTTATTGAGGCGACGGCAATGGAGGCCTATAGGGCAGCATTCCGAAATCCCTCGGTGCGTCACGCCATACTTGAAGACTATCGAGCTGCGATGGATGAAGACCTGGCGCAAGACGCCGCTGACTTCGCAGCGGGTCGGAAAATACACTGCCCAGTGCTGGTTCTATGGCCCGACGCAGAACACACGAAAGGCCGACCTACGCCCGCCGATATCTGGCGACGTTGGGCAACCGACGTCAGTGGTACCTCCACTGGCGGTGGGCATTTGCAGCCAGAAGACACTCCAGCGCAAGTATTGGCCGCACTGAAGCCATTCCTTGCCCGGAGCGAAGTCTGATATTCAGGGCCTGAGGTCTCGTTGCGATGCAACGATCAAGGGCCCATCAACCAGAGCCTGGATCTCCCTGAAGACATCCGAGGCCAACGTGGCCGGGACGCCCCAATAATCAAATATTCCCCCGTCATCTCGATGTTGGCCGCAAGTGACGAAAACACCCGTTCCAAAGCGCTGTTTCAGTCGAGTCGCCAACCACCCTACAAACCCACTGTTGTCTGCACCCTCTGGAAAATGGAAGCGGAAGACACCGAATAGCTCCTGGTCGACGGCATCGCAAGGGACCAGTTGACTCCATACGTTGTCATCCCGAACGAGCGCCAGCGCGTCAGGACGTACTGCGTCTGGAAAAGATGACAACGGAAATTCTAAAAACGCATACGTGCCGGTAAAGAACCGGACGCGCGCCTGGGTAGTCACGCGTAACAGTCGACGCTCCGCGGCCTCTGTCGTTTCATGCGATATGTTCACCATTCCAGCTCTCCGACCTATAAAGCGCAAGGCGCTACCTTTGATTGACCTGAGGCATGTTAAGCAGGAAGATTTCCAAGATAAACGTTCGATACAGAGCAACATTGACAACCAAAGGTTGTAGATATGGATAAGCTGAAAAGCATGGCGGCTTTCGTTGCCGCCGCCGAATCAAGTTCCTTTTCGGCAGCGGCGGCTGTATTGGGCGTAACCCCGCAACAGATTGCCAAACAGGTCGGCAATCTGGAATCGCAGCTGGGTCTCAAACTGATCACCCGAACCACTCGCCGACAAAGCCTGACCGCCTTGGGAAAAGAATATTATCTGCGCTGCAAGGCCATCCTGAGCGACGTCGAGGACGCCGAAGCGCTGGCACTTGCAGGGAACTCAACACCGCGCGGAAAGATAAGGATTAGCGCACCTTATAATTACGGTTCCCATCGATTAATCCCGTTCCTTACCCAGTATCTGACGCGCTATCCAGAAACCGAAATTGAATTGGAATTGACAGACAGGTTTGTGAATATCGTGGAGGAAGGATACGAAGTGGTTTTCCGGCTAGGAAAACCGCGATTAGCCGACAGTGCAGCGTTGGTACAACGCGGTTTGAAACCTTTCAGGATGTTCGCCTGTGCGTCTCCAGGTTACCTGTCGCGCAAAGGGACCCCGCTCCACCCCCAGCAACTCGTGGACCATGACTGTCTGGGCTATCTGTTTTCTGATCGAATGACGGACAAGCTTTGGCGGTTTACGAAAGACAGGCAGACATTTTCGATCCCCATTGCGAGCCGACTGAAAGTCAATAACACCCTGGCCAAGGTAAACGCAGCGTTGTCGGATTTCGGCATCACGCTCTGTGTAGAGGACGTGCTTGCGCCCTACGTGCAACGTGGGGAGCTGGTCGTACTCTTCGAAGACTTCGAAGGACCTACCTACCCCGTGAATCTGATATATCCAGCCGACCGTCGTCCCTCGGCAAAGGTCAGGCGCTTCATAGACGAAGTAGTCGTCGCTCTCGGCGTGCCGCAAGCCCGGAGCAGCGAGGGCTGATATTTGGCGTTTTTACACCCAAAGGTCAGCCACCCCGATCAATTGAAAGACTTCCTCTGCCGGGGGCTCGGCGAAGATGATGTCCAGGTTACGGTAACCGGAGTGATCCCCTGCCAGGCTCAACTCGAATCGAGCCCCATTGGCGTCGGCTTCGTAGCTCTTCAAGTAAGTCAGGTTCTTGGCTTCATTGACAACCACGTCCAACGTGCCGTTGTAACCATTTCCCAGCCGGGTAAAGCCCAAGGCGGACAAGTCGATCGTGTCCTCACCCGCGGTATAGTCAAGCAGGCGATCAGTGTGGTTTTCGGTGGCGGTACGGTAGCTGTCGCTCAGTGCGTCGAAGCGGAACACATCGTTATTAGCGCCACCCAGCAACAGGTCCCGGCCCTCTGCGCCAACCAATACATCATTCCCCAGCGCGCCATAAAGGCGATCATCGCCCGCGAACCCTTCGATGATTTCGCTTCGAGCGTTGCCCTGTAAACGATCGGCTTCTTCGGTACCCGTTAACCTGGCTTGCTGAAACAGGATGTTGGTTTCATTCAGCGTTTGACTCAAGTCACCGTCGAAGACCAATTCGAAGCGTTCCCCCTGCGCGTTGGCATCAAAACTCTTGAGGTAGGTCCGCGTCCCGCTTTCATTGACTCGTATCGCCAGCGTTCCGTCATGTCCATTGCCCAGCCCGAGCAAGCCCATGGACGAGAGGTCGATCGTATCGGTGCTGGGGTCGAAGTCGGTGATTCGGTCGCTGTGGGCCGCGGTTGCGGTTCGGTAGCTGTCTGCGACTGACTGGTAACGGAACGTATCGGCCCCGGCACCGCCCGTCAGCAGGTCGCGACCTTGTTGGCCATCGAGCAGATCGTTACCGGCCCCGCCAACAATGGCATCGTCGAACGAGGCGGTACCCAGCAAGAAGTCATCATGGGGGCTACCGTCAAGGTGGTAATAGCCGTCATCGGGATTGCCAAAGCTGTGATCCAGGCTACCGTCGGGGTTCAACTGAACCAAGGCGGCCAGATAACCGTCCGCCCTTGTACCCTGGCTTCCGCCAATCAACAGCTTGCCATCAGCCAGCACGACCATGTCGGCTACTGCGAAAGGAGCGTTTTGCGAGCCCCAACTCACCTGCCCCTGATTACCAAACCCAGTGTCAAGCGAGCCGTCGGCGTTAAGACGCATGACGGTCGCCACACCGCCCGAGGCGCCCGCCAGCAGGATTTTGCCGTCATCCTGGAGCACGAGGGCGTCTGCGTGAACATCAAGAGCCAGGCTGCCGCCGTTGGCAAAGCTGCTATCCAGGCTACCGTCCTGGTTGAGGCGGGTCAGGGTATCTTGCCCCGTGACCAATACCTTCCCGTCTCCCTGCAGGGAAACGTCGATCGTGCCGCTGGGGTGAATGCCGACGGATGCTGGCAGGTGCAGGATCCCTCCCTCTGCGAAAGACGAGACCAGGGTCCCCGTCGCGTCGAAGCGGGCGATATAGATCTCCCCGGAGGGATACGCAGCGCTCGCGAAAAAGCTGCCGTCGCGTTGCACAGAGAACGACGCTTGCTGGCCTAGAGATTCATTCCAGTAGAACGGCACGGTCGCGGTACCGCCGTTGCCGAAACTCGTATCGAGGCGGCCGTCAGCCAAGGTACGACTTACGCCCGACACCCAGGCATCGCCGACTTTCACGTATTGCGCCACCAGGTAGCCCCCTCCCGGCTGCACCGCAGCATTACCACCGTCCTCGATATCGAGCGACACAGGCAGGAGGGATTTACCGTCGCCACTGAAGTTGCGGTCCAGGCTGCCGTCGGCATTGAACCGGACCAGACTGCCGGTGAAGCCTGAATCCTCTTCGCCGCCCAGTCCCAGGCGGCTATAAGCGCCAAGCCAGATAGCACCGTCCGGATCGACCGTGATACCGCCGATCTTGTCCGAGCCCCATAAGGTTGTGGCTACCATGCCCGTGTTCCCCACAGCCGAAGCGGCGGGTGAAGTGCTCTGACCCATGTCCATGCCTCCGATAGCTATCTGTCGCCAAAAACAATAGACACGGCTCAGTCTGGTTGCCACTTTACGAGACGAATAGAAGTGCTTGGATGACCCTCGACTCTGCTATCGATGCAACCATTTGGAATAACCCGCCGGAAACGCCGCCCCCTCATTCAAAGCAGCTCGATCAACCTGTCGAGAAAGGCACGTACGGCCGGGTTGGTGCGCCGACTCTCGGGCCATATGGCCGTGATGTTGTGTCGGTCCACGGCAAAATCGGACAGGATCGGGATCAGCTCTTGGCGCCTCACCCAGGGGTCAGCCATGAAACTCGCGGCCATTCCGATGCCTGCGCCCGCCGCAATCGTCGCGATGACGACTTCGCTTGCGTCAACGACGATAGGAGACGACGGCAATATCTCAATCTCCTTGCCCGCCATTCGGAACGGCCAGCGAAACACTTGCCCGGTGTTTTGATAGCGCAGGTTGACGGTTTCGTGCCCCACCAGTTCATCGGGATGCCGGGGGGTACCGCACCTGGCCAGGTAATCAGGCGACGCATAGCAGCAGAGCCTGTACGGCGAGAGTCGGTGCGACAGCAGGGACGAATCCGGGAGGTCGCCGATCCGGACTGCAAGATCGATGCTCTCTTCGACCAGGTCCACGATGTGGTCGCTCAGCCGCAAGTCGATCATTACCTTTGGATGGAGCTTGCGGAACGCGGTAATGACGGGAGCAATCATGTGCAGACCGATCGGCAGGGAGGTCGCTATTCGCAAGGTGCCCGCGGGTTCGGAACGTGCTGACTTCGCCACCTGTTCGATCTCTTCAGCATGGCGCAACAGCTGCAACACACGCTCATGCAGTTCACGACCTTCGGCGGTGAAAGTCAGCGAGCGTGTCGTACGGGTAAAAAGAGAAAAGCCGAAATGACGTTCCAGCCGCTGGATGCTTTTGCTGATCGCAGAGGGAGAAACAGACAGGGAGCGGGCTGCGGCTGTATAGCTGCCCAAGGAGCCCGCGCGGGCGAATGCGATTAAGCCAGTCAGGCTCTCAAAACCAATTTGTTCCTTCATGGCACGATTAAAACGAAACCAGGCACCATTATCAATCCTGCAGAATCATCCTACATTGGTCATCCAGGCTAAATCTCTGAGTGAGGTTATTGTGATGAACGAGATGATGAAAGCGGTGCGGTTGCACGAATTCGGTGGCCCGGACGTATTGCATTACGAAGATGCGCCTCGGCCCATGGCGAAAGCCGGCGAAGTACTGGTCCGCATCCATGCGGCAAGCCTCAACCCACCAGACCTCTACCTGCGTGACGGCTATCGGGCGCTACCGCCTGAGTGGCAACCCCATCCAACCTTTCCGCTGATCCTGGGCACCGATATATCCGGGGTCGTTGCCGCGGTCGGCGACGAGGTGGGCGGGATCAGCGTCGGTGACGAAGTGTTCGCAATGGTGCGTTTCCCGGAGGATCTCATGAAAGGCAGCGGCGCCTATGCCGAATATGTCTGCGTCCCTGAATCCGAGCTGGCCCTCAAACCCAAGGGTATCGATCATGTCCAGGCAGCGGGTGCGCCGATGTCGCTGCTCACGGTGTGGCAGTTTCTGATTGATCCCGGCCATGACTTGCCGAACCCATTCCAATCGTTTCCACATACCCCTGTCCCCCTCAAAGGCAGGACGGTCCTGGTGAATGGCGCTGGAGGTGGCGTGGGGCATCTGGCGGTTCAGGTTGCCAAATGCAAAGGTGCGCGTGTGATCGCGGTCGCGTCCGGCAAGCACGAGGCGCTGCTTCGCAGCCTGGGAGCGGATGAGTTTATCGATTACACCAAGGGCGCTGCCGAAACGGCCGCGCACGATGTGGATCTGGTGATCGATGCCGTCGGCGGCCCGAACATGGAACGCTTTCTGAGCGTCATCAAGCAGGGTGGCGCGCTCTTCCTGATCAACCCCCTGGGCTTCTCGGGGCATGATGAAGCAGCCCATTGCGCGATCACGGTGTCCTCGACACAGGTACGTTCCAATGGCGCGCAATTGGCAGAGGCCGGACGCCTGCTCGATAACGGTACCCTTCGTGTCGTCATTGACAGCACCTATCCGCTGGCCGAGGCCTCGGCTGCGCACCGGCGAGCTTCACGCGGCGGTCTCCAGGGTAAGGTCGTGCTGATCGTCTGAGTGCGTTCTTATGGCCCGACCTGCTCTTCATACCGCCGCCGAATCCGCTCCAGCTCCCCTGAGCGCCGCAACTGCTCCAAAGCCTTGGTCCACGCCGCGACCACTTCGTCTTCAGAGTCCAAGCTGAATGCGATGTACAACGACGAGCGATAAAGCTCGATAGGAATTTTCCGCAGCGTGCCCGGCGCGATGTTCAACTGGCGGCTGTAGTAGGCCACGCCCGCATCGGTATCGCCGACGATGATGTCGGTGCGGCCGGCAAGCAGCATGCGATAGAGCAGCTTGCTTTCGGTGGCACTTTTGTCCAGGTTGTTAAAGCCCAGGGACAACAGCATCGTCGGCACCAGGCCGGCATGTCGCGTGGTGATCTGCGGGGCGTGCAGCAGTTGTTCGAGGGAATTCACCGGCGGCGCCTTGGCCAGTTGATAGGGGTGAATGGACTCCTCCACGATAGGCCCGACCCATTTGAACAACGACTCGCGTTCCGGCGTGCGAAACAGGGAGTACATGATGGTCTTGGGGCGGTGCTTGAGTATTTGGGTGGCACGCATGCTGGGTTGCAGCAACACCTCGAAGTCATCGCCGGTCAGCGCCATGATGGCCCGGACGATCTCGGTGGTCATGCCGGTGAGCCGGTTGTTTTCCTGATAGTTGTACGGTGCCCATTCTTCGGTGACGATCTGATACTGCTCGGCCCTGACATCCGTGCCGAGCAAGAGGCAAAGCAGCGCTGCAGCCGATATCGAATGTCTCACGCGTACTCCCTGTGGACCGTTCGGTGTTCGTGCATGGGTGGGCCTGATTCAAGAGGGGCAAGGTAAGCATAGACCCAAACACTTGCCTGACAGTTGACGCAGTCCACATTCCGCCCCTTAGCAACCTCTGGACCTTGGTGTAGGATCAGCGCGAACCGGATACGCGACGCTCCCCTTTCGCCCTCCTCCCGGCGACGCAGCCCACATGAATCCTATCGATCCCCTGTCGTTTCAACGCATCATCACCGCCCAGGGCGGCGTCGAAGGCGCAAGCTCCCCCGCTACGAATGATCACGGCAACCGAAGCGAAACGCAGCTATCCGATTTTCCTATAGTTGTTATCGATGCCCATGCCGTTCTCGTCACCGGCCTCTCTCTTTAATCTGCCCACCAACGCGATCGATGACGATCGCCGCAGATCAAACGACCTTAATGGAGAGAGACACGATGAACACCTTCAACCGCACCCTGGCTGTCGCGACCCTGACATTGGCCACCCTCAACGCCGAGGCCGCGTCGCCAGTCCAGACCGCTGCAAGCGTGTCTGCGGTCGGCAGCGTGGTCCAGTCAGCCAGCTACATCACCACCAAGGATGGCATACAGCTGTATTACAAGGACTGGGGCCCGCGTAACGGCCAGGTCGTGACCTTCAGCCACGGTTGGCCGCTGGACTCCGACAGTTGGGAAGGCCAGATGATGTTCCTCGCCTCGAAAGGCTATCGGGTGATTGCTCACGACCGTCGCGGTCATGGTCGCTCCAGCCAGCCTTGGGAAGGCAACGACATGGACCACTACGCCGACGACCTGGCGGCGGTGATCGAAGCGCTGGATCTCAAGAACGTGACGCTGGTGGGCTTTTCGACAGGGGGTGGTGAAGTGGCGCGTTACATCGGTCGCCACGGTACCGGTCGGGTGAAGAAAGCCGTGCTGGTTTCTTCGGTGCCACCGTTGATGCTCAAGACAGACACCAATCCCGGCGGCTTGCCTATCGAGGTGTTCGACGGCCTGCGCAAGGCGTCTCTGGAGAACCGTTCGCAGCTGTACCTGGACATCGCCTCGGGCCCGTTCTACGGCTACAACCGCAAGGGTGCCAAACCATCCCAGGGGTTGATCCAATCGTTCTGGATGCAGGGCATGCAGGGTGGCAGCAAGAATACCTATGACTCGATTGCGGCGTTCTCGGCGACGGACTTCCGCGACGACCTGAAGAAATTCGACGTGCCGACCCTGGTCATCCATGGCGATGACGATCAGATCGTACCCATCGACGCTGCAGGCCGGGCCTCGGCGGCGCTGATCAAAGGCGCCCGACTGATCGTCTACCCTGGCGCACCGCACGGCTTGACCGAGACGCACAAGGACCGACTGAACCAGGATCTGCTGACCTTCCTCAAGGAATAAAATCAGGATCGGTTGTGAGGGGCCTGCTCGCGAAAGCGGCGGGCCTGCTTGCATGGGTGTTGAATGGGCTGCCGTCATCGCGAGCGAGCTCGCTCCCACAGGGGTCGGTTGTGAATGCGGAATTGGCGTACACCCAAGATCAACGGTGGGAGCGAGCTTGCTCGCGATGACGGTAGAACACGTTGCATCTATTCCTCAGACCGCCCCGTACCCTCACGATCATGCGCATAACCTCGGGTGAGCGGAAACGCCGAATCGGTCCATTGTGCATCTCCTCTATAACTGGACAGACAATTTCACGAAACCGATCGATCAATGATAGGCGCATGCTGCGCCATCAGCTCCACCACCCAATCGATGAACACCCTCAGCTTGGCATTGACGTGGCGATTCGGCGGGTAAGCCACGTAGAGCGGCATCGGGTCGAGGTGCCAGTCTTCGAACAGCGGCACCAACTCGCCTTGTGCCTGGTGATGCCGGGACATGTACGCCGGCAACCAGAGCACGCCCAGCCCCGCCAGACCGGCAGCGAGGTAGGCGTTGCCGTCGTCGATGGCCAGGGCGTAGCGCCCTTTGACGTGAAGCAGCTCACTGCCACGGCGCATGGCGTAAGGCAGGGATTTACCGGTGCGCGCCCACAGGAAGCCCACGGTGCGATGGTGCGAATCTTCCAGTTCGCGCGGATGCGCGGGCCGACCGAACCGTGCCAGGTAACTCGGGGCGGCGAAGACGCCCAAGGCAAGATCGCCGACGCGCCGGGCCACCAGCGACTGATCCATCAGCTCACCGCCGCGCACCACGCAATCGACACTTTCATCGATCATGTCGACGATGCGATCACTGACGCCCATGTCGATCTGGATGTCCGGATAGCGCTCATAGAACGCCGGCAAGGCCGGTACCAGGATCATGACTGCCAGCGGGCTCGGCACGTCCACCCGCAGGCGCCCGCGGGGTAGCGCCTGGGCACTGGAGACGCTGGTCTCGGCATCGTCCATGTCGGCCAGCAAACGGATCACCCGTTCGTAATAAATGGCACCGTCGGCGGTGACATTGACCTTGCGCGTGGTGCGGTTGAGCAACTTGACCCGCAACCGTGCCTCGAGCTGCTGCACCAATTGGGTCACGGTGGTCTTGCTCATGTGCAGGGTTTCCGCCGCCTTGGTGAAGCTGCCCGCCTCCACGACTCGCACGAACGCTTGCATTGCATCAAAACGGTCCATTTCTGCCCCGGGTATCGATCCGATTGTTTGGAGTTTACAAACAGTGATCGCCAAGGTTGCTCGTTTATCGCCCGGACACAAGCCCCTAGAGTGAGTTCATCGTTTGGAACCCACTCTTTGATGGAGGTATTTCATGACACAGCGCGATGTAGTTTTCCCGCCCGGACGCCAGGCACTGTATGAGCGCAATCGCTATTCACCGGCGATTCGTTCCAATGGTTTTCTGTTCGTGTCGGGGCAAGTCGGCAGCACCGCCGACGGTTCGCCGGAACCCGACCTGGAAGCTCAGGTGCGGCTGGCGTTCAACAACCTGAAGGCAATCCTCGCCGCGGCCGATTGCAGCTTTGACGATGTGGTGGATGTGACGGTGTTCATGGTCGATCCCGAGTCGACCTTCGAACGGGTCTGGAGCGTTGTGCCCGAATTCTGGGGCAGCGCGCCCCATCCGACACTGACGGCGGTGGGCGTGACGTGGTTGTATGGTTTTCAGTTCGAGATCAAGGTGATTGCCAGGTTGCCTGAGGCCACCCAGTGATGAACTGAGCTGAATGTGTCGGCGCCATCGCGAGCAAGCTCGCTCCCACAGGGGATTTGGACAGGCCGAAAAATCGAAGCCACCGACGATCAAGTGTGGGAGCGAGCTTGCTCGCGATGGCGGTGGGTCAGCTTGCATCACTGTCGGCTGTGCCGACGCCATCGCGAGCGAGCTCGCTCCCACAAGGGAATGGAAGTGCTGCGCCGGCTAGCCTTTCACCGCCGCTTCAATCGCCGCGATGTCGATCTTGGTCATCGTCATCATGGCCTCGAAGGCACGCTTGGCGATGGCCTTGTCAGGACTGGCGACCGCGTCGAGCAACACACGCGGGCTGATCTGCCACGACAAGCCCCACTTGTCCTTGCACCAGCCACACGCGCTGGCCTGGCCGCCGTTGTCGATGATCGCGTTCCACAAGCGGTCCGTTTCGGCCTGGTCTTCGGTTGCAATCTGGAATGAAAAGGCCTCGCTGTGCTTGAACACCGGGCCGCCGTTGAGGCCGATGCAAGGGATGCCGATCACCGTGAACTCCACCGTGATCACATCACCCTCCTTGCCCGACGGATAATCGCCCGGGGCCTGATGGACGGCATTCACCGCACTGTCGGGAAACGTTTTGGCGTAGAACTGCGCCGCTTCCTGGGCATCGCCGTCGTACCAGAGGCAGATCCTGTTTTTATTGTTCATTCCGCTTCTCCAAAAGTGACTGGACGATAAAGTCTAGCAGCCCCCGAAAATTGCAGATGACCGCATCTCAGGTAAACAGATCGACCGCCAGCTGGAACGCGACCCACAACGCCAGGCCCGTGGCAAACATCAGCGCGATGTTCTCGAACAGGTTGTTGCGATATTCCTTGCCCAGCAGGGACTTCTGGTTGGACATGATCAGCAGGCCCAGGGAAATCACCGGCAAGCCGATGATGTTCAACGCGTTGACGCCGATGGTCAGCGTGACGAAGTCCGGCATGCCGGGGAGCGACCAGATCAGCGGCGTCACGAGAACGAACAGCATGAACCATTTGTGCATCGGATCATGGTGGAACTCCTTGCCGTAACGCTCCCGGCGCTCGGGCCGCACGTGCTGGAAGGCATCGGTGATCAGCATCGGAAACGCCGTGGTCTTGCCGCAGATGCTGGCGAACAGCGTGGCGAACACGCCGACAAAGAACACGTACCAACCGATCGAGCCGAAGAACATTTCCAGGGCCTTGCCCAGATCGCCCAGGGTTTTGACCTCGATGCCGTTGGGTCGCAGGATTTCCGCACCGACGATCCAGATCGCCAGGTTGATGATGATCCCGACAAACACCGCAAACAGCAGGTCGTTACGCTGGATACGCTTGTGCTCAGGCCCCACCCAGCCCTTCTGGCGCATGACATACGGATGGACGAAGTTGGCGATGGAACCGGCCACCGCACCGATCACCGAGACGGCCACCAGCAGCGCGCCGTGCACGCCTTCGTCGGGCGGAATGCTGAAGCCGATAGTGCCTTTGACGATGCCCGCGACATCCGGGCCGGACATCACCGCCAGGGCCAGGAACGCCAGCGTCATGATCGCCAGCAGGCCTTTCATCACACCTTCGATCATCGAATAGATATTGCGCCCGACGAGCATCCACACCGTCAAGACCACCGCCACCGAACACAGCAGTGGATAGTCGACCTTGAGCAACATGGCCAGGGCTTCGCCAGCCCCCTTGATCATGTAGGCGTTCATCAGGTGCCCCATGAGCAGCGCATACACCAGCAGGAACCAGGCGAAAAACGGATTGAGCTGGGCATAGCCTTGCAGGATGGTCATGCCCTGGTTATTGCAGAGCTGGAAGCGCGCGATGATGTTGACGATCAGGTAGCGCAGCAGCAGAGAGACCGCCAGCACCCACATCATGGCGTAGCCGTAGTTCGCCCCGGCCACGGATGAGGTGATCAAATCGCCGGCGCCCAGCCAGGAAAGAACGGCGATGATGCCGGGACCGAGGAGCTTGAGCAGGCGTACGAAACGGCCTTGCGCGGGCGCCGCAACCTTGCCTTCGGCGGAAGGAATGCTCGTCATGGATGGAATCTCCGTTTATTTTTTTTGTGAGAAACGGCCACAGTCGAACATATTAGATACGACGTCGTACAACCATTATTCATGCGTAATTATGTAAAAATGTTTCATGGTATCCGCCCTCGATGTACCGCTGTATTCAAGAGCAAATTGCCACTAATCCTTCACCTGCTCGCCGTTATCGACCAACCAGCGCACCATCTTCGCCAACGGCACCCGATGCTGCTGGATGGCGCACCAACTGACGTGTTCATGGCGATACAACTCGACGTAACGGTTGAGCAGCACATGGCGACCATCCTCGGCCAAGCGCAATTCAACTTCACGACAGTGCAATACATCCGGCTCGAGCGAGCGCATTCGCCGATGCAAGACCAACGCCTGGTTATTCATCGGCGGCGGCTCCATCCTGGCACTGCGGGTTGTCCTCCATCACCGCTCCCAACTTGCCCTGCGCGATAAATTCGGCACGCCGCTGCGCCGTGGCATCACGAAGCGCCGCGTAGTAATCCGGTTCGGCCTGCAACGCGTCGGTCAGTGGCAATGCCTCGGCACGGCCATCGACAACGCCGCCGACGGTGTTGATGGTGCCCAGGGTGTCGACGGTGCTGCTGTTGTCGCCGAACGGGTCGACGGCAAAACTCAGCACTTGGCCCGTCGCATCCCTCAGGTTGGCGCTGCCCAGCAGCGGCAGTTCCACGGTGGGCCCGGGGGCGAGGTTCCAGACGCCGAAGGTCTGGCCGAAATCGGCCTTGTGGCGCTCGATGCCCAGCTTGCCCGACACGTCGATCAGCCCGACGATGCCTGCGGTGGTGTTGATCACGAAACGGCCCAGTGTGTTGACCGAGCGTTGGGCATTGCCTTGCAACAAGTCGTTGATGAACACCTTGGGTTCGCCGAAGTTCGCCACGAAGTTGTGGACGCCGGCCTGGAACATCTCCGGCAGCTTGCGATAACCACGGGCCACCGGGGCCAGCGCATAGTCATCCAGGGTTCGGTTGAACGCGAATATGCCACGGTTGACCGGTTCTGCGGGATCGTAAACGGTGTAGGTCGCGCTTTCACACGAGCCCGGCGTTGCAGCGGGCGTACTGGCGCAACCGCTGGCGAGTGCCGCCAATACAACCACGACGGTGGATCGAACGAACAACGGAGCGGGCTTGGTGATCGGCATACAGGGTTATCTCGGCGAGGAATGGGATGCTGCCTGGACCGGTCGTAAACCAAACACCGCCCCTGTGGCGAGGGAGCTTGCTCCCACTTGAGCGCGAAGCGCTCACCGCTTTTTTGGGGCCACTTCGCGACCCAGCGGGAGCAAGCTCCCTCGCCACAGGGTTCGGTGTTGGTGGGTGGTTTAACTGACCGACATCAAGGCCATCCTGCCGCCGTTTTCTTGCCCGCAGATTTCCGGAATATTGCCCACCGGCAACTTTATTACCGGGTTGAAATATATGACGCGGGCCGTGGATTGACCCTAGTATCCCCTCCTGTATTCATTACCCTGCGTGCCCACCGTGAGCCATTTATTACTGGTGGACGATGACCTCGAAGTCCTCGCCCTCTTGCGCAAGTTCCTCGAACAACATGGCTACAGCGTGGATGTGGCCGCCGACGGCAACGCCCTGTGGCAGGCGGTGGAGCGCCGGGTGCCGGACCTGATCATCCTCGACGTCATGTTGCCGGGCGACAACGGGTTGGTGCTGTGCCAGCGGCTGCGGGCCGAGCACACGGTCGGCATCATCATGCTCACCGCCATGGGCGAGTTGAGTGATCGCGTCGTCGGCCTGGAACTGGGGGCGGACGATTACCTGACCAAGCCCTTCGATGCGCGGGAGCTGTTGGCCCGGGTGCGTGCCGTGCTGCGGCGCACCGGTGAAGCCAGGGCCGCGTCGAGCGACGCCTCCCGGCCTATCCTGGAGTTCGAAAACTGGCAACTGGACGTCACCCGTCGCGAGCTGCGCTCACCGGACAAGGTCATGATCCCGCTGTCCACCGGCGAATTCGAACTGCTGCTGGTGTTTGCCGAACACCCGCGCCGGGTGCTGACTCGCCAACAATTGCTGGACCTGGCCCGCGGCGAAACCTTCGAGGCGTTCGACCGCAGCATCGACGTCCAGGTCAGCCGCCTGCGGCGCAAATTGGAGACCGACATCACGGGTGCATCGATGATCCGCACCGTGCGCAACAGCGGCTACCTCTTCAGCCCTCACGTGGTGAAACGATGAAACCCTCGCGCTCGGGCGCTCAACGTCCACGGGACACGGTGGCGCGCTGGATCGCCCTGACCACCATGATCGCCATGCTGACCTTGCTGGCCCTCAACGAACTGTTCAGCCTGCTGGCCGGTGCCTGGGCGCGCCCTCCCCTGATGGAAACCGGCCTGATGGAAAGGGCCGCCGCCATCACCCGCATCATCGACTCCGTCGCCCCCGCACAACGCCCCGCGATTGCCGCGGCCGCCAGCGACCAGGCGTTCGACGCGCACTGGTTGCAGCGGCATGAAGAGGCGCGCTTGCCGGTGATCGACGACCCGGAGTTCAGTGAGGGTTCGGTGCTCCTGCGCCAACAATTGGGCCGGCCGGACGCCAGGATCGAGGCCTACGAACCGGGCGACTGGCCGGCCGGCCAACCGGATGCGCGCTACGCGGTGATCATCGAACTGACCGACCATTCGTGGGTGATCTTCTCCGTGCCGTCGCGCAGTTGGGGACTGAGCGAATGGGCGCGCAACGGGATCATCATCGCGCTGATCCTGCTCTCGACCTTGATCGTCGCGCTGATCGCCACCCGGCACCTGGCCGCACCGCTGGAACGCTTCGCCGAAGGCGCCCGACGCTTTGGCGTCGATCACCAGGCGCCACCGATTCCGGTCATCGGCCCCCACGAAATCCGCCAGGCGATCCTCGCGTTCAATGCCATGCAGGCCCAGCTCAAGCACTTCCTGCAGGACCGCACCCAGATGCTCGCCGCCATCTCCCATGACTTGCGCGCGCCGCTGACCCGCATGCGCCTGCGCGGGGAGTTCATCGAGGATGCCGAGCAGCAATCGCGCTTGTTCAGGGACGTGGACGAAATGCAGACGATGGTCAACTCAGCCCTGGAGTTCTTTCGCGACGATGCCCGGCTTGAACATGCCACCGCGTTCGACCTGGCCGAGCTGCTGCACACCCTCGTCGACGACCTCAAGGACGCCGGCATCGAAGTTGGGTTCGAAGGCACCCAGCGCTTGGTGTATGTCGGTCGGCCCATCGGCATCAAGCGCGCCTTGGTCAACCTGATCGACAATGCGATCAAATATGGCGGCGAGCCGACGGTTCGACTCGAAGCCGACGCCCACCGCGTGGACATTCGCATCCTGGACCGAGGGCCGGGCATCGCCGCCCAATACCTTGAGCAAGTCTTCACGCCGTTCTTTCGCATCGAAGGTTCTCGCAACAAGCACACCGGCGGCGTCGGGCTCGGCCTGTCGGCGGCCCGGGCGACGGTGCTGGAGCATGGCGGGACGCTGACCCTGCGCAATCGCAAGGGTGGCGGATTGGAGGCCAGGGTCTCGCTGCCGCTTGGCTGAAGGCCCCGATGTGTCGATCCGCGCTAAACAATCGGCGCCTTCCTCGGTAGGATGTCCGGTTTTTCCGGCCTGTCCCCTGTCCCGGGAAGGCGCTCTTGTTTGTATCAGCTCGACCCAGTGCCATCGTTCGCGCCCACGACAGACAAGAATCGACGGAGCCAAACCAAGGAATTCACCGATGATTCTTATCATTTACGCGCACCCCTACCCCGACCAATCGCGGGTCAACCAGCAGATGCTCAAGCGAGCATCGAGCAACCCGGACGTGGTCATACGTTCGCTCTATGCGCTTTATCCCAACTTCGATATCGACGTCGAGGCGGAGCAGCGCGCGGTGGAACAAGCAGAGCTTGTCGTCCTCCAGCACCCGATGTACTGGTACAGCTCCCCGCCCTTGCTGAAACTGTGGATCGATAAAGTCTTCACCCACGGCTGGGCCTATGGCAAAGGCACCACGGTTCTCAAGGACAAGCCCCTGCTGTGGGCCGTGACCACCGGCGGCGATCAGGCGCATTTCCAGATCGGCGACTACCCGGGTTTTGCCGCGCTGGCCCAACCCCTCCACGCCACGGCCATCTATTGCGGCATGCGCTGGCTGGAGCCGGTCGTCGTGCATGGCGCCTATGCCGCCGAAGCGGATGCCCAACACGCCCAAATCGAACACTATGCCGCTCGCCTGGCCGCCTGGAAGGAAGATTGAAGTGGAAACTCACAGCCTGATTGAAATGCTCATCTACCTGGCCTCGGCGACGCTGATCGTACCGATTGCCGTGCGATTTGGCCTGGGCCCGGTGTTGGGTTATCTGCTGGCCGGATGCATCATCGGCCCGTGGGGGCTGAAGCTGATCACCGACGTCAAGGCCATCCTGGAGTTCGCTGAAATCGGCGTGGTGCTGATGCTGTTCATCATCGGCCTCGAGCTCGACCCCAAGCGACTCTGGGCCCTGCGCCGGATGGTGTTTGGTGGCGGTGCCCTGCAGATGCTCGCCTGTGGCGCTGCCATTGGCTTGTTCTGCACGGCCTTGGGCCTGAATTGGACGGCAGCGTTGCTGGTCGGCCTGACCCTGAGCCTGTCTTCCACGGCCATCGCCATGCAGGCCATGAGCGAACGCAACCTGACCGCCACCGCAGTCGGACGCAGCAGCTTTGCCGTGCTGCTGTTCCAGGACATCGCGGCGATTCCCCTGGTGGCGATGATCCCGTTATTGTCGGCCCACGGCGACACACCTTCGGGCACCGCGCTGTTGCTATCGATTGGCAAAATCGTCGCCGCCATCGCCATCGTCGTGCTGTTGGGGCGCTACGTGACGCGACCGCTGCTGCGCTTCGCCGCACGCTCAGGCTTGCGGGAGATCTTCAGTGCCGTCGCGCTTTTTCTGGTGTTCGGCTTCGGCTTTCTGCTGGAGGAAGCCGGCCTGTCGATGGCCATGGGCGCGTTCCTCGCCGGGGTGCTGCTCGCCAGCTCCGAATACCGACATGCCCTGGAGAGCGACATCGAGCCATTCAAGGGCCTGCTGTTGGGTCTGTTTTTCATCGGCGTCGGCATGTCGATCGATTTCGGCACCCTGGTCAACGCACCGCTGAAAGTCATCACCCTGACCCTGGGTTTCATCCTGATCAAGCTGCTGGTGATCAAGATGGCGGGCCGCTTCCTCAACGTCCCCGCCGGCCAGCGCTCTTGGCAGGCGGTGCTGCTGGGCCAGGGCAGCGAGTTCGCCTTCGTGGTCTTTGGCGCGGCGACCGTGGCCGGCATCTTGACCGATCAATGGGGCAAGAGCCTGACCCTGGCGGTGGCCTTGTCCATGTGCCTGACGCCCTTGCTGATCCTGCTGCTGGATCGCTTCGAGTCCGTCACCCGGAAAAACAAACGCGAATCCGACCTCGTCGACCAACAGAACCCACGGGTGATCATCGCCGGGTTCGGCCGCTTCGGGCAGATCGCCGGACGCCTGCTGATGTCCTGCGGCGTCGACGTGGTGGTACTGGATCACGACCCCGACAACATCGAGACGCTGCGCAAGTTCGGGGTGAAAGTCTTTTATGGCGATGCCACGCGCCTCGACTTGCTGCATGCGGCCGGCGCGGCCCAAGCGGTGGTGTTGATCAACGCGATCGACAACCAGGAAGACAACCTGACGCTGACCCGGCTGGCCCAGGAGCACTTCCCCGCGTTGCAACTGATCGTGCGGGCGCGGGACATGGGCCACCTCATCACCCTGCGGCAGATGGGCGTGGAGGCGGCCGAGCGGGAAACCTTCGAGAGTGCGCTGGCATTGGGTCGCAGTGCGCTGGAGCACATGGGGGTCGGGGCTTACGAAGCGCGTGAACGGGCGGATCAGTTCCGGCGGCTGAACCTCAAGATGCTGGAGGAGATCGTCGCCCAGCCGGAAGACGACCTCAAGTTCCGCCACGACGCCTACCGACGCGCCAATGCGCTGCTCACGGAGATGTTCAACGAAGACCGTGCCCACCCCGTCGACAGCTGGCCGGAACACCATCGCAACGAAACCGACAAGACGCCGGATTGACCGGCGTCATACGCGCCCGAACTTGCGCCGGCATCCCGCCGGCGTCAGCCCGGTCAGCGCCGTTGCTAGCGAGACGCTGCTCTTTCAGGCCACTAAACCAACGTGTCCAGCTCGGCCATCATCGGCGCAGGGATCTTCAGCTCACTCGCCGTGAGGTTTTCCCGCAGGTGCGCCAGGGACGATGTGCCGGGAATCAGCAGCAGGTTCGGCGCACGTTGCAGCAACCACGCCAGGGCCACGCACAGCGGTGACGCCTGCAAGCGCGCCGCCACGCTGGAAAGGGTTTGCGACTGCAACGGTGTGAAGCCGCCCAGGGGGAAGAACGGCACGTAGGCGATGCCCTGCCGGCCCAGGTCGGCGATGAGATGTTCGTCGTCGCGATGGGTCAGGTTGTAGTGGTTCTGCACGCAGACCACCTTGGCAATGCCCTGGGCCTGCTTGACCTGCGTGGCCGTAACGTTGCTCAGGCCCAGGTGACGGATAAGGCCCTGGCTCTGCAGCTGCGCCAGTGTCGTGAACGATTCTTCGATGGAGTCTTCCGTGGGCGAATGCATATCGCCCCATACCCGCAGGTTGACCACGTCCAGGACCTCCACCCCCAGGTTGCGCAGATTGTCGTGGACCGCCCGGGTCAGCTCGGCGGGGCTGTGGGCCGGGTTCCAGGATGCATCGGCACCGCGCACGGCACCGACCTTGGTCACGATGACCAGGTCCTGGGCATAAGGGTGCAGCGCTTCGCGGATCAGTTGGTTGGTGACATGGGGCCCGTAGAAATCGGCGGTGTCGATGTGGTTGACCCCGCTCGCCAAGGCTTCGCGCAGCACGGCGATGGCGGTCGCCGGGTCTTTGGGCGGCCCGAAGACCTGGGGCCCCGCCAACTGCATCGCGCCATAGCCCATGCGATTGACCGTGCGGTCGCCCAGTAAAAAGCTGCCTGCCTTGCCTGCAATGTTCATCTCGTCGCCCTCGGATCAATGTGAGTGGGCCGACTATAGGCGTTGACCATTCCCTTGATAATCAGGTGCAATCAGCACGGGTTGTACGGTGGAGAGAACAATGGCGACGGACATTCAAGACTTGCTGGCCTTTGTGGCCGTGGTCAATGCGAAGGGCTTTCGTGAAGGCGCACGGCTGAGCGGCAAGTCCGCGTCGAGCCTCAGCGATGCCGTACGCCGAATGGAAAGCCGGCTCGGCGTGCGCCTGCTCAACCGCACCACCCGCAGCGTGGTACCGACCGAGGCCGGCGCCCGGTTGATGGAACGCATCGTCCCAGCCTTGGGCGAGGTCGAGTCGGCGATGGACGTGGTCAACGACTTTCGCGACCGTCCTTCGGGCACCCTCAGGCTGAACGTTCCAGTCAGCGCGGCCCGGCTGGTGTTACCGGCGATCATCACGCCGTTCCTGAAAAGCTATCCCGACATCCGCCTGGAAGTGGTCACCGAAGAAAGCTTCGTCGACATGCTCGCGGCCGGCTGCGACGCGGGCATTCGCTACGACGAACGCCTTGAGCAGGACATGATCGCCATCCCCATTGGCCCCCGGTTCCAGCGCTTCGCCACGGCCGCCGCACCGGCGTACCTCGATGCCCGGGGCAGGCCGGAGCATCCCAGAGACCTGCTGGAACACGCGTGCCTGCGGGGCAAGTTCCCCAGCGGCGCCATGCCGTTGTGGGAGTATGAGCGTGACGGCGAAACCATTAGCGTCGACCCGAGCGGCCCGTTGATCACGCGCATTGGCGGTGCGGTGGACCTGTCGGTGCAAGCCGCTGTAGACGGTCTGGGCATCGTCTACCTGTTCGAAGACTGGCTGCGACCGTATCTGGACAGCGGTGTCCTCGAACCAGTGCTCGAACCCTGGTGGCAACGCTTCACCGGGCCCTTCCTCTACTACCCCGGTCGCCGCTACCTGCCCTCGCCGTTGCGGGCGTTCGTGGACTTCATCAATGCGCAACAGTGTGGGAGCGAGCCTGCTCGCGATGGCGTCAGCACAGCCAACACCCCCGCAAGCTGATACACCGCTATCGCGAGCAAGCTCGCTCCCACAGGGGGTCGACTGTGTACCTGAAAATCCCGACCCTCCACACATCCATTGTGGGAGTGAGCTTGCTCGCGATGGTGGTCCCTCATCGTCCGCTCGTCTCCCCGCCGTGAGGATTTTCGAACCAAGCCATTCGCCACGGCTCGGACCTACATGACACCGCTGAAAGCACGCTGACGCGCTTCGACGTCACGGCTTGAACAGCGGGTATCTCAAGGCTTCTTTGCGGTTCACTGCCGGGAGTTTTCGTTATGTGTGACGGTCTTGTTCAACACGGTTCTACAAAAGACTCCCTGGCATATTTCGTCCAGCGAGACACCCCCGGCAGCCGTTTCGGTACCCGCGTGACACCCTTGGACCTGTACGTAACGACGCCGCCCAAGGCCCAGGAGCGGCACAGCCTGATCAAGCCAAACATGCAGGTCAGCGCCATTCGCCGTCGCCGCGGGCACTTGGAGTGCATCAAGGTTCGCTGGGGCTGGTCGCCGATCTGGTCGGTGGGAACGATGCCGCCGCTGACGCATCTGCCCTTGCATCTGGTCATGCGCTCCAAAGTCTTCGATTCCATCAAGCACGAAGGCCGCGTACTGGTCGCCGTCGAAGGCTGGTATGAGGCGCAAGCCCCCGCCTCGCCCTCCCAGGCGCAACACCTCATCTACACGACTACCCGGCAGTCGACCCCGATCTTCCTGGCCGCCCTGGCCCAGGCCAGCGAGACGCCGTTTGGCTGTGACGGCCTGGCCCTGGTGACGTATGGCGACATCGCCAACCAACAGCAGCGGGTGCTGGCCTTCAGCGCCGAGGATGCACTCGATTGGCTGGAGCCCGAGCTGGGATGGGAGCAGGCACAACAACTGGCCGCACGCCTGAACGGCGCGCAACCGGCCCTTGAACCGGCGCTGACAGCCCAACGGCCGGCCCAGGGCGGGCTTTGATTCGGGATCCCGCGGCGGCGCAGTCCTATGGACGCATGAGCGCCGTCAGCCTCGACAGTGGCTTCGACGTGGCCGACGCGGCCCTGTTCGGCACCACGACGCTGGAGGCCGACATCCAGGCGCTGGTGCAAAACGATGGGCTGGGAGCATGCGGATAAAGGAATGCAGAAACGACGCAGCAAGGGACGGTAAACTGCGGCGATTCTTTTTCTTTTCCAGCATGAGGCTTTGCATGAGCAACCCAGACATCACGTTTATTCCAGATCCGGATGCGGACGCCATTTCCTCCGACGTCGCCGGTTTCGGCGGCCTGCTGGTTTCCACGCAAATCCCCACCCACGCCGACGGCAGCCTGGAACTGGGCGACATCACCCGGCAGAGTGAATGCACACTGCAAGCCCTCAAGAAGGCCCTGGAGGGCGCCGGCAGTTCCATGGACCGGGTCCTGCACCTGACCATCTACCTGACCGACATGGCTGATCGCGCCGCGTTCAACGAGGTCTACAAACGCTTCTTCGCCAAGCCTTGGCCGGTTCGTGCGGCGGTGGGTGTAGCGGCGCTGGCGGTTGAAGGAATGAAAGTGGAAGTGACCGCGATGGCGGCTAAGGGCTGAACGAGCACATCGCACGTTTGTAGCGCTGCACCGCTCTTTTGTGGCAAGGGTGCTTGCTCCCTGCCACAAAAGCCGCTCGAACATGCCCCAAATGCGCGATTGCCACGCAAATCGTCATTGTCGCACCTAGCCCGCTCCCTGCATGGGGTCTAGAGTGCGCCGCTTTCCCTTTTCACGGCCTACTTATGAATCTCTGGTTCCGACTGTTGCTGATGCTGTTCCGCCGCCCCTGGCGCAAGCCCGCAGCGCCCTTGGGCACCACGGTGGTGCGCATGCGGGTATGGCCGCTGGACCTGGATCTCAATCGCCACGTCACCAACGGACGCTACTTCACGTTGGCCGATGTGGGACGCATGGATTACGTGCTGCGCAGCGGCGCCTACAAGGTGGCGCTGCGCAACCGGGCGGTGCCGATCGTGGGGGATGTCTGGGGCAAGTTCAGGCGGGAATTGAAACTGTTCGAGGCGTTCGAGGTGCACACCCGCCTGCTCGGCTGGGACGAAAAATGGACGTTCATGGAGCACCGTTTCATCAGCCAGGGGCGTGTGGTCGGGGTGGTGATCATGCGCGGCCTGTTCCGTTCGGCCAAAGGCACGATTGCACCGGCTGAGTTCATCCGCGAACTGGGCCTGGCCGAACAATCTCCAGTCATGCCCGATTGGTTGGTCGCCTGGTCGCAAAGTTGCGACGGCTTGAGCCTCAAGCTTCGCCTGGAGGAAGGTGAGCCCCCACGCTAGCCAGCACACCACTTACCCTGTGGCGAGGGAGCTTGCTCCCGCTGGGTGGCGAAGCCGCCCCAAGAATTTGTGCTTAAACAAAAAACTTGGGCCTGCTGCGCAGTCCAGCGGGAGCAAGCTCCCTCGCCACAGGGTCTTATCCCAGGCCTCTGCGCCATTCCCCTCGTCAATCCCCGCCTATACTTCTCTGCCAATCCCCCTTGGGGCCTGCACTTCCAACAATAAAAAGCAGAGGTGGAACATGGTCTGGCAACAAGTCTACGATCCCTTCGGTAATGCGGTGCTGTCCACGCTCCTGGCGGCGGTTCCGGTGGTGGTGATGTTGGCGTCCCTGGCGTTCTTTCATGTCAAGGCACACCTGGCGGCCTTGCTGGCCCTGGCCTCGGCCTTGCTGATCGCGATTTTCGCCTTCGGCATGCCTGCGGGCATGGCCGGGTCTGCGGCGCTGTATGGCGCGGCCAACGGCCTGCTGCCCATCGGCTGGATCGTGCTCAACATCATTTTCCTGCACCGGCTGACCACTGAGAACGGTTCGTTCAAGGTTCTGCAGGACTCCCTCGCGCGCATCACCGACGACCGGCGTCTGCAATTGCTGTTGATCGCCTTTTGCTTCGGCGCGTTTTTCGAGGGCGCGGCAGGCTTCGGCACGCCGGTGGCGGTGACCGGCGCGATCCTGATCGGGCTGGGGTTTTCTCCCTTGGCCGCCTCGGGTCTGGCGCTGATCGCCAACACCGCGCCCGTGGCCTTCGGCGCCCTGGGCACGCCCATCATCACCTTGGCCAAAGTCACCGGGCTGGATGAAATGGAGCTGTCGATGATGGTCGGTCGGCAGTTGCCGTTTTTCTCGGTGCTGGTGCCGTTCTGGTTGATCTGGGCCTTCGCCGGCTGGCGCAAGATGCTGGAAGTCTGGCCGGCGATCCTGGTGGCCGGTGTCAGCTTCGCCATCCCGCAGTTCCTGGTGTCGAACTACCACGGGCCGATGCTGGTGGACGTCATCGCCGCGCTGATTTCCATGGCCTGCCTCACCGGCTTCCTCAAGGTCTGGAAACCGGCCACGGTGCACACCTCCGCCGCGCTGTCCGGGCGGGTCGACAACTCGAAGATCGATGCCAGCGAGGATGAAAAACCCACCGCCAGCGCGGCGTTTTCCAACGACGCCCGCCCCGCCGTGGGACGGGCCTGGATGCCGTGGATCATCCTCACGGTGTTCGTGTTCGCCTGGGGCACCCAGAGCTTCAAGAACCTGTTCGACACTCGTCCGGCCATCGATCCCCAGACCCAATCGGCCCGACTGGATCCCCAAGGCAAGCCGGTGCGCGAGGCCAATCCGATCTTCTCGCCCCTGGTGACCTTCGGCACCATTCACCAGCAGATCGAAAAAGTCCCGCCCGTGGTGCCCCAGCCTAAAACCGAGGAAGCGGTCTACAAATTCAACTGGTTCACCGCCACGGGCAGCGGCATTTTCCTGGCCGCGATTCTCGGTGGCTTGCTGATGGGCTATTCCATTCCACAACTGCTGCACCACTACCTGCGAACGCTCTGGGTGGTGCGCTACTCGCTGATCACCATCGTCGCGATGTTGGCCCTGGGGTTCCTCACGCGGTATTCAGGCCTGGACGCGACCATGGGCCTGGCCTTCGCCGCCACGGGCATTTTCTACCCCATGTTCGGCACCCTGCTGGGCTGGCTCGGCGTGGCGCTGACCGGCTCGGACACCGCCTCCAACGTGTTGTTTGGCGGCTTGCAACGGGTCACGTCCGAACAACTGGGCATCAGCCCGGTGTTGATGGCCGCCGCCAACAGTTCCGGTGGAGTGATGGGCAAGATGGTCGACGCCCAGTCGATCGTGGTCGCCTCCACCGCGACCCGCTGGTACGGTCACGAAGGCGAAATCCTGCGCTACGTGTTTTTCCACTCGGTGGTGCTGGCGATTCTGGTGGGCGGGCTGGTGACGTTGCAGGCGTATGTGGCGCCGTTCACGCATATGGTGGTGGGAGGACAGTAATCGAGGAGCCGGCATGATAGGGCTGTTGTGGCGAGGGAGCTTGCTCCCGCTGGGCTGCGAAGCGGCCCTTTTGCGATCGCTGCGCGATCGAGCGGGAGCAAGCTCCCTCGCCACAGGCAAGCGCCTTTACAACCGGCAGGCTCGCTTGCCTTTCAAGCAGGGTGTTACTGAACGCTTTTCAGCTTGACCACATCACCGGACACCGAGGTGGTGTAGCCGGTCAGGACCCAGGCCCAGAACCAGTTTTCCTGGACTTGGGTGTTGATCATGGCGTCGCCGCCCTTGGCCTTGATCGCCGCGGTCTGGGCGCGTACGAAACGGTTGTTCTGGCGGATCGGGATCACGCCGAACAGCAGCAGGCCGGTGGCCTTGGCTTCACTGTGGCCGACAACGGTGTATTGGCTGCTGTCGTATTGCTGGGTTTTCATCGGGGTGCCGGTGCAACCCGCCAGGGCCAGGCCAAACAGTGCGCAGGCGACAACTTTGCTGATTTGGTTCATTTGATGCTCCATGGGAAGACGCCCGGGATCCGTCTCTCGGGCGGCGCGCACTTTAACCGATCAGCAACAAATTGACACACGATAATCCGCCCAATTCAGTGCCTGAAAGGCTCATCGCAGAGCCATCCGTCAGGTGCGCCTCCAGCGAAACAGCCCCCCGTCGATAACATGAAAACTGCGCCACGGAAGGCAGTTTCTGTCTTGACGGCCGCCAGGTAACGGCCGGTCCCGTTGGAGGGTTTTATCATGATTGACCTGACTGTCTGGAACATTACCCTGCCCGTGCAAACGCCGGCGCAGGTCGTGGCGACCAAAGCCATGCCGACCCTGAAAAACAAGTATTTCGACAATAACGGCCAGCGGATCGTCTTCTGGGCGCCGGTCACCGGTTCCCATACCGGTAAAAGCGAGTACCCGCGCTCCGAGCTGCGGGAAACCGGCAAGGACGGCAAGCTGCGCAACTGGCGCTATAACAGCGGCACCAATACCCTCAAGGGCACCCTGGCGGTGAACCAGGTGCCTTCCGAGGGCCGGGTGGTGGTGGCGCAGATCCACGCCAAGGACGCCCCCACGCCGTTGTTGAAACTGGTGTACCGCTACGCCAAGGGCACCGGCAATATCGACGTGGAATACCGGGTCAAGCCCAAGGACAAGAAGAGCCCGGTGATCTACACCGTACCAAACGTGCCGCTGAACAAAGCCTTCTCCTATTCGCTGCAAATGGACAAGCAAGGCAAGCTCTCGGTGCTGATCGGCAGCACGGGTAAACAGGTGAAGTTGGACCCGTCCTGGTACGGCTATGACTTCTATTTCAAGGCCGGTGTCTACACCTTGGACAACAAGGGTTATTCCAACGAAGGCGGGAAAGTGACCTACACCAAGCTGGACGTCAGTCACAAATGACTGACGCCCAGCCCTGCTTCAAGCTTTTGACGGCGCAACGAGCGCCTGTTGGCCACGGAAGGTAAACAGGAAGCAGACCAACACCAGCAGCGCGAAACCGGCCGGGAACAGCCAGATGCTCTGCCAGTCATGACCGCCCGCCACGACAAAGTGATCGGTCACCTGCCCCGCCACCCAGAAGCCGATCAGCATCCCCACGCCATAGGTCGCCAGGGTAATCAGGCCCTGGGCCGAGCTGCGAAAGCGCTCCGGTGCCTTGGCGTCGGTGTAGATCTGCCCCGAGACAAAAAAGAAGTCGTAGCAGATGCCGTGCAAGGCAATGCCGGTGAACAGCATGAACGCCAGGTCGCCGTTATTGCCGTAGGCGAACAACACGTAGCGCAACGCCCACGCCAACATGCCCACCAACAGTGCCAGCTTGATGCCGAAGCGTTGGATGAACAGCGGCAACAGCAGCATGAATAACACTTCCGAGACCTGCCCGATGGCCATCTTCGCCGTTGGGTTGGTCATCCCGGTTTCGGCCAGGAACGGGTTGGCATTCTGGTAATAGAACGCCAACGGAATGCAGATCAGGATCGAGGCGATGAAGAACACCAGGTAGCCGCGGTCCTTCAACAGACCCAACGCGTCCAGCCCCAGCAGTTGCTTGACGCCACCCGCGCTGGCCTGTTCCTTGAGCGGCGCCGTGGCCGGTAGCGTGAAGCTGTAGAGCCCCAGGACCAGGGACGCGATGGCCGCCATCAGGAACGTATTGCGCAAGCCGCCTGCCGAGATCGCTTCGCGCGAATCCCAGGCGAACACGAAGCTGATCACCACACCCGCGACGATCCAGCCAAGGGTGCCCCACACCCGGATGCGGGAGAACTCCAGCGCCGGATCGCGCATCTGCCGGAACGCCACGGAATTGACCAGGGCTAGCGTCGGCATGTAGACCACCATGTACACCAGCACGTATGGGTAGAACACGCTGAAATCCGCCGCCGAATACAACTGATACAGCAACACCGCGCCGAGCAGGTGCAACACCGCCAGGATCCGTTCGGCGTTGAAGAAGCGGTCGGCGATCAGGCCAATGACGAACGGCGCAATGATCGCTCCCCACGATTGCGTGGAAAACGCCATGCCGATCTGCCCACCGCTGGCGCCCAGGGTGCTGGAGAGGAAGGTGCCGAGGGTGACGAACCAGCCACCCCAGATAAAGAACTGCAGGAACATCATCACGCTGAGGCGTGCATTCATCGTGGTCATGAGCGTCACCGTTTTATTGTTGTTCTTGTGAAGAAAAAGCCGTACCGCTTTTGTTACGGAGGATCCCCACTGTGGGAGCAAGGCTTGCCCGCGATGGCCGCGCCGCGCTCCAACCGTTGAACCGCGTTTTCGTTCATCGCGGGCAAGCCTTGCTCCCACAATGGATTTCCTGGCCACCGGGTTCTGGGTGGAGCCGGTTACCTCAACAAGCCCAACAACCGCCGGTTGGAGTCCTCATCCGCCGTGACGCTGGCGAAATCGTCGAACGCCTTGCCGGTCTTGCTGATCATGTGGCGCTGGATGAACGCCGCCCCTTCTGCGGCGCCCTGCTGTGAGTCCTTCAGGCAACATTCCCATTCCAGGACCGCCCAACCGCTGAAATCGTATTGGGTCAGCTTGCTGAAGATCGATTTGAAATCGATCTGGCCATCGCCCAACGAACGGAACCGCCCGGGACGATCGACCCAGCCCTGGTAGCCGCCGTACACCCCCGAACGGGCATCGGGGCGGAACTCGGCGTCCTTGACGTGGAACATGCGGATCCGTGCGTGGTAACGGTCGATGAAGCCCAGGTAGTCCATCTGTTGCAGCAGCAGATGACTGGGGTCGTAGAGAATCGCCGCCCGCGGGTGGTGATCGACCGCCTCCAGGAAACGTTCGAACGAGGCACCGTCGTGGAGGTCTTCGCCGGGGTGGATTTCGTAACACAGGTCCACCCCCGCCGCGTCGAAGCCATCGAGAATCGGCAACCAGCGCCGGGCCAGTTCGGCGAAACCCTGCTCCACCAAGCCCGTCGGCCGCTGCGGCCAGGGATAGAGATACGGCCACAGCAGCGCGCCGGAAAACGTCGCATGGGCCTTGAGACCCAGCCGCTGGCTGGCGCGGGCGGCCAGCTTGAGCTGCTCGATCGCCCACTCGGTCCGCGCCTGGGGCTGGCCACGCAAATGGGCTGGGGCGAAATCATCGAACAGCGCGTCGAACGCCGGGTGCACCGCCACCAACTGGCCTTGCAGGTGCGTCGATAATTCGCTGATCTCGACACCGGCCTGGGCACAGGTGGCCTTGAGCTCATCGCAATAGGCCTGGCTCTCGGCGGCCCGGGCCAGGTCAATGTATTGCGTGCCCGATGTCGGCAGTTGAATGGCCTTGTAGCCTTGTGAAGCGGCCCACTGGGCGATGTTGGCCAGGGTGTCGAACGGGGCTTCGGCGGACATGAACTGCGCCAGGAAAATGCCTGGGCCGCGCAGCCCACTCGGTGTCTTGTCGAGGGTATTCACAACAGGGATGCTCCGGTTTGCACGGTGGTCCATTTCGCGTCGCCACGGTGGTTGAGGATGGCGGCCTCGATGAACGCCATGCCACGCAAGCCGGTCTCGATGCCCGGTACGCCTGGAGCGTCGGGGCCTTCGACATGGTTGCGAATGGCGTGGGCGAAATCGCCGTAGAGGTTGGCCATGGCTTCCAGGTAGCCCTCGGGATGCCCGGCCGGCAGACGCATGCGCCGCGCGGCCGCCTCGCACAGCCACGGCTGGCCAACGCCGCTACGCAGGATGCGCAAAGGCTGGTCGAAGGCGCGATGGACCAGGCTCGCCGGTTCTTCCTGGCGCCACTCCAAGGCGCCCTTGTCGCCGTAGACGCGAATCTTCAGCGGGTTCTCTTCGCCGGTGCAGACCTGGCTTGCGATCAACACACCGCTGGCGCCGCCCGCCATCTTGAACAGCATCGCCGCATCGTCATCCAGTTGCCGCCCCGGGACGTGCGTGCCCAACGCCGCGCATAGCTGCTGGATCGGTTGGTCCGCGACGAACTCGGCCAGGGAAAACGCATGGGTACCAATGTCGCCGATGCAACCGCCCAGGCCGGACTGGCCGGGATCGTCGCGCCACTCGGCCTGCTTATTGCCTTGGGCGGCGACATCCTGGCTGAGCCAGCCTTGGGGGTACTCGACCAGCACTTTGCGCACCTGGCCGATCACGCCCGAGCGCACCATGTCCCGGGCCTGCCACACCATGGGATAGCCCAGATAGGTGTGGGCCAGGCCATAGAGGCAACGGCTGCCGTGCAGCACCTCGCGCAGGGCCAGCAGTTCCTTGAGGTCCAGCGCGGCGGGCTTCTCGCTGAACACATGGAAACCGGCTTTCAAGGCCTCGCTGGCGATGGGCGCATGAAGATGATTGGGGGTGACGATGACCAGCAACTCCATGCGCTGATCAAGCGGCAGCAGCGCTTCGGTGTTGAGCATTTGCTGCCAGTCGTGATAACAACGGGACGTGGCCAGGCCCAGGGCCGTACCCGTCTGCCGAGTGTTGTGCGGGTCGCGGCTGAACGCGCCGCACACCAGTTCGAAACCGCCGTCCAGGCCCGCGGCCTGACGGTGAGCCTGGCCGATGAAAGCGCCCTCTCCACCGCCGACGAAGCCCATTCTTATTTTCGGTGCTACAGGATTCATCGCGATTCTCTTCCCGTCAGGATGCCGATGTAACCGGTTACATCATGGCGGAAATCTAGGCTCAGTTTTCCCGCGTGTCAAACCCACAGGGTCACCGTGGAATATTTGTGAGGCGCTCAACCTGCGGTAAGCTCCCCCACCGTACCCCCTGTTCCCCGAGGTGATTTTGTCCAACATTCGTGAGGTGGCCCGGCTGGCGGGTGTTTCGGTGGCCACGGTGTCCAGAACCCTGAAATCGCCCGAGCGGGTACTCCCCGAAACACGGGACAAGGTCAACGCGGCAGTGGAACAGGCCGGCTATCGGCCCAACCTGATGGCGGTGCAATTCCGCTCCCGCCGGACCGGCAATCTGGTGATCCTGGTACCGGCCATCGCCAACACGTTTTTCGCTCGGGTCATCAGTGGCGCACAACAGGCTGCGCAGGCGGCGGGTTATCGGTTGCTGTTGTGCGACACCCAGGGTCGGGCGCAGATCGAGCGGGAATTCGCCGCCCTGGTCTACGCCCACCAGGCCGACGGGGTAATCCAGTTGCGTGCCAGCGATCCGTTCGAATCGATGCCCACTGGCGCCGACAGCCTGCCGCTGGTCAACGCCTGCGAAGTGGTCAAAGGTGCCCCCTACCCGACCATCAGCCTCGACAACCGAGCCGCCGCCCAGGCCATGACCGAACACCTGATCGGCCTCGGCCATCGCCGCATCGGCATCATCAAGGGACCACGCAGCAGCCCCCTGACCCTGGACCGCGTGGCCGGCTACCAGGATGCCCTGCACCAGGCCGGCATTGCCGTCGACCCCAGCCTGATCTGCCATGGCGACTTCACCTTGAAGGCCGGTGACGACGGTGCCGGTGCGTTGCTGGCGCTGGCCGATCGCCCCAGTGCGCTGTTCTGTGAAAACGACGAAATGGCCATCGGCGCGCTCAGGCGTATCAAGCGAATGGGCTTGCGAGTGCCCAAGGACATTTCCCTGGTGGGCTTTGACGACATCCCGTTCGCCGCCTACTGCGACCCGCCCCTGACGACCATTTCGCAGCCTGCCGAGATGTTTGGGCAAAAAGCGGTGCAGATGCTGATTGCCCTGATCGAGAAAAAGCCGATTGCCGAACGGCATGTGGTGTTGCCGTTTGAATTGACGGTGCGGGGCAGTACGGCCTCTAGAGCCAGACAGTAAGTGGAACCCGTGGCGAGGGAGCTTGCTCCCGCTGGGGCGCGAAGCGGCCCCGAATGAAGCTGCTTGAATCAACCAGACACACCGCGCTGCCTGGTTGGGGGCTGCTACGCAGCCCAGCGGGAGCAAGCTCCCTCGCCACAAAGCCCATCAACTCCAAGGGTGAGTGTTTCACTCAGGCAAACGTCGCCCCTCGAGTATTCACGAACAGCGAATACAACGAATGGCTGCCGGCCATGAACAAGCGATTGCCTTCCCGGCCGCCGAAGCAAACGTTGGGGCAACGCTCCGGCAGGGAGATGTGCCCGATGGCCTTGCCTTCGGGGTTGAACACCCGCACGCCGTCGAGCTTTTCCAGGTCGGCCTTGGGGTCGCCATTGCCGCCCCAGCCGCACCAGAGGTTGCCGCTTTCATCGCATTTGAGCCCGTCGATCGCCGCGTAATCCAAGCCTTCGATGTGCTTGCGCCGCTCGCCCAGGGTGCCGTCGTCTTTGACGGCGATGGCCCAGATCAAGCGGTTGGGCTTGGCCCGGCCTTCGACCACATAGAGGATTTTTTCGTCCGGGGAAAAACACAACCCGTTCGGCCCCGCCAGGTCGTCGATCACCCGGCTGACTTTGCCGGTTTCGCCGTCGATGCGGTACACCGCGTGGGGCTGGACGGGCGTGACTTTGTGCCCCTCGTAGTTGTTGCCGGTCTGGAACGGCGGGTCGGTGAACCAGACCGAACCGTCCCGCTTGCAGACGATGTCGTTGGGCGAGTTGAAAGGCTTGCCCTCGAAACTGTCCGCCAGCACGGTGAGGGTGCCGTTGTGCTCGGTGCGGGTGATGCGCCGGCCTTCGCTGGCGGTGGTGGAGCCTTCGCACACCAGCAGCCGCCCCTGGCGATCGCGGCACATGCCGTTGGAGAAATTGGCATTTTCCCGGTACACCGACAGCCCGCCGGTGATTTCATCCCAGCGCACGATGCGGTTGTTGGGAATGTCACTGACCAGCAGGTAACGCCCGTCACCGACCCACACGGGCCCCTCCGCCCAACGCAGGCCGGTGGCGAGCTTCTCCACGCTGGCGTTGAAGATGCGCAAGTCCATGAAGCTGGGGTCAAGGATATTGATCAGCGGGTCTGGGTAACGCTGGCTCAACGGCTCGGCCTGGGCGAGCCCGGGCAGGTTACCAAGGGTGGCGGCGGCGGCCGAGACCACCAGGGATTTTTTCAGGAACACCCGGCGGCCCTGATCGGCGGCGGTTGCAGAGTGCGAAACATCCATCGTGCGTCTCCGTTAATTATTATTGGACGGGACGACAGTTTTACCCTGTGATAAGACATCGTACAAGAATGCGAAAAGACGCATCCGCACAATCGATCAGTCCGGATGCAGCGGTATACGCACAGTAAAGGTGGTGCCGACTCGCGCCTTAGAATGCACGTCGATGGTGCCCTTATGGGCCAATACGATCGCTGAAGCGATGTGCAGGCCCAGCCCGAGCCCGGCCGTGGAACCGTACTGCGTTTCACGCAGATTTCGAACCATCGGGTTGAAGATTCTGGCAATGGCATCTTTCTCGATAGGCTTGCCCTGGTTGTTGATCGCGATCACTGCCACATCCTCTTCGGCGCTCAACGAAACGATAATGGGCGTGCCCTCGGTGCCATGCTGCACGGCATTGCCAATCAGGTTGGCGAAGACCTGCTCCATGCGGGCCGGATCAAACAGTCCCTCCAGGGCGCTGGTCGTTTCAAAAAGGATTTCGCGTTCCGGATGATAGGCCCGCGCCTCCTCCACCATGCCTTCGCAGGCTGCCACCAGATCGCCGTTGAAGCGCTGCACCGGAATGCCCGAGCCGAGTTGGGTACGGGTGAAATCCAGCAGATCGCCGACGATTTTGTTGGCCCGCTTGACGCTGGTGTAGATGCGCGAAGTGATCTTGGTGGCTTTGGCGGGCAGGTCCCCCGCCCGTAGCAGCACTTCGGAACTCAGCAGGATCGCACCCAAGGGGCTACGCAGGTCGTGTCCGAGAATCCCGAGAAAGATGTTGCGCGACGCATCCACCGCCCCGGAGTAGCTGACGACAGACTCGGCCAAGGCCTGGTCCACGGCCTCGTTGAAGCGAATCAGATCTTCCATGACCTGCTTGTGATCCAACTGCGTGTGCGGCATCCAGAGCATGAGCACGCTGGTGCGCAGGGCCCGGTATTCGGAGACCATTTGCTCCACGGTAAAACCCGAGGACTGGCGGATGACCGCATGGGTTTCGGCGGCGGTTTCGATATCGGTCGCCGGCGCCTCCCCATGGGATTTGGCAATCGCCTCCTTGCGCGTTTGCGAGGTACGCAGGTCAGCGGCGATGGTGCGCAGCATCTGTTCGGCATGGTCGCGCAGGGCAAGGGCATCCATGCCAATGGACGCGGGGGTGATGGTTTTGGCGAAGTCTTCCCACGCCTGAAGAATCGGCTCGATATTGTCGAGAATGAAATCAGCCAGGCGCATGAGGTGTTCCGCAAGAAGGGCAAGGCTGTAAACGACACAGCGGCAAGATTGTTGTACAGCAAAGCACTGGAAAATGTGCGGATCTTGCAAGGTGACCGCCCACATGCAACAGAGCGTACAGGCCTGCGGACCTTAGACGATTGAGACGCGAGCGAACGTTCAACAGGTCAAGATCAAAAGAACGCAGCCTTCGGCAGCTCCTACGGGGTATTGATAAGTCCAGCGCCCAAACCTTAGGTCTGCCCTGCTCCAGTCCAAACAGTGATATCGGCTACAGGCGGATTTCAGCAGCCGGCATGACATCAATCCGCGACACCGCACTGCTCAGCCGCCCCAGCCGGTTGTTGTGGTTGGCGATGATCTGCTCGGCCGCCATGCTGCCGTTGTCCACGGTGGAGTGGGCATCGGCCGCCAGGACCACGTCGTACCCCAGGGCATGGGCCTGGCGCACGGTGGCATTGACGCAATAGTCGGTTTGCAACCCACAGATCACCAGGCGGTCGATACCCCGGGCCTGCAGCAAAGGTTGCAGGTCGGTCTGGTAGAAAGCATCGGGGGTGGTCTTGCGCACCCGCAGGTCATCCGCCGCGGTCGACAGGCCGGCGGCCAGTTGCCAGCCGGCGGCGCCATAGGTCAGCGCCCCTTCCGGCTCTTCATGCTGGATCAGGATCACCGTCCGGCCGGCAGCCCTGGCCCTGGCACCGAGGTCGCTGATGGTCCGGATGATGCGCTGGCTGTCGAAGCATTCCTCTTCGCCGCTGCACAGCGCGTTCTGGACATCGATAATCAGCAATGCGCTGTTCATGGCCTTCCCCCTTCAAACAGTGTCGTAGCCGCGCTCCCCCTCAATAACCCAGCGACAACCCGGTGTTGCGACGGGGGTCGTTGGCGCCATAGAAGCGGTTCTTGCCCACTGGCTTGCCGTCCAATGACGGCGCGCCGACCAGGATCGCGGCGATGTGGTTGGGGTCTTGCGGGCCGGCAAACTTGTGCCCCCAGCTCTCCAGCAGCTTCTGGGTATCGGGGCTGGCCGCGAACGTCTCCAGGTTGGTTTCCTCCGGCATCCATTGCTGATGGAAACGCGGCGCATCGACCGCCTCCTGGAGGTTCATGCCGTAGTCGATCACGTTGAGGATGGTCAGTAGCGTCGCGGTGATGATCCGACTGCCGCCCGGGGTGCCCACCACCATGACCGTCTTGCCGTCCTTGGTGACGATGGTCGGGCTCATGGATGACAGCGGTGCCTTGCCCGGCGCGATGGCGTTGGCCTCGCCCTGCACCAGGCCATACATGTTGGGCACGCCGACCTTGGCGGTGAAATCGTCCATCTCATCGTTGAGGATCACCCCGGTCTTGCTCGCCATGACGCCCGCGCCGAACCAGTCGTTCAAGGTGTAGGTGACCGAAACGGCGTTGCCCCACTTGTCGACAATGGAGTAATGGGTGGTGTTGCTGCCCTCATGGGGCGCCACGCCGGGCTTGATTTTCTGCGAGTCGCCGGCTTTTTGCGGCTCGATCGCGGCCCGCAGCTTGGCGGCGTAGGTCTTGTCCAGCAGATGGTCGATGGGGTTCTTCACGAAGTCCGGATCACCCAGGTAGCTGTTGCGGTCCACGTAGGCGTGGCGCATGGCTTCGATCTGATAGTGCATGCCCTGGGCCGAATGGAACCCCAGCTCCTTCATCGGATAGCCGTCGAGGATGTTCATGATCTGGCACAGCACCACCCCGCCGGAACTGGGCGGCGGCGCCGAGATGATGTGGTAGCCACGGTAGTCGCACTCCACCGGGGCGAGCTCGCGGGTCTTGTACTTGTCCAGGTCGGCCTGGGTGATGATGCCTTTGTTGGCCTGGCTGGAGGTGACCAGGGCATCGGCGACCCAGCCCTTGTAGAAACCGTCGGCGCCCTTGGCGGAGATTTCCCGCAGGGTCTTGGCGAGGTCTTTTTGCACCAGCTTCTGGCCGACCTGCATGGGCTCGCCGTTGTGCAGGAAGATCGCACCGGAGTCGCGCATGTCCTTCTTGAACACATCGGTGGCGGTTTCCAGCAGATCGACATCGCCCTGCTCCAGGGTGAAGCCTTCCTCGGCGAACTTGATGGCTGGGGCGATCAATTCCGCTCGGGGTTTGCTGCCGTACTTGCTCAACGCCAGCTCCATGCCGGACACGGTGCCGGGCACGCCTACCGCCAGGTGGCCGCGGGTACTGAGTTCGGGCACGACGTTGCCGTCCTTGTCCAGGTACATGTTGGCGGTGGCGGCCAAGGGGGCCTTTTCGCGGAAATCCAGGAACGTCTTGCGACCGTCGGCCAATTGCAGGGTCATGAAACCACCCCCGCCCAGGTTGCCCGCCGCCGGATACACCACCGCCAGGGCATACCCCACCGCCACCGCCGCATCCACGGCATTGCCGCCGTTCTTGAGCACGTCGACGCCGACATGGGTCGCCAGGTGCTGGGCGGTGACCACCATGCCGTTCTCGGCCGCCACCGGCGCCTGGGAAGCGGCGTACGTCGATAAACAACCGAGGGTCAATGACGTAGCGATGAGGGTCCGGGCCAAGGATTCGAACTTCATGAGTCGGTCTCTTCTTGTTTTCAGGGATAGGGATCGCTTCAAAGCATTAGGCAGTATGGCCTGGTTTGCGTAATGCGCCTGTTTCCCCGCCGACCGGGTGACGTCACGACAGCCTTTGGGATAGGCTCCTGCGCTTGATTTTGACTGAATAGGGACATCGCCGATGACGCTACGAATCGAACGCACGGACTCGCCCACCGACGAAGAGCGCCAAGCCATCCTCGCCCCGCTACGCGCCTATAACACCGCCAAGACCGGTGGCAGTGCACCTGAACTGGTGGCCTGGCTGGTGCGGGACGAACAGGGCGAAATTGTCGGTGGGCTCTACGGCCGAGTGTTCTTTCGCTGGCTGTATATCGAGCTACTGGTGGTGCCGGAACAGGCCCGGGGCCAGGGCACCGGCTCGACCCTGATGCAGATGGCCGAAGCACTGGCCCGGGAGAAAAACTGCGTGGGCATCTGGCTGGACACTTTCGACTTCCAGGCCCCGGCGTTCTACCGCAGACACGGTTTCACCGAGTGCGGCCAGATCGACGACTACCCGCCGGGCCACCAGCGCTTCTTCTTCCAGAAGCGCCTGGACACCTGAAGCACACCCCCTGTGGGAGCGAGCTTGCTCGCGATAGCCGTTTAACAGTCAACATTTCTGTCGTCTGACCCGCCGCTATCGCGAGCAAGCTCGCTCCCACATAGGATCCGGGGCGTTAGTGCCAGCTGCTTACAAACAAGTCGCCAACGCCGCCAACCGGCGCTTGGCCACAAAGTCGTCATGCTTGGCGTAATAACTCAACTCGGTGCCCGTCGCTCCGGCGTGCAGATCGACAAACGATTCGGCGGAGCGGGTGTAGACCGTAGAGCCACCCTTCTTGCCCGGTTGCAGGTAGGCGCCGGCATCGACACCGAATACCGCTTCGTCCTGCCAGGAAAACTGCACGCACTGGGCCACGACCTGTTCCGGCTTGTCCGAGGTCAAGGTCTTGTAAGGGGCCTGGGTCCGCGCCTCGTTCATCGCCGAACCCGCGCAGCCGACCAGCAAAGTGGCGGCCAGGGCCACCGTCAACGTTCGCATTGCGTTCACTCATCGAAAAAAACGGACTGTAGCACTGCGGCCCGAGCCATCGTGCTGCTTTACTGAAATTTATCCGCGACAGCGAGCACCGATTCACGCAATCTGTCGCGCCATCGCCACCAGCCACGCGGAACACCCATGACTCCCAACGCCGAGTTCTACAAACCTACCCCGGAATATGCCGACAAACTGATCAGCCAGATCGGCCAGACACCTTTGTGGATCGCCAAGCGCATCGGCGTCACCGACAAACGGATTCGCTACATCCTCGACGGCGAACGCACCGTCAAGGGCGAAACCACGCCGATCCAGATGACCTACACCGAACAATTCGCCCTCGAATGCCTGGCGGCTGCGGCCAAGGCCAGCAAGAAGCAGTCTTCGTCTCCCAAGGAGTGACCATGGCGGCAACCGAACAGCAACACGAACGGGCCCTGGCAAAGTTTCTCGATGAGCGCCCCGAACTGCGCCACGAACTGGACCACCTCAACCCGCTGCTGGCCCAGGCCAAGGGCGAGACCGCCGAGCAGTACCGCGCCGAGCGCTTGCACGAAGCGTTCGAAGCCGAGGCCGAGCGCCTGGGCCTGTTTGCCTGGGAACTGACTTTGCAACTGACCGCCGCCTCGCCGGGGGAGTACCAGGCCCAGCGTCTGGACGTGCACAGGGAAGTGGCGGAGATGGCGGGGATGGCGTGGGCGGAGTATTGCGAGTTGCATGGGCTCAAGGTCTAGCTCTGTCCCCTGTGGCGAGGGAGCTTGCTCCCGCTGGGCTGCGAAGCAGCCCCCTACATTCACCTTGGTCGCCTGACACATTCCGTTGGCAAGCTCTTGGGGCCGCTGCGCGCCCCAGCGGGAGCAAGCTCCCTCGCCACAAGGTACCTGATCCAGAGACCTCGCCCTTTCCTGGCAATCGCCCCACCGCCCATAAAGCTTTATCATGGCCGCAGTTTTGCTGATCGGGTCTGTCATGAAGTTCGCCATTGCGCTGTTTTCCGCCGCCCATGCGCCCTCCTCGCGCCGTGCCTTGCTGTTTGCCCAGGCGGCGCTGGCAGGTGGACATGAGATCGTGCGGCTGTTTTTCTATCAGGACGGCGTCTATAACGCCTGCGCCAGTGTCGTCACGCCCCAGGACGAACAGGACCTGCCCCAGCAGTGGCGCGCATTCGTCAACGACAACCGGCTCGACGGTGTGGTCTGCATCGCGGCGGCGTTGCGTCGTGGGGTGTTGAACGAGGAAGAAGCCCAGCGCTACCAGCGTGCGGCGGCCAGTGTCGAAGCGCCCTGGGCCTTGTCCGGGCTGGGCCAGTTGCACGATGCGATCCAGGACGCCGACCGCTTGATCTGTTTTGGAGGCGCGTGATGGCCAAGTCTTTATTGCTGATCAGCCGCCAGGCCCCCTGGTCCGGCCCCGGCGCCCGTGAAGCCCTGGACATCGTCCTGGCCGGCGGCGCGTTCGACCTGCCCATCGGCCTGCTGTTTCTCGATGACGGCGTGTTCCAGCTCACCGCCGGCCAAAACGCCAAGGCGGTCCAGCAAAAAGACCTGAGCGCCAACCTGCAGGCGTTGCCGATGTTCGGCGTCGAAGACCTGTTCCTCTGCGCCGACAGTGCCGCCGAACGCGGCGTTGCCAGCGCTGCCCTGGCGCTGGGCGAGGTGAAAGTACTGAGCGCGCCGGACATCGCCGCGCTCATAGACCGTTACGACCAGGTGATCACCCTCTGATGTCGACTTTGCATGTGTTGTCTCATTCGCCCTTCGGCGATAACCGCCTCGCCAGTTGCTTGCGGGTGCTGGGCAATCAGGATGCGCTGCTGCTGTGCGGCGACGCGACGTACGCGTTGCAACCGGGCAGCCCATCGTTCGAACGGCTGCAGGCCGCCGACGTGAAGCTGTTCGTGCTCGCCGAAGACCTCCAGGCCCGCGCCCTGGGCACACCAGACTGGGCCGAAGCCATCAACTACTCAGGTTTCGTCGAGCTATCGATCGAGCACGACAAGGTCAACACCTGGCTATGAACACGCTGAACGTGGGCGACCGCGCCATCGCGCTGGACAAGGACGGCTACCTGGCCGACCTGGACGACTGGTCGGCCGAAGTCGCCACGGCCCTGGCCAGCGCCGAGGACATCGAGTTGAGTCCCGAACACTGGGAAATCCTTGAACTGCTACGGGGTTTCTACGACGAATTCCAGCTCTCCCCCGCAACCCGGCCGCTGATCAAGTACACGGCACTGAAACTGGGGGCGGACAAAGGCAACAGCCTGCACCTGAACCGATTGTTCAAAGGCACTCCCGCCAAACTCGCCGCCAAGCTGGCGGGCCTGCCCAAACCGACGAATTGCTTATGACCGATTTTCCTGCACTGACCCTTGAGACCCCGGCCGAACACCCGTTCGCCCAGTTCGTGCGCATCCTTGGCAAAGGCAAGCGCGGCGCCCGCAACCTGACCCGCGAAGAAGCCCGCGAGGCCATGGGCATGGTGCTCGATGAAAAGGTCGAGGACACCCAACTGGGCGCCTTCCTGATGCTGCTGCGGCACAAGGAGGAAAGCGCCGAGGAAATGGCCGGCTTCACCGAAGCCCTGCGTGAACGCCTGGTGGTCCCGGCGTTGACGGTGGACCTCGACTGGCCGACCTACGCCGGCAAGAAGCGCCATTTGCCGTGGTACCTGCTGGCGGCCAAGTGCCTGGGGCAGAACGGTGTGCGGATTTTCATGCACGGCGGCGGCGCCCACACGGCCGGTCGCCTCTACACCGAACAATTGCTGGGCTTGCTGCAGATCCCGCTGTGCCGGGATTGGCAACAGGTCGGCAGCGCGCTGGACCACGGCGGCCTGGCCTTCATGCCGCTGGTGGACTGGGCGCCGCAAATGCAGCGGATGATCGACCTGCGCAACACCTTGGGCCTGCGCTCGCCGATCCATTCCCTGGCCCGGATTCTCAACCCACTGGCCGCCCGCTGCGGCTTGCAAAGCATCTTCCATCCGGGCTACCAGGCCGTGCATCGCGATGCCAGCGGCTTGCTCGGTGACACCGCCATCGTGATCAAGGGCGACGGCGGCGAAATCGAGATCAACCCGGACGCCGACAGTCACCTGTACGGCACCACCGGCGGTGCCAGTTGGGACGAAGAATGGCCGCGCCTGGCCGAGCAGCGCCATGTCAAACCGGAGAGCCTCGACCCCGAGCATTTGAAGGCGATCTGGCGCGGTGACGTCGAGGACAGCTACCCGCAACTGGCGCTGATCGCCACCATGGCACTGGCCTTGCGCGGCCTGGGCCTGACTCGCGAAGAAGCGTTCGATAAAGCCCGGCAGTACTGGGACGCGCGGGATCGTTCGATCTAACCGATCATTAACGCCCAACCTTTGCGCTTTTAGTTCGAACCTATGGGAATAGACTCGCCTCCAATGATGATTGAGCGAGGATATCCAGATGGGTTTGTTGGTCAAGGGCCGCTGGCAGGACCAGTGGTATGAAAGCAAGGACGGCACCTTCCAGCGCGAACAGGCGCAGCGCCGTCATTGGGTGACCGCCGATGGCAGCGCCGGCCCCTCGGGCGAGAGCGGCTTTGCCGCCGAGGCCGGGCGCTACCATTTGTATGTCTCCCTGGCCTGCCCCTGGGCCCACCGCACGCTGATCGTGCGCAAGCTCAAGGGCCTGGAGGCGCTGATCGATGTCTCGGTGGTCAGCTACCTGATGCTGGAAAACGGCTGGACCTTCGACAAGGCCCACGGCTCCACAGGCGACAAACTCGACTCTCTGCAATTCCTGCATCAGCGCTACACCGCCGACACGCCGGACTACACCGGCCGCGTCACGGTGCCAGTGCTGTGGGACAAACGCCAGCAGCGCATCGTCAACAACGAATCGGCGGAAATCATCCGCATGTTCAACAGTGCCTTCGATGGTTTGACGGGCAACGACCTGGACCTGTATCCCGAGCACCTGCGCCGCGATATCGATGCCTTGAACGAGCGGATCTACCCGACGGTCAACAACGGCGTGTATCGCGCCGGATTCGCCACCACCCAAGCGGCCTACGAAGAAGCGTTCGACGGTTTATTCGCCGAACTGGACCGGCTGGAGACCTTGCTTGCGACCAAACGCTACTTGGCTGGCGAATACCTGACCGAGGCGGATATCCGCCTGTTCACCACGATCATCCGTTTCGACGCGGTGTATTTCGGTCACTTCAAATGCAACCTGCGGCGCATCGCCGATTATCCGAACCTGTCGAACTGGCTGCGAGAGCTGTACCAGTGGCCGGGCATTGCCGAAACCGTGGACTTCACCCATATCCAGGGCCATTACTACGGCAGCCACAAGACCATCAACCCTAACGGGATCGTGCCCAAGGGGCCGAAGCAGGACTTCACGGTCGCCCATGATCGGGAAAGGTTGAGTGGGAAAGGGATCTGGCTTGGGACCCGGGATTGATCCGGGATCCTTATTGCAGTTGAGGGCCTCTTCGCGAGCAAGCCCGCTCCCACATTGGATCGGTGTAAGCCTTAATTCTTCGGCTGAACGCAATCAAATGTGGGAGCGGGCTTGCTCGCGAAGGGCGCAACGCGGTCTCTAGACCTGCCCCTGAGCCCCTTCAAACCAGGCCAGTTTCTCGCGCAACTGCACCACTTCCCCAACGATCACCAGCGTAGGCGCATGCACCTCATGCTCGGCCACCAGCCGTGGCAAGTCCGCCAAAGTACCGGTAAAGACCCGCTGGTTCGACGTGGTGCCCTGCTGGATCAACGCCGCTGGCGTATCCGCCGCGCGACCGTGCTTGATCAGCTCGTCGCAGATCATCGGCAGGCCGACCAAGCCCATGTAGAACACCAGCGTCTGCGCCGGCGACACCAAGTCGGCCCATGGCAAGTCGCTGGTGCCGTCCTTGAGATGGCCGGTGATGAAACGCACCGATTGGGCGTAGTCGCGGTGGGTCAGCGGGATCCCGGCGTAGGCCGCACAACCACTGGCGGCGGTGATGCCCGGAACGACCTGGAACGGGATGCCATGGGCCGCCAGCTCTTCGATCTCCTCGCCACCACGGCCGAAGATGAACGGATCGCCGCCCTTCAACCGCACCACGCGCTTGCCCTGGCGGGCCAGGTCGACCAATTGCTGGTTGATCTGGTCCTGGGGCACGGCGTGTTCGGCGCGGCGCTTGCCAACGTAGATGCGCTCGGCGTCGCGCCGGCACAGTTCGAGGATCGCCGGCGCCACCAGGCGGTCGTACAGCACCACATCCGCCTGCTGCATCAAACGCAAGGCGCGGAAGGTCAACAGGTCCGGATCACCCGGCCCGGCCCCCACCAGATAGACTTCGCCCGGCGCGTTCGGCGCCTGGCCGTCGATCTTTTCCCGCAGCAAGCGCTCGGCTTCGCCACCCTGCCCGGCCAGTTGGCGGTCGGCGATCGGGCCTTGGAACACTTCTTCCCAGAACGCCCGGCGCTGCTGGGCATCGGGAAACAGTTGCTTGACCTGATTGCGAAAACGCGCTGCCAGCCCGGCCAACTGCCCATAGGTCGAGGGAATCCAGGTTTCCAGCTTGGCCCGGATCAGCCGCGCCAACACCGGCGCGTCGCCGCCACTAGACACCGCGATCACCAAGGGCGAGCGGTCGACGATCGCCGGGAAGATCACGCTGCACAGGGCCGGCGCATCCACCACGTTGACCGGCACGCAACGCTTGTGGGCGTCGGCCGAGACCTGGGCATTGAGCGGTTCGTCGTCGGTGGCGGCAATGATCAGCCCGCAACCGTCCAGATCCGACTCAAGGTAACCGCGCTGGACACACTCGCCGCCGCTGCCACTGACCAGATCCCGCAACTGTGGTTCGATGTCGGGTGCGACCACCCGCAGCAACGCGCCGGCATCGGCCAGCAGGCGGGACTTGCGCAAGGCAATCTCCCCGCCGCCGACCACCAGCACGCGGCTGCCGCGCAGGTTGTGGAACAGTGGCAAATAGTCCATTTAGCCGATGACCTCGATGCCGCCCATGTAGGGTTTCAACACCTCGGGCACACGGATCGAACCGTCGGCCTGCTGGTAGTTCTCCAGCACCGCCACCAGGGTACGCCCCACCGCCAGGCCGGAGCCATTGAGGGTATGGACCAGTTCCGGCTTGCCGGTTTCCGGGTTGCGGAAACGCGCTTGCATGCGGCGGGCCTGGAAGTCGCCGCAGTTGGAGCACGACGAAATCTCGCGGTACTTATCCTGGCTCGGAATCCAGACTTCCAGGTCGTAGGTCTTGACCGCGCTGAAGCCCATGTCGCCGGTGCACAGCGCCAGGGTGCGATACGGCAGTTCCAGCAGTTGCAGGACCTTCTCGGCGTTGGCGGTCAGGCTCTCCAGCGCTTCCATGGATTTCGACGGCTCGACAATCTGGACCATCTCGACCTTGTCGAACTGGTGCTGGCGGATCATGCCGCGGGTATCACGGCCCGACGCCCCGGCTTCACTGCGGAAGCACGGCGTGTGGGCGACGAATTTGATCGGCAGTTGCTTGGCGTCGACGATCTCGCCGGCCACGATGTTGGTCAGCGACACTTCGGCGGTCGGGATCAGGTACAAGTCGGCCTCGCCATCGCGGCTGATCTTGAACAGGTCTTCCTCGAACTTCGGCAACTGACCGGTGCCCTGCAGCGCCGGGGCCTGGACCAGGTACGGGGTGTAGGCTTCTTCGTAACCGTGTTCGGTGACGTGCAGGTTGATCATGAACTGCGCCAGGGCGCGATGCAGGCGCGCAATCGGCCCGCGCAGCAAGGCGAAACGGGCGCCCGACAGCTTGGCGGCGGTTTCGAAGTCCAGCCAGCCGAACTTCTCGCCCAGGGCCACGTGGTCCTGCACCGGGAAATCGAAGGTTGTCGGCGTGCCCCAACGGCGCACTTCGACGTTGCCGTCTTCGTCTTCACCGACCGGCACCGATTCGTGCGGCAGGTTCGGGATGCCCAGCAGGATCGAATCCAACTCGGTCTGGATCGCGTCCAACTCGACCTTGCCCGCGCTCAACTCACCCGCCATGCGCTCGACATCGGCCATCAGCGGCGCGATGTCTTCGCCACGCTGCTTGGCCTGGCCGATGGACTTGGAGCGCGCGTTACGTTCAGCCTGCAGGGCCTCGGTGCGGGTCTGGACGGTCTTGCGCTGTTCTTCCAGCGCTTCGATGCGCGCGACGTCCAGGGCAAAGCCACGGGAAGCCAGGCGGTCCGCTACGTCCTGGAGGTTGCTACGTAACAGTTTGGAATCGAGCATGTCGGTCTCTCGTTATCAAAGTTTGGTCAAGGACAGGCCGGCCCAGGTGGCGAGCAGCCCGCCGAATACGCTGATGGCCGCATAGCCCAGGGCCAGCGGCACCTGCCCGCTTTCCAGCAGGCGCACCATATCCAGTGAAAAGGATGAAAAAGTCGTCAGGCCGCCGAGAAAGCCAACCATCAGCCCGGCCCGCACCTCGATGGACACTTCCGGGCGAATCAAAAACAGACCGTATAGAACGCCGATCAGCAGACAGCCCACGATATTAACGGCCAGCGTCGCGGTATAGAAGTGCCGGGGCCAATTTGCGTTGATCCAGTTGCCCGTGGCGAAACGCAACAACGTGCCGGCGATGCCGCCAGCGGAAACGGCAAGTATCAGGGGGATCAAGATTTTCTCCGCTGTCGTGGACTCAGGCGATCCAGTTGTGCCAGGTGGTTGAGCTTCTCGCCGATCTTCAGTTCAAGGCCCCGCGGTACTGGCTGGTAGAAGCGCTGGGGTTCGAGTTCATCGGGAAAATAATCTTCGCCGGCGGCATAGGCGTCCGGCTCGTCATGGGCATAACGGTATTCTTCGCCATAGCCCAGTTGCTTCATGAGCTTGGTCGGCGCGTTGCGCAGGTGCAGCGGCACTTCGAGGGAGCCGTGCTCGGTGGCGCTGCGCATCGCCGCCTTGAAGCCCATGTACACGGAGTTGCTCTTCGGCGCACAGGCCAGGTAAGTGATGGCCTGGGCCACGGCGAGTTCACCTTCCGGGCTGCCAAGGCGTTCCTGCACGTCCCATGCCGCCAGGCACAGGCTCAGGGCCCGGGGGTCGGCATTGCCGATGTCTTCGCTGGCCATGCGCACGACGCGCCGCGCCAGGTACAGCGGATCGCAACCGCCGTCGATCATGCGCGCAAACCAGTACAGGGCCGCGTCGGGGTTGGAACCACGGATGGATTTGTGCAACGCCGAAATCTGGTCGTAGAACGCCTCGCCGCCCTTGTCGAAACGGCGCCGGGTATCGCCCAGCAGGCTTTGCAGCAGCTCGACGCCAATCTCGCTGTCGTCTTCGGCCAGGTCCGAGGCGTTTTCCAGCAGGTTGAGCAAGCGCCGGCCATCGCCATCGGCGGCTGAAAACAGGATCTGGAAGCCTTCATCGCTGAGGCTCAAATGCCGCTTGCCCAGGCCGCGCTCCTCGGTCAGCGCCCGATGCACCAGCTTGCGCATCGCCGTCTCGTCGAGGCTCTTGAGCACATAAACCCGTGCCCGCGAGAGCAACGCGTTGTTGAGTTCGAACGAAGGGTTTTCGGTGGTGGCACCGATAAAAATCAGCGTGCCGTCTTCCACGTAGGGCAGGAATGCGTCCTGCTGGGACTTGTTGAACCGGTGCACTTCGTCGACGAACAGGATCGTGCGCTTGCCGTACTGCCCAGCCTGCTGCTTGGCCACTTCCACCGCCTGGCGGATTTCCTTGACCCCGGCCAGCACTGCCGACACCGTTTCGAAGTGAGCGTCCGAGACTTCCGCCAGCAGCCGCGCCAGGGTGGTCTTGCCCACGCCCGGCGGCCCCCAGAAGATCATCGAGTGCAGCGCGCCCTGCTCCAGGGCCTCGCGCAGAGGCTTGCCGCGGGCGAGCACATGTTCCTGGCCGACGTACTCATCCAGGTTGGTCGCGCGCAGGCGAGCCGCCAGTGGCTGGGCAATCGGGGCGCTTCGAAACAGGTCCATGATTACTACAAAACCTCCGCTGGGGGCTGATGCAGATCACCTGGTGGGAGCGGGCTTGCTCGCGAATGCGGTGTGTCAGTCAACACTGATGCTGAATGCGATACCGCATTCGCGAGCAAGCCCGCTCCCACAGGGTAGGCGTCTTATTCCTGGATCACATCGGCACCCTTGGGGATGTCGAACTTGAACTTGGACGCGGCGATCGACTCGTTGGCCTTGACCCCGGTGAACAGGATATTGGTGCGCTGGCCAACACTGTCGATCAGTTGCATGTCGTTGACCAGGCCGTTGCGGAACGACAGGCGCAGGCTATCGAACAGGCTGTCCTTGGTCTTGGGCTTGAGGGTGAAGTCGATCACCCCACCGGCTTCCTTGGAGGTGATGTCGAAGCTCTGGCTGATCTTGGAAATGTCACCCGACAGCAGCAAGGCCGGCGTCTGGGTCAGGCGCTGGTCGAGGGTCTTGATGGTCACCTGTTCCAGGTCCGGGTCCCACAGCGAGACTTTCTTGCCATCGGACACCATCAGTTGCTCGGCCGGCGCATCGGTGTGCCAGTAGAACAGGCCCGGACGCTGCAGGGCCATGTCACCGGCGGTTTCCTGCAGTTGGGTGCCGCTGCCATCCAGGGTCAGCTGGGAAAAGCGCGCGGTCAGCGTCTTGGATGTTTCCAACAATTGGGTCAGGCGAGCCACGTCCTTTTCGCCGGCGTGGGCCGACAAGGTAGACAAGGCCAGTACGGGCAACAGCAACATGCGAATCAGGCGCATGGGAGTCCTCATGAAGTCGTGGGGGTTCGAGCGGCGCTTTGGCAGGCCGCCCGGGTCATTAGTCGCGCATCGGGCCCGGCGCCAGCACTTCGCGCGAACCGTTGGTGTTCATGGCCGTCACCACCCCGGCCATTTCCATGGCTTCGATCATGCGGGCGGCGCGGTTGTAGCCAATCTTCAGCTTGCGCTGGACGGCGGAAATGGAGGCCCGGCGGCTCTCCAGGACGAACTGCACCGCTTCGTCATAGAGCGCATCGGTTTCAGCGTCGTCGTCACCGCCGCCACTGCTGCCCTCGAAACCGCTGCCGGCTTCTTCGACACCGTTGAGGATGTCGTCGTTGTATTCTGGGGCGCCACGCAACTTCCAGGCTTCCACCACGCGGTGCACTTCGTCATCGGAAACGAACGCACCGTGCACACGAATCGGCAGGCTGGTGCCCGGCGGCATGTAGAGCATGTCACCATGCCCCAGCAACTGCTCGGCGCCACCCTGGTCGATGATGGTCCGCGAGTCGATCTTGCTCGATACCTGGAACGCCATGCGGGTCGGGATGTTGGCCTTGATCAGGCCGGTGATCACGTCCACCGATGGCCGCTGCGTGGCGAGGATCAGGTGGATACCGGCCGCACGGGCCTTCTGGGCGATACGGGCGATCAGTTCTTCGACCTTCTTGCCGACGATCATCATCATGTCGGCGAATTCGTCCACCACCACCACGATGGTCGGCAGCTTGTGCAGCAGCGGCGCTTCGTCGTGGATGCTCTCGCGGTGATACAACGGGTCGCTCAATGGCGTACCGGCCTCTTCGGCCTCCTTGACCTTGGCGTTGAAGCCCGACAGGTTGCGCACGCCCATCTTCGCCATCAGCTTGTAGCGGCGCTCCATCTCGGCGACGCTCCAGCGCAGGGCGTTGGCGGCGTCCTTCATGTCGGTGACCACCGGGCACAGCAAGTGCGGAATGCCCTCGTAGATCGACAGTTCGAGCATTTTCGGGTCGATCATGATCAGCTTGGCGTCTTCCGGGCCGGACTTGAACAGAATCGACAGGATCATCGCGTTCACGCCCACCGACTTACCGGAACCGGTAGTACCGGCCACCAGCAGGTGGGGCATCTTCGCCAGGTCGGTGATGACCGGCTTGCCGCCGATGTCGTGGCCCAGGGCCAGGGTGACCGGCGACTTGTGGTTGTCATACTCAGGCGTCGACAGCACCTCGGAGAAACGCACGATCTGCCGGTCTTCGTTGGGAATCTCGATGCCCACGGTGGTCTTGCCGGGAATCACTTCCACCACCCGCACGCTGGTCACGGCCAGGGAACGCGCCAGGTCCTTCGCCAGGTTGGCGATGCGACTGACCTTCACGCCGGCGGCGGGCTGGATTTCGTAGCGGGTAATCACCGGGCCCGGGTGGATCGAATCCACCGACACCTCGACCCCGAACTCCTTGAGCTTGATCTCCAGCAGATGGCCGACGGCCGCCAGGGATTCGGGGGAATAATTGAGTTGTTTCTTTTCCGCTGGGTCCAGGATCGAGATCGGCGGCAAGGTGCCTTCCACCGCGCTGTCGACGAACAGCGGCGCCTGTTTCTCTTTCTGCACCCGCTTGCTCTGCTCCGGCGGCTTGGCCGGGGCCATGGTGATGACCGGCGGCACCTGCTTCTCGCGCTCGGACATGTGCTTGCTCAAGGCCTGCTCACGCTCGATCAGGCGTTCCTTGACCTTGGCCTGCTCACGCTTGTCCGGCGTCGTCGGGGCCACCACGTCGTGGACGCGGTCGTCGACTTCACGCAATTGCGCCACCAGTTGCTTGCGCTCGGTGCGCGCCGCCCACCAGCGGTTCATGGCGCCCTGGATCAATTCGATCAGGTCGAGGGTGATCTTGCCGGTGACGTCCATGACCTTGAACCAGGACAGGTCGGTGAATACCGTCAGGCCAAACAGGAACAGGGCGATGAACAACAATGTACTGCCCTGGATGTTCAGGGCGTTCCTGGCCAGGTCGCCGAGGCTTTCCCCCAGCGCGCCACCCGCCCCGGCCGGCAAACCGGTGGGCGTATGGAAATGGATATGGGCCAGCGCGGCCCCCGACAACACCAGGAACACCAGGCCGATCAGGCGCCAGGAGAACAGCCAGCCGCTCCACTGCCACGGCTCGTGGCGCTGGCGGAAGATCTGGTAGGCCTTGATCGCCAGCAGCAACGGGAAAATGTAGGCGAAATAGCCCAGCACCATGAACAGGATGTCGGCGCTGTAGGAACCGGCCGGACCGCCGAAATTCTGCACGTCCTCGATCTTGCTGTTATGGCTCCAGCCCGGATCGTCCTTGCCGTAGGTCAGCAGGGCCATCATCAGGAACAGGCACAGGGCGCCGATGGCGATCAATGCACCTTCCTTGAGCCGGTAGTGCAGTTGCTGGCGCCAGAGCGGAACGACTGGTTTGGGTGCTGCGGTGGATTTCTTCAAAACGCTTCTTTTCCTGCGCCAATGGCGCGTCCATCTGTTGAATGACTATAAAAAACTGCCCATGACGAGCAGGTAAAAAAGTGAATGTGCACAACCGGTACTACTTTTACCACTGTGAGGTGCATCCAGAAAACTGCAGGCGTGGCCGAAAATGTTGATCTTTAGCCCCTCCCGCGTTCAAAACCCAGGCATTGTACGGGTTTGTCTGCGCCAATTGGACCATGCATTCTCTTTTGTGACAAAGGCTTATGAGGTGTTTTTATGAGCGAAGCGAAGCATTCACGCCTGATCATTCTGGGTTCCGGCCCTGCGGGGTACAGCGCGGCTGTCTATGCCGCCCGCGCCAACCTCAAACCCGTTGTCATTACTGGCCTGCAGGCCGGTGGCCAGCTCACCACCACCGTGGAAGTCGATAACTGGCCCGGCGATGTCGAAGGCCTGACCGGCCCGGTACTGATGGAGCGCATGCAACGGCACGCCGAGCGTTTCGACACGCAGATCGTCTACGACCATATCCACACCGCCAAGTTGCAGCAGCGCCCCTTCGAATTGATCGGCGACAGCGGCATCTACACCTGCGATGCGCTGATCATTGCCACCGGCGCTTCGGCCCAGTACCTGGGGCTGCCCTCGGAAGAAAGCTTCGCCGGCAAAGGGGTTTCGGCGTGCGCGACGTGCGATGGCTTTTTCTATCGCAACCAGGTGGTAGCGGTCGTCGGCGGCGGCAATACCGCGGTCGAGGAAGCCCTGTACCTGTCGAACATCGCCAGGGAAGTGCACCTGATTCACCGCCGCGACAAGCTGCGCGCCGAGAAAATCCTCCAGGACAAACTCTTCGAAAAGGCCGCCAGCGGCAATATCAAGCTGCACTGGAACCAGAACCTGGATGAAGTCCTGGGCGACGCCAGCGGCGTGACCGGCGCGCGCCTGCGGCACAGCGAGACCGGCGAAACCAGCACCTTGTCCCTCGCCGGGGTATTCATCGCCATCGGCCATAAACCCAATACCGATCTGTTCCAGGGCCAGTTGACGATGCGCGACGGCTACCTGCTCGTGCGCGGCGGCAGCGAAGGCAACGCCACCGCGACCGATATCGAAGGCGTATTCGCCGCAGGCGACGTGGCCGACCATGTCTATCGCCAGGCGATTACCTCCGCTGGCGCCGGCTGCATGGCCGCACTCGACGCGGAGAAGTATCTCGATGACATCCCTGCCGTTTGACGGTTAACCTTCCAGGCGGGTGCTCGCTGACGGGCGAGCCCCGCATCTGCCGCCCTCCCCTTCCACGAAAGCCGGACACCCATGCTGACCTGGTTACAACGCAACAGCCTCGAATTTCCGCCACTGGCAAAAGCCATGCGCGATCCCAACGGATTATTGGCCGCCGGTGGCGATCTATCCGCCGACCGGCTGATCCAGGCCTACCGCCACGGCTGCTTCCCATGGTTTTCCGAGGGGCAACCGATCCTGTGGTGGTCGCCGGATCCACGCACGGTGTTGTTCCCCGACGAACTGCACATATCCCGCAGCCTGGGCAAACTGTTGCGCAAGCAGCGCTATGAAGTGACGTTCGATCGGGATTTTGCCGCGGTCATCCAGGCCTGCGCGGCGCCGCGAGACTATGCCGAGGGCACCTGGATCACCGACGCCATGCAAACCGCTTATCGGGAACTGCACCGACGCGGTTTCGCTCATTCGGTCGAAGTCTGGGATCAGGGGAGGCTGGTGGGCGGCCTGTATGGCTTGGCCATGGGCCAGTTGTTTTTTGGCGAGTCCATGTTCAGCCGGGCCGACAATGCGTCGAAATTCGGCTTCGCCACCCTGGTCCAACACCTCAAGGCCGCCGGTTTCGTGCTGATCGACTGTCAGATGCCCACCGAACACCTGCACAGCCTGGGCGCTCGGTCGATTCCACGCAGCGAATTTGCGGGCTATCTAAAGGCACATCTGGACCTGCCCAACCAGGCAACATGGGTTTGCTGAGCGACATTCGCGCTCCTGGCTTACAATTAAATCCAAAGCTTATTCCGAGGGCCGATCATGACCGAGTTGGCGCGCTTGAAGTTCTATGCCACTCAGCCCCACTCTTGCAGTTACCTGCCGGAGGAGCAGGCCACGACGCTGTTCCTCGACCCTAGCCAGCCCATGGATGTGCATGTCTACGCAGACCTGTCGGAAATGGGCTTCCGTCGTAGTGGCGATCACCTCTACCGGCCCCATTGCCAACATTGCAACGCCTGCGTCCCGGCGCGCATTCCCGTGGCGCAATTTTTACCCAATCGCCAGCAGAAACGCATTTTCAAGCGCAACGCCGACCTTCAGGTCCGCCCGGCCAAGCCGCAGTTCACCGAGGAATACTTCGACCTGTACCAACGCTACATCGAACAACGCCATGCCGATGGCGACATGTACCCGCCCAGCCGGGATCAGTTCTCGACCTTCCTGGTGCGCGACCTGCCGTTTTCCCGCTTCTATGAGTTCCGGCTGGAGGGGCGACTGGTCGCCATCGCTGTCACGGACCTGCTGCCCAACGGCCTTTCAGCGGTCTACACCTTCTATGAGCCGCAAGAAGAACGGCGCAGCCTGGGGCGCTTCGCCATTCTCTGGCAAATCAACGAAGCCCGGCGCCTGGGGCTGGAAGCGGTGTACTTGGGCTACTGGATCAAGAACTGCAAGAAAATGAACTACAAGACCCAATATCGGCCTATCGAATTGCTGATTAACCAGCGGTGGGTCGTCCTGAGTTAGAAGCCTTTGGCTTAAAAGCTAGAACCCCTTGGCTTGAACCCCCTTTTTCGGGCACAATGCACGCCGCTTTTGCCTGGCGCAGTTGCACCGGGCCATTCACTGGACACCGAGGGCTTTACTGCATGTCGAAAGAAGACAGCTTCGAAATGGAAGGCACTGTCGTCGACACCCTGCCCAACACCATGTTTCGTGTGGAGTTGGAAAATGGGCACGTCGTAACCGCGCATATCTCCGGCAAGATGCGCAAGAACTACATTCGTATTCTTACCGGTGACAAAGTGCGCGTCGAGCTGACGCCCTATGACTTGAGCAAAGGGCGCATCACTTACCGCGCTCGCTAACAAGTCAATACAAGACGCCCGGCTAGATGCCGGGCGTTTTTGTTTGCCTGCGATTTGCCCAATCTTCAGAAACACACAGCCACCCCTAATGAAATGGTCCTCTCAGACCTCCCCCAGTGAAAGCTAAGCTTTCACTGGGGGATCTACCGGAGACCGCCGCCATGAATACTGACAATCTTGCTATTACCAGCTTGGATCTAGGCAAAAACTGCTTCCACTTCTACGGTCAAGATAACCGCGGGCGCCACCTGTTCCGTGCCAAGGTTTCACGCGCTCAGGTTTTTGCCTTCATTGCTCAACTGCCCCCTTGCACCCTGGCTATGGAAGCCTGCGGCGGTGCGCATTTCATGGGGCGATTCGCAGTCAGTTGTGGCCATCAACCCAAACTCATAGCAGCCCAACATGTACGTCCTTACG